>JANYGO010000116.1 GCA_025362325.1 Cyanobacteriota bacterium | reverse complement strand
CAAAGAAGAATCCATAAGCTCCATTGGTTCGGGAACCGTTGAATCAACAATTAAACGCATTGGATTAAGGGTGAAAATATCGGGAGCGCAATGGAATATTGAGAACGTTTCCTCTATCCTGGCTCTTCGCTGTGCTTATCTCAACGGTCAACTTTCAATTTGATGTATGTGCCTTCATTGAGATGCACCCGGATAAACAAATACCAGGGGAGTTCCTTTAATCACAAAGTCTCCAGGACGACGCTGAAGCTGAAGCAAGATATTGTACTCCGTTGCAATTTGCATTAACTGGTCTGTATCGATTGCTTGCACATAGTTACTGCTAGCCGCTTGAATGGCGGTTGCCTCGCGATCGAAATTGGCTGGAATATCTGAAGTGAGTGGTTCTGCTCGATGCTTCGCTGCGCCGCGTCCTACCTGCTTGGGAAAGAGCCGATCGATCGCTTCATCTAGCTCACTTCCCACCTTAGAAATGACATGATCGACTTGGATGGAGGTGGCGGAATGGTGAATAAAATAGATTAAAACGCCAATACTGGCGATCGCCAATCCAAGCCCGCAGGTAACTGAAATATGTGGTACAAACTCATTTTCAGCAACACCATTGATAGTTCGCAACACCATCAGGCTATAAACAAAGGTAGAGATGAAGGTTCCTAGTACAATTTGGTTGCCAGTATCTTGCATAAAGTTACGCAGCAGACGCGGACCAAACTGCGAAGACGCAAGCTGAAGCGCCACAATGGTAATAGAGAATGCAGTCGTGGCAACAGTCACCATTGACCCTGCGATCGCAGAGAGAATGGCTCGTGAACCATTGGGACCCAGTGAATACGCCCAACCTAAATTACCAATAATGTCGCCTTCTAGCTTTTGGTCAATGCCAATAGTGACCAAAGAAAGCCCGATCGCCAGCACAACCATCAGGGTCGGGATGAACCAGAAGCTAGAGTGAAGTGAGTCCAAAAGCTTGCTAAACTTGGTTTCCATTTGCTATTCCTCTGTAGTTGGAGTAGGCTTTGTGTTACCTGCTTTAAACCCATCTCCCTGAACCTCGATCTCGGCAAGGCGGTTGAGCGAGCTACTGATGCTGCGTGGCTGTGGGACTTGACCTTTCCCAGCGGGCCAACCTTCACGCTGACGAGTGCGATCGCCATCCGTTGCTTCAGTCTGGTCATGAAACAGAATTTGCTGGGTCGGGAAGGGCAGATCGATACCATTTGCCGTTAGCTTATTTTTAATGTTAGTCAACACTCGATCTTGCAGGTCTAGCACATCTGCACGACGAGGGGGTTGTACCCACCAGCGAGCGCGAATATTGACAGTGCTGCCTGCTAATTCAACCACGATCGCATCAGGAGCAGGCGTTTCTAACACCCCATCTGTTTCATGTATTGCCTCTAAAATGAATCGTCGTGCTTCGTTGATATCATCACCGTAACCAATGCCAATGTCATACTGCAAACGGCGATTTTCATACGCAGTATTAACCGTGACAGAATTTGTAAATAGCTCAGAATTTGGAATTACAATCCGCCGCCCATCATAAGTTTTAATCATCGTTGCGCGGGTTTGAATATTTTCTACAGTCCCTTCAAAATCTTTGAAAACGATTTGATCGTCAATTTGGAAGGGTTCAGTTAACAGAATTAAAATACCCGCTAGAAAGTTTTGTAAAATATCTCGAAACGCAAAGCCGATCGCTACACCGCTGATTCCGAGTAGCTGCACGAGATCGCTGGCTTTAAGGGATGGAATCACGATCGACAGCGCAATAAATAAGCCCACTAAGATAGTTGTTCCTTGTGCCAACCGCCCCAGCACCATGCCCAGGTTGCGAGCTTGACGGCGATTGCGCGTCAAGTTTCTGACTACTTTCTTAATCGCTCTAGCAACGAAGACAAAGATCGCAAAGACAATCAATGCCAACACCATATTTGGCAACAAAATGATAAAGCCATTCAGCATTGCCTGCATCTTGGCTAAAAGAGTTGATATTTCTTCACTCATTGCACGATCGTCAGAGAAAGTACCTGTACGTTAATGGAAATCAGGAGAACTAACTTCTCTCTAAGGTTGTGAATTCTCCTGCCTTAAGCTCTGAATCTCAGTTCGTAAGGCTGCAATTTCGTCTCGCAGGGCATCGATCGATTTTGCTCCAACAATCTCTGCTTTGTCATCGTCAGCATCTTGTCCAATAAAGAATGTAGCTAACGTTGCTGTTACATAGCCAAATACAGCAAACGCATACAGCGCCAGCAGAAAGCAGAGGATGCGACCTTCAGCCGTTTTGGGAAAGTAGTCCGATCCCATTGTGGTCATCAGCATTGCTGTCCACCAAAGCGCAGTGCTGTAGCTATCAAATCCGGGCAAATCTGGAGCATCTTGCTCAAAAGCATACATTCCCGCTGCCCCAACCAGTGTAATGATTGTTGTCGTCATCACCACATAGCCAAAGCCACGCCGCGCAAAGTTGCCGGCGAGCGATCGCATACTGCGATTGGTGCGAGTCATCACACGCAACAGCCGTAAGCCTCGAACTGCTCGCGTAGTTTGTAAAATTCGCATCACACGCATAAACCGCAACATACGCAAGGCGGGTAAAAGCAGTGCAATTGCTGTAATCCAACTTGTTTTAAGATAAGCAGCCTTGCGGGGCGCAAGCGATAGTTTAAGAATAAATTCCAGGATAAACACGCCCCAAATGATGACACTAATTGCATCTAAAAGAGGAGTCAGTCCCCAGGTCAATTCCACTACAAATAGACCGAGCCAAGCAAAACTCAACAACAGCATTGGCAGTTCCAGCCAATCTTCTAGCTGCTGCAAGATTTGCTGTTGCTCGTATTCTATTGCTTGCTTTTCGGATCGATCCAAGGGGTTCATCACGATGATTTAAAGTTATGGTTTAAAAGCAGGTGTTTCCAGCACAATCACGTTAACCAGGGGCATCGCATTGAAACCTTGTGCTAACAGGTGAGCTTGAATGGCTTGAGTCAAATCGGCGCGGATTTGTTCAGTCGATCGAGTCGCCTCTGGCTGACGCTGAACATACACCACACACAGCAAGGTATTTTGCCCCTGAATATTAGCGCTGGTAAAACGCACATTGGACTCAACCAGTTGAGCGGAATCACTTTGCTGCACGACCTGCTGCAATTCAGCATTTGCCCGCTGAGCACGACTAGAGCGTTCTAAGTTGGGCGGGCTAGAAAATTGCAAAATTAATAAGCCGACCAGCACGATCGCACTTAGCCCCACTGAGATTGGAAACACGCCGCGTTGCCCACGCTGATAGCGCGCCCCTTGAGTGGATAGTCCTCCAAACAGGCGAAACAGCAGTGCGGCAGAGAAATTGATACCACCCAGTTGCAGCAGCAGTAAAAAGAGTCCGTTGGTTACTAAATCCCAACGCCCGATCGCCCCTGCCATGCCAACAATGCCTGCGGGGGGAGCCAGCGATGCCGCAACAAGCATTCCAGTAGCGGCACCTGATACCAAACTACTGCGATCGGACTGGATCAAGGTCAGCGCTCCCGCTGCTCCCGCTGCCAGCGGAATCAAAACCGAAACTGTAGAAATTTGGCTGCTGTCGATCATCAAATTGGATGGAATCTGCTGCTGGAGTATCCAACTGAGCAAAGCAGTAGTAGCGATCGTCACGCTTAAGGCAGCAAAATACCGGACAACGCTGCGTCGAAGCAGTTGGCGATCGCCCCTCGCGGTTGCCAGAGCTGTGTTCATCGCGGGACTGGCAAACGGAGCCAGCAACATCGCGGCTACCAAGAGGTAACTTGTGCTGGTATACAAGCCAATCCACACGATGACTCCGGCGATTGCTGCATAGCTGAGAAATCCTTTCCAAGACCCGGTACTTTGCAAACCTGAAAGAAAAATTTCGATCGGGCTACGCTCTTCAACATTTGTGACCTGAGTAGCAGCAGCATCAGCAGGTGGATGGAGGGCCATGATCCCAGTTGGCAGCAGCGTAAAGCTTAAATCCGGTATATCTTGCAGTTTCTCAAGCAGCTTTTCAAGCTTGCCATTGGAAATGTGAACAAATACCAGGTCCAACGGTTGCTTAACTCCCGTCGCTTCAATTTTTGCCAGGTTAGTGCCGTCACAGGCTTTCGCAATCTCTAAAACAGTTTTTCCACATCCCTGCGGCACTTGCACAAGAAGCTGTCGCATTGGCTTTTCATCCTCTAACAGAAGCGTTTTTCCAGTTCTCGAACATCAAGTTATTAGTTCATTGAAGCTGAGCCTATTGGTGAATTAGGGATGCAGCCATTCAAACACGCTCAGAGAAGCAACAGCACCCATCAAAGTGGGCAGCAATGCCGCTCATGTTTGCCATTGCCACCATGATATCGATCAAGCGAATCACACGAGTTGGATCGTAAATAGCAACACCTTGGGGCTGAGTGATCGCTTTGGAGAACAGTACCCCTAACGTCGCGCCTCCGCCTAAGAATGTTCTCCTAAATTTGTCATTTCACCCAAACCTTAATCATTAATAGGATCAAAGTCATGTACCTTTTGAGCCAGATAAGTCATTAAACAGTTGCTACATTTACTTTTTATATTGATGTCCCTCATGAGATAGAGCACGATCTATTTCTTGCGGTAGAAATTCTTTAAGTTAAGCTGAATCAAAATTAGAAGGAATTAGAAGGTTGATAAAAGGATTTCCCGCATTCTATAGCGTTTTTCAAAAAGGTGAGGTACGAATTTTGGCCTATAAAGCTTGACAATACAGGGTTTCTGTATACCTCATCAATCTGAGAACCGCTATATCGCAAGCGCGCGGATAGCATTCTCTCAAAGTGTGAGGTTGGTTTAATTAATTATCTGGGTGGGATTGCTCTGAGCATGGCTTTCATTGGCATTGTCTCAACAGTAGGTTTGCTTGTGCTACAGGTTCCCTTACCCTTTGTGAATGGGTTCATTGCAGGCATAAGTAGTTAAGCAAAATTAATTACATAATTATCTCCAAATTCTTTAAGAATTCTTTCTACAGATGAAACAAGAGATTGCCAGCTAGAGTAGGCATCTATTTCGAGCCATTGATATTTGATAAACCGCCACAAAATCTCA
>JANYGO010000115.1 GCA_025362325.1 Cyanobacteriota bacterium | reverse complement strand
TCCGTTCTATCAAGACGACTAATTATCAAGAGTTAGCAAAAGCCAGAGAATTTGGATTTAATGAAATTACATCAGAAAATATTTGGAATTGGTTTACTCACTGCTGTTATTGTACCTCACCTTTGTAAGAAATGCTATAGCCCTATTTGTCAATACTTCGGGCAAAATAGTTTACGGTACGAGTTTCGACAGCCAAAAGGTGAAACTAACGCCTGTTCCAGAGGCATTAAAAGAGCACATTTCTCTGGGCGACCCCCTGTTGCAGCACCCCAACGTCAACAGCACCCTCGCTGGTATCCTGCTGCTGCCGTCAGGGCCGATACTGATTACTTCCCGGCCAATTGTCACTACAAAAAACACTGGCCCGATTCGAGGCACGCTGATATTCGGGCGCAATTTAGATGCAGCGGGCATTGCGAAGCTGTCTAAAATTACTCGTTTGCCGCTGATTGTCCACAGCATTAATGAGCCTCATTTACCCGCCGATTTTCTGAAAGCGCGGCACAAACTGTCGGGAAAAAAACCGATTTTGGTGCGTCGTGTCAGCGAAGATTTGATGGCGGGTTATGCTTTGATCCGCGATATTTACGATCGACCCGCGCTACTTCTACGGGTGGATATGCCCAGAGAAATCTACCGCCAAGGTCAAACCAGTTTGCTGTACCTGCTAGTGTCTGTAACGTTAGCGGGCATTGGGTTTGTCGGCTGCACTCTGCTGCTGATAGAGCGTTTGGTGCTGTCTCGGTTGAGCAGTTTGGCTTCATCAGTGAACCGCGTCAGCAGTAGCCAAGACCTCTCCGTGCGGCTGCCGGTGACGGGCGAAGACGAGTTGTCCGACCTTGCCCATACTATCAACAAAATGCTAGGGGCGATCGCGCAAGCCGACAGCGAACAACTAGAAGAAAAAGCCCGCTACCGAGCCGTAGTCGAGCAAGCTACAGATTGTATTTTCCTCTGGGATGCTCAAAATAAAGGCCTTTTGGAAGCCAATACAGCGTTTAGAAACTTGCTCGATTACAGTCTTGATGAGATTTCGCAACTGACTATTTACGATATCGTCGCTTACTCTCAAGACCTAATTGACAGCAATATCAAGTTGCTGCTGGCGGACAAACAATTCAGAATCGGCGAAGTTCTCTATCGTCGCCGAGACGGTTCCTGCGTGGATGTAGAAGTAAGCGGGAGCGTGATTTCCTACGGCGGCCGCGAGATTATTTGCACTGTTGTCCGCGACATTACCGAGCGCAAACAAGCCGAAGCCGAACTGCGAGCATCAGAAGAACGCTACAGACTTTTGTTTAAAAACAACCCCCATCCGATGTGGGTTTACGATTTAGAAACCCTGCAATTTATCGCCGTTAATCAGGCTGCTATCCATCACTACGGCTACACTCGCGACGAATTTCTCAACATGACAGTTGCGGACATTCGTCCCCCCCAAAAAATGCCGAAATTGTTAGAAAATATATCCCAAGTAGATGTCGGTATTGATTTTGCCAGTGTGTGGCAGCACCAAAAAAAAGACGGCACAATTATTGATGTAGAAATTACTTCTTATGCCATGATATTTGATAGCAGAAATGCGGAATTAGTCTTGGCTCACGACGTGACCGACCGCTTGCAAGCCGAGGCAGAACTGTACAAAGCAAAAGAAGCAGCAGAAGCTGCTAATTTGGCTAAAAGTCAGTTTTTGGCTAACATGAGCCACGAACTGCGAACTCCTCTAAATGCGATTATCGGTTACAGCGAGATCCTGCAAGAAGAGGCTTTAGATTTGGACTTAGAAGATTTTGTGTCGGATTTAGAGAGAATTCACAATGCAGGGCAGCTTTTACTGACATTAATTAATGATATTCTGGACTTGTCGAAGATCGAAGCGGGTCACGCGGAACTTGAATTAGCAACTTTTAACGTTTCGGATGCCGTTCAATATGTAGCGAAAACTGTTCAACCGCTATTTTTGCCAAACACCAATCACCTGAAGGTGGAGTGTCCTAATAATATTGGCGAATTGCATTCCGATAAAACTAAATTTACTCAAATTTTGTTTAATTTGCTCAGCAACGCAGCTAAGTTTACTCAGAAAGGAACAATTACACTTAGCGTTGAAAAAATTAAAAAGGACGAGAATAGTTGGGATTCTGAACAGTTAATTTTTAAGTGTACTGATACGGGGATTGGGATGACTTCAGAACAGCTACAAAAGTTATTTCAACCTTTTACCCAAGCCGATGCTTCGACTACCCGCAAGTACGGAGGTACGGGTTTGGGTTTGGCAATAGCGCAGAAATATTCTCAGATGCTGGGGGGAGAAATTACGGTGAGTAGCGAATTCGGCAAGGGGTCAACTTTCACTCTAATTTTGCCAGTATAGATAACGCGGTAGTGCCGTTTCCTGGCTGGTAATATTAATTCCGATGCTACCGGATTTGATATTACGCACGGGATTCAGAAACTGAGTTCTTTTTGTCGGAGTTCGCGGACTGTAAAAACAACATTAATACTCGATACCTGGTTGAGCTTTAATTCCTTGTTCTCGGAATGGATGCTTAACTAAAGTCATTTCTGTCACCAAATCTGCCCGTTCAATGAGTGCAGGTGGCGCGCCTCTGCCTGTTAAAATAATGTGAGTTTCTTCTGGTTTTTGGTCTAACCCTGCTAAAATTTGTTCTACTTGCAAATAACCCAGTTTTAATGCTATATTAACTTCATCTAGCAGCACTAATTTAAATTCTGGATTGCAGATAAAAGTGAGGGCTTTTTCCCAGGCTTTTTGTGCTGTTTCGATATCTCTGTCTCTGTCTTGCGTGTCCCAGGTAAAACCTTCTCCCATTGCGTGAAATTCTAGCTGTTTTTCCCAGAGTTCAAAAACGGCTTTCTCTGCGGGTTCCCAAGCGCCTTTGATAAATTGTACTATGGCGACGCGGTAGCCGTGACCGAGCGATCGCACAACCATTCCCAAAGCGGCCGTAGTTTTGCCTTTCCCGTTACCAGTATTGACAATTATTAAACCTTTGTCTTTTGAGGAGTTAGCAATTCGCTGCGCCTGTACTTCTTGGCGGCGCTGCATTTTCTGTTTGTGCTGTTCGGCTGTTAGGGAAGTTGTTTCTTTAGTTTCCATTAGACTTTTTTAACGCAAATTGGGGACTCAGAAACCGGGTTTTTTATTAATACATACTTCGATGCCACCCGCAGATTCGGGAAAAAACCCGGTTTCTCGGCTTCGGATTTAGCTATTATCTCCACAGCGATCGCAAGTTTAGCACAAAACCTGGCAAAATATCTTCTCCTGAAAGTTCTGCGGGACATTCCAGTATTTCTACTGTTTGTCCTTGGCGATAGATTTCAACTCGGCGCGTTTTGCGGTTAATTAACCAACCTAACTTGACTTGGTTATTCATGTATTCTTGCATTTTGTCTTGAGTATCTTTTAAGCTGTCTGTCGGCGACATTAACTCTAAGACAAAATCTGGGGCAATCGGAGGAAATTTTTGTTTTTGTTCGGGAGTTAGTGCATCCCATCTTGATTTTTCAATCCAAGATACATCGGGAGAACGGTTTGCACCGCTGGGGAGTTTGAAGCAAGTTGAAGAATCGAAACAAACTCCCAGTTTAGTTTGTCTGTTCCAAATTCCAAAATCAGTAGCTATTTCAAAATTGTAATTTCCGGTTTCTCCTCCTGTGGGTGACATAACGATTATTTCTCCTTGGGCGTTGCGTTCAAATTTGACATCGGGGTTTTCGCGGCACAGTTGATAAAATTGGTCGTCGGTGATTTGGGCGATTGCATTAAAGTTGATGGTAACTGCTAGCATGGTATTCGATCCGGATACTTGGTAATTTATTCAACTATTTTTAAGCTGGATCTGTTTGATAATGCGATCGGTATATCATATTTTTTCTGAGCTATTAACTGTTTTATGAAAAGCTTTTTCGATAAAATACTTGCAGACATACCAATAATAAAAGGCAATGTTGATTTCGCTAAACAATTTAGGCACTCCTTCTAGTAAACTGGCCATTATCTGGTTTTGTAACTTGAGCGTATCAACGCCGATCGCAAAAAACAACAACCCCAACCCAGCTAACAATACTTTGTAAGGAGTCAACTGTAGTTCTCGCCGAAAAAACCATCCGTAGGAGGACAAAATAACGGCGTACAGCAAACAGACTCCTAACTTGGGAATTCCCGCTGCTATCATATATATATGAATTCTGTAAATTTCATTGAGCAAAAATCCACCTGTTAACAAAGCCGAGAAGAGAATAAATCGATTTTCCGAATGGCGGGGTTGAATAGTTTTAGCCAATCCATAACTAAAGGTACAAACAATAACTGGCACTGAACATAAGAGTTGAAAGGTGCGAGTTAACAAGGCGAGAGTGGGATTGGGGGAGAAAAAAGGGTTAAAAAATAAATCGCTGACTTGTAAGCCTGACATTAGAGTCAAGAGCACCAAAAGTCCCACCAGCAAGACAGATAAACAATTGAATCTAAAAAGCGAACGATAAATAGTCATAAGCGAAGGGCAACAAACAGAAGGTTTATGGCAGGCGAATAAAAAAATACTTCTCCACTATAGCTGCTATTTTGCTAAACTAATTAGAGAGTTATAGGAACAAGGAGACAGTCATGCTGTCAGTGAAAGAAGCAGAATCGATCGTACTAAATTTGGCGCAACCCCTCGACAGTCAGCGGGATGTAGAAACTGTAGACTTGCTGGCAGCATCGGGGCGAGTTTTGGCCGCACCTGTCGCTGGTTCCCTCGATTTTCCTTATTGGGACAATTCGGCAATGGATGGGTACGCGGTGCGGTTTGCTGATGTGGAAAACTGCTGCGCCGAAAAACCAGCGGTACTCGAAGTAGTTGAGGAGATTCCAGCGGGATATCAGCCTCTAAATACGGTGCAATCGGGGGAAGCGGCGCGGATTTTCACTGGCGCTGTGATGCCTGCGGGTGCTGATACGGTGGTAATGCAGGAGGAAACGAGGCGTGAGGGCGATCGCATTTTTATCTTAGTTTCTCCTGAAAAACCGCAAGCATTTGTCCGGCACAAAGGTGCTTTTTATCAAGCAGGAACAACTTTGCTAACTCCCGGTACAGTTATCAACGCCCCAGAAATGGCGGTGTTAGCAACTGCACAGTGCATTCAAGTTCCAGTTTATCGGCGGCTACGGGTGGCAATTTTTTCTACTGGTGACGAATTGGTATCGCCAGACCAAATCTTAACTCCGGGGAAACTGGTAGACTCGAATCAGTATGCTTTGACAGTTTTGTTGGCGCAAATGGGATTTGAACCGATTCGCTTGGGGATTGTTCCTGATAATCAAGATGCGCTCAAAAAGGCGATCGCGGAGGCTATTTCGACGGCGGATGTTGTGCTTTCTACGGGCGGCGTATCGGTAGGAGATTACGATTATATTGATAAAATATTGGCTGACTTGGGAGGTAAAATTTACATAAGCGCTGTGGCGATTAAGCCGGGAAAACCTTTAACGGTTGCTGCGTTTAAACGAGATAAAAAAAAATCAGATTCGCCGATTTCGAGTTCGGATTGTCTCTATTTTGGTTTGCCGGGAAATCCAGTTTCAGCTTTAGTCTGTTGTTGGCGGTTTGTTGTGCCTGCTTTGAGAAAGATGGCTGGGCTGGGCGCGGATGCTTGGGGCCCGGAGTTTGTGCGGGCTCGATGTCATTCTGAATTGCGATCGCACGGCAAGCGCGAAACTTATGTTTGGGGTAAACTACATTTAGTTGCCGGAGTCTGGGAATTTGAACCTGCTAGCGGCAGCCAAAATTCAGCAAATTTAATTAACCTCGCCAATACGACTGGTTTAGCAGTTTTGCCCGCATCGGAAACCTGGGTTTGGCCCGGCGAATTTGTTGAAGTTTTAAAAGTTAGTTAATAGTGATTAGTCAGCAGTTATTAGTTATTAGTCGTTGGTAAGCAGTTATTAATTGTTAGTCATTGTTTAAAACCTACCAATTCCCAATTCCCAATTCCCAATTCCCAATTCCCAATTCCCAATTTCCAATTAATTATGAGAATTTTAATTGTTGAAGATGATCCGATGATGCAACTGGGATTAGAGCAAGTTTTAGCCGATTCCCCAGAAATAGAAATAGTAGGACAAGCAGAAGACGGCTATTTAGGTGTAGCAGCCGCACTGAAACTCAAACCTGATATTATTGTGATGGATATCGGTTTGCCGCGGCTGGACGGCATAGCAGCGACGCAGCAAATTAAAGCACAACTGCCGGAAGTTCGAGTGGTAATGTTAACTTCTCACATGGCAGAAACTGAAATTATTGCTGCCCTTTCTAGCGGTGCTGATGCTTATTGCATTAAAGGTGCTTCGGTGGACAGGCTGTTAGCGGCGATTGCAGCGGCAGCAGAGGGGGCTACATACCTCGACCCTCAAATTGCCCGCACTGTCATCGAGCACCTCAAACCCCCGATGCCTGCTTCTACAACTACTTTTGGTCAGTTGTCCCAGCGGGAATTGGAGGTGTTAAGATTAATGGTGGAAGGTAACAGTAATCCTGAAATTGCAGCGGCGCTTTATTTGAGCCCAAATACTATTAAAACTCACGTTCGCGGTATTATGAATAAGTTGGCAGTGGATGACCGCGTGCAAGCAGCAGTTGTGGCGCTGAGGACGGGGTTGGTGTAAAGAGGAAGGAAGTTCGGCAACGGATTTTATAACGGATGTAACGGATGTAACGGATAGAAGGAAGTTGGGCAACGATTAAGGTACGGGATGTAACGGATGTTGGAGGGAAGTTCGGCAACGGATTTTTAACGGATTTAAAGGAGGTCAGAAGTAATATTAATTACCAATGACCAATGACCAATGACCAATGACCAATGACCAATGACCAATGACTAATGACTAATGACTAATGACTAATGACTAATTAGTAGCAATTTGAGTGATAGAATCTATGTCTGAGTGGATAGAAATCGGTACAATTGTAGCAGCTCAAGGTTTGGACGGGGAAGTGCGAGTCTATCCCGATTCGGATTTCCCGGAAAGGTTTATTGAACCGGGGAAGCGGTGGCTTTTGCGCCCTAAAAAAACTGAACCGGAACCGATCGAGCTTTTGGGTGGTCGCTACATTCCGGGCAAAGGGCTGTATGCTGTAGAGGTGGAGGGTGTGGAAGACCGCGATGGTGCTGAGGCGCTGCGGGGCTGCAAGTTGTTGATCGAAAAGGGATCTCGACCTTACCTCGAATCTGACGAGTTTTACGTCCAAGATTTGATCGGTATGGAAGTTTTTAACCAGTTAACCGGGGAAATCTTGGGTAAGGTAAGTGATATTATTCCCGCAGGTAACGACCTTTTAGAAGTAGAAACAGATTTAACAGCGCCGGAACCTGTCGTCGCAGGACTAGAAAAGCCAAAACGGCCTAAAACTCCCACAGCAAACGCTGACCCCAGAAATACCCGCAAACCACGGAAAATTCGCGTTAAAGAGCCTAAATCAACTAAAATATTGATTCCTTTTGTGCAAGAGATTGTGCCAATTGTTGACTTGGAAAAAGGCAGAATTGAAATTGTGCCTCCTCCTGGTTTGTTGGAAGACCTCTAGACAAGACGGCGGTTGAAACCGCCCATTATTCTAAAAAATAAAGGAAAGGATTATTCAGGCAAAGCCGGATTGGGTATTAGTTATTAACACTTCCCAATTCCCAATTCCCAATTCCAAATTCTCGATATTAATCATTTGATTTATTTGCGTACCGCACTATTAAGTAACTAATGGAAAGCGCGAAAATTGCCGCCGCCAAACCAATCAAGTCGGCTGCGGTTTTCTTTTCCAGGTCAAGAATGATGATTTTTCTAGATACTGCTATCAAAGAAGTTACAATAACTAGCTCTACTTGAATTACGTGCTTTTTCAGATAAGCTGTAATATTTTCCAAGATTTCCAGAGCAATTAAAACATTTAAAAATAACCCAAATATGATAAACAACGTATCTTTTAACAAAAAAGTCTCATGGTCGTTGAACAATTCTTTTGCTAAAAAAATTATCAAATCGCAAACGCTGACGATAATTACCAAAATCATCGCCAGCGATAAAATTTTGGATATTATTACTTCTACACTTTCTGTAAAATGCAGAAAGTCTTCATCACTGCCTGACTTAGAAATTTGCCTAAATATTTTTTTGAGCATACCCGTGATATCGTGTCCGTTGAATTACCCGCAATCAACTTCTGTCCCGTGGTGGGGGCGGGTTTATATAGATTGTTTGTCTGAATTATATATCGTTGGTGAAACCCGCCCCTACAAATATTGCGGTTAATTTACTGCACATCCTATGATTTAGTCAACATTCAATAAATTTTTGCCATAAAAAAGCCTCAAACTATTGTCTAGCAATATTTTGAGGACTTTCAGACGCGGTGCGATCGCAGAATCAACTATTCTCAACAGAGAATGATTTTTGACTCCCAACTCGCTCCGGCCCAATACACACAGGAGCTAAAAGTTTAGCTCGGGTGGGTTTAGTAGCGGCGAGAAGAGCGGTCGTTGTTGCCCCAGTTACCGCTGTTAGAAGAACCGCGCTCTTCGCGGGGTTTTGCCTTATTGACCTTGAGGTCGCGACCCATCCACTCAGCACCGTCAAGAGCCTCAATGGCTGCGGTTTCTTCTGCTTCAGTAGACATTTCTACGAAAGCGAAGCCACGCATCCGACCTGTTTCGCGGTCAGCAGGCAACTGAATGCGCTTTACTGTGCCGTACTCTCCAAAAGTTTGGCTGAGGTGCTCCTGCGTTACTTCGTAGGATAAATTGCCGACATAGATTGACATTGAACATTCTCCAGAATCGAGGTTGTAGAGATTTAAATCCGGAGGAACGCCGATCGAACGAACTGTACTGCCGAAAATAAAGCCTTATGGAAAGATCATAGCACCTATACGTGCAAACTGCAATTTTCTGACTCGATCGATCAAAAATAAGGCAGAAAGCTGAACGCTGAACGCTGAACGCAGAAGAACGAAGGCAAAACCACCAATAAAGCAGAAAAAATTCCGAATAAATAAATTTATTTTTTCTTGTTGCTGGGTTCGCCCGGGGAACGCAGCTTGTGGGGTGCATCCGGACTCAACATTGCTCGATGTAGAGAGTTGAGTTTTTGACAACCGTAGAGCACTCTAATACCAGTTCCTAAAAATAATGCAACTCTAGGTAGGCCCGCGATCCAAACCCCGATCTCATAAGTCATTCCCGATTCTTTAATCGAAAATCGAAAATCGAAAATAGTATAAGATTTAGCCCCGCCAACGGCCCAGAAACCTGGTTTCTTGACAAAAAACCTACGATTTTACGCGAGTCTGTGCCAAGAAGCCAAGGTTATATAGCAGTTGACAGTTGACCCCTCGACAGTTGACAGTTGACAGTGTACAAGCATCAAACCGTTTATGCTCCCATGGTCATAGGATCTATTCATGACATTATTTATGTCCTAGCCTATGTGGGGGTTGCTATAACATTGGTGCCGCTATGTAAGTTGTATCGCAACCCCCCATCAGCGTTAAGAAGTTGTTAATTGCAGAAACATCAGGTCGATTACAACTTACAACTTCCTTCTTCCTTCTTCCTTCTTCTATAAGATACCGAAGTTGGAGGGTAGTTCAAGAAGGGACGGCGACGGTGGATTTGGCCCAATTAAATTCCTCAACTTCTGCTGGAGTTTCTGCTGGAGTTTCTGCGCCAACGAGTACCAACTGCACCGCACAAGCTTTTAACTCTGGCTGTTTGGAATCTGGACAGCTTGCAGCATGAGTCATGGCATTGGCTTCAGCCCCTTCGGCCCACAGAGAACCCCAGTGCATCGGTACAAATAGCGTACCAGGGGCGATCGCCTTGGTGACTTTTGCCGGAAACTGCGCCTTGCCGCGGCGCGATCGAACTTCCAGCAAATCCCCCTCCTTAATCTGCAATTTAGCAGCATCGCGGGGGTGAATTTCCAAAAACGGCTCGGGGTGCAACTGATTGATTTTGTCAGTTCTACCCGTGCGCGTCATCGTGTGCCAGTGTCCGTAAACTCTGCCTGTCGTCAACACAAACGGATAGTCTGGATCTGGAGGTTCTGCCAGTCCCCGAGAGTGATAGGCCGAAAATCTCGCCCGCGCGTCGGGAGTGTGAAAACGCTTGTCAGTATATAGTCGTTTCGCTTCGTTCGCTGGATGCGGAGGCTCGTTTTCGGGACACGGCCACTGCTGCGGGCCCATCAGGCGCAAATACTCGTGGCTCAGGCCTGTCATGTCGCAAGGCCTGCCCCCTGTCAACTGCACGTACTCTTTGAATACGTCAGCGCTGCTGTCGAAAGCAAAGTGTTCACCAAAACCCAACCGGCGGCCGACTTCTGCGAAAATCTTCCAGTCGTCGCGCGCTTCCCCGGATGGTGCATCGAAACCGGGACAAACCGTCACGCGGCGTTCGGAATTTGTCATCACTCCGGTTTTTTCGCTCCACTGCGTTGCCGGCAGCAGGATGTGGGCGTAGGCTGAGGTTTCCGTGGGATAGTAAGCTTCTTGATAAACCGTAAAGGGCGATCGCAACAAAGCGGCTTTTGTGCGTTCCAAATCCGGCATACTCACCACCGGATTAGTAGCTGCAATCCACAGCATTTCAACTTCGCCACTTTCCAAACCCACAATCATGTCCCAAGCAGTGCGGCCCGGATGCGGGGAAATACTTCCCGGTGCGATTCCCCAAAACTCCTCGACTTGGGTTCTGTGTTCGGCATTTTTCACAAATCGGTAGCCGGGGAGCAAGTGAGACAGTCCTCCCGCTTCCCGCCCTCCCATGGCGTTGGGCTGGCCGGTCAGGGAAAACGGGCCGCATCCCGGTTTGCCGATTTGACCGGTCATCAAGTGCAAATTAATTAGCGATCGCACCTTTGCCGTGCCTTCGGAGGACTGGTTGATGCCCATCGACCACAGAGACAAAACCCGCTGCGACTGTTCCCAATAGTTGGCAACCGTTTCTAAGTCGCTGACAGTAATGCCGCAACGCGAGGCTACAAACTCCGGCGTGTAGCTGCTAACAACTTCAGCAAAAGCTGAAAAATTCGCCGTGCATTCTTGAATAAACTCAGGATCTATTGCTTGCCTGCGCAACAGCAAATATGCAATTCCGTTGAGCAAATCTATATCCGTACCCGGTTTAATTGCTAAGTGCAAATCTGCGGCTTCAGCAGTCGGAGTCCGCCTCGGATCTACCACAATCATCTTAACATTGGCATTTTTTTTGTGGTACTTTGCTAATCGGTTGAATACAATCGGATGGCATTCCGCTGTATTGCTGCCGATAATAAAAGCGCAATCTGTTAATTCTAAATCGTCGTAACAGCAAGGCGGCCCGTCCGAACCAAAACTTTGAACGTATCCCGATACTGCTGAAGACATACACAAGCGAGAATTCGCATCAAAATTATTAGTGCCCAAACAACCTTTCATTAGTTTCTGGGCAACATAATAATCTTCTGTAGCGAATTGACCGGAACCGTAAATGCACATAGCATCGGGGCCGCTGGTGCTGCGAATTGTCTGGATACGGTTAACAATGGCGTCGAGAGCTTCGTCCCAGCTAGCGCGGCGGAACGGTTGATCGAGAGTATCTCGCATCATTGGATACAGCAGCCGATCGCTCCGAATCGACTCTGCTACCGTTGCTCCCTTAATACAAACCATGCCCTGACTCGATGGGTGATTGCGATCGCCCCGGACTTTCCAAGTTTGTTTTTTGTCGGGAACAACTTCTAGACCGCAACCTACACCGCAATAAGGGCAAAGAGTTTTTATAGTTTCCATCTGGTGATTTTAGATGCTAATTTTTGAAAGCTAATGCATAATGGGTAATTTGTCATTATAGTCGGAACTGAGGGCTCCTGCAAATAATGTATCAAAAATTACTTAATTACCGCACAAATGCTTCACAACAGCGGATAATACCCTGATTTTAAATTAACCGCTGTCTTACTAAAACTCGCTATCGCTCTCGTTTGTAGCCAGCTTCTCGCAGCTTTTCAATCCCCCTCAAACAGAGGGAATCCAAACCTAACTCTTGTTACCCCCAAGGATGGGGGGCTAGGAGGAATGTTTGCAGGACTCAAACAGCGGGCCGGTACTACTTTTGACTTGGTTGTTGATACCAATCTGAGATAACCGTGTTGGAGTATTTCAGCTACTTCGCTGTTTTGACTTCAAATACGCCGCCGTTGGTGGGGCTAAAAGTTACTTGGAATTCAGCCGTTTTTTGAGCGCCTGCTGCGGCACCGGCAGGAGTTTGCAAAACTGGCAGAGGAGTTTCTTTGACGAAATCTTTAGCTGCTTTATTTGTGGGATCGAACTGTAGGATATCGCCGTTTTGTTTCACTTTGACCCGATAAGTCAAACTTTCGGTAAATGTGGGAGTTGTCTTCCAATTTTGGTCAATTTGTGCATATAACTGCTGTCCGATCGCATCGAGTTCGGCTTTGTCAGAAATCCCTGATGCGGCGCTGGTTGCTGCATTGGGCGCGGCGGCGCTGTTAGCCGCAGCAGGCGAGGCAGCAGGGATGGGTGCAGGACTTGCAGCAGCAGGGATGGGTGCAGGACTTGCAGCAATCGGTGCAGGGCTAGCAGCAGCAATGGGTGCAGGGCTGGGGGGAGAACTCACAACCGCCGCAGTTGGCGCCTGCGGTGAAGTTTCTGCTAGTTTCGCTTGCTTGAGCTGGCTGGAAACAGCAGACATATTGACGGCAGATAAAGTAGCCATTGCTACCAACCACGAGACTGCCAGGATGGCGCCTTTGATCGGCGAGGCTTCTAGGGGTTGTGCAGTGTGAGGCACAAAGGATACAGGCGGCATCGGCCTGTCAGCAACCGCAGACTTTTTGCTGGCAGGTAATGGCAGCACGACGGTTGCTGTCTCCGAGTCCGTTGCTTGATCCTCTTCGTGGTGGGCGTAGCGAGAGAATAGGAACTCTAAAGCAAAGTTGCGCAGTTCGTAGTATTTCGGGTCTTCCATAATCCGCGTGCGGTTGCGGGGACGGCTGAAGGGAATGTGCACATCTTCGCCGATCGAAGCAGCCGGGCCGTTGGTCATCATCACGATCCGATCGGCTAAAAACAAAGCTTCATCAATATCGTGAGTAATCATCACGATCGTAATTTTGTACTCGCGCCAAATCTTCAGCAATTCTTCCTGTAACTCTTCCCGGGTAATCGGGTCTAGAGCTCCGAAAGGTTCGTCCAAAATCAACAGTTTGGGGCGAGTTGCCAGGGCTCGGGCGATCGCAACTCTTTGTTTCATCCCCCCGGACAATTGGCCTGGTCTTTTGTTGCAAGCTTCGGTCAGCCCCACTAATTCCAAGTGATCCTGGACGATCTTATCCTGTTCCTCTGCGGACTTGTCGGCGTAAACAGTTTCAACGCCGAGGTGGATGTTTTCAGTAGCAGTCAGCCACGGTAGCAGCGAGTAGTTTTGAAACACCACCATGCGATCGGGGCCCGGTTCAGTAATCCGCGCACCTTCGAGAGCAACTTCTCCGCTTGTCGGCCCGTTGAATCCGGCGATCATGTTGAGCAAAGTTGATTTTCCGCAGCCGGAGTGACCGATCAAACAAATAAATTCGCCTTCCTTAATAGTCAGGTTTACACCGTCGAGAATCACGAAAGGTTTTTCTGGTTCTTTCAGGTTTGGGTAGACTTTCGATACATCTTTAATAGTCAGAAAGCCTGGTTTTTCGGTCTGAATCTTGGTTGCCTGGGGCGTTTTTATAGTTTGCTGCATATTTTCAGGATTCGGTTTGGGGTTTGGGGGATTAGACATGAGAAATTAGAAATGATATTTTTGAATTCTGGTATTAGGAAGTGGGAAATGTGGAGTAGTGCTTCCTGATTTATTGCTGCTCATTCCCTCTTCCTATTTGCTGGTTATGCAAGCGTTTTGATAGAACACTGACTGCCTATTTGTTCAATTAAAATTTCTTCAATGCGGACGCCGCGCTTGATTTCGACATTCTGAAGATAGTCGATCGGGTCGTCGGCATTAAAGACTGTGCCGTCAAATAGTTCGATCGTCCGGCGAGCTCTAGCGATATCCGGCAAACCCAACTCGCGCACTGCTTGACCGAAAACATCGGGCCGCAAAACTCGATCGACCACTTCCACCCAGTTTTTCGGGAACGGAATCATTCCCCAGCGAGCCATCTGCGCCATCACCCACACCATTTCTAGGCGGTCTGGACAATTGGTTTGGTCAACGTAAAACTGGTTGAAATTGTAGAGCATTTCAGGTTCGGCCTCCGTACCGGAGTTGTAGGGGTCGAGGAACCCCGGACGGATGTCTTTCGGATCTGCGCCGATGTATTGTTCTTGGCAAATCAATTGTAGAATTTCTTCGCGGTTACGGCGATCGTCGCAGTAGTCGCAGGCTTCCAAAAGCGCTTTGACGAGGGCGAGGTGGGTTTGAGGATATTTCTGAGCCCAATCTTCGGTAACGCCGAGAACTTTTTCGATGTGTCCGGGCAGAATATCGAGGGAACGGGCTATCACAAAACCCGAACCGCCGTTGACAGCGTGGGAGTTCCAAGGATCGCCGGCGCAATAGCCGTCAATATTACCTGCTTTTAAATTCGATACCATCTGCGGGGGCGGAATCATGGTCAAAGCCACATCAAGGTCGGGGTCAATGCCGCCGGCGGCCAGCCAGTAGCGGAACAGCAGATTGTGCATGGAGGCGGAGTGTACCATCCCCAAGGTATGAACTGTATCGGGAGTATTGGCGATCTCCGCTTTGAAATCCTTTAATGTCCGAATCCCTTTGTCGTAAAGGTGTTTCCCGAAAATAATCGAGTTGCCGTTACGAGACAGCGTGAGGGCGCTACAGACCGGCACCGGTTGCTCGCCGTCCATGCCCAACAGCATGGCGATCGGCATTCCTGCGACCATTTGCGCCGCGTCCAGCCGTCCTTGGGCGATACCTTTGGCAATTTCTTTCCAACTAGGTTCGCGGCTGAGGGTGACTTCTTCTAAGCCGTGGGCTTTGAAGAATCCTTTTTCTTTGGCTACGACTAAGGGTGCGCAGTCGGTGAGGGGAATAAAGCCGATGTCGAGGTTGATTTTTTCCAGGCCGTTGCGGGAGATGACAGGCGGTTGTTGTTTGGCCCGGCGCTGTTTCACCCGTTTTTGCTGGTTGAGGAAGTAAACCATTTCGTTGCGCAGCGCGTAGTAACTCGGATGGTTGACCACTTCCATGCGCTTGCGGGGGCGGGGAATGTTGACTTCGAGAATTTGCCCGATTTGCGCTTCCGGGCCGTTGGTGAGCATTACAATGCGATCGCTCAGCAACAAAGCTTCATCCACGTCGTGAGTTACCATCACACTGGTGACTTTGCTTTCTTCGCAAATGTTCATCAACTGGTCTTGCAAACCGCCGCGAGTTAAAGCATCGAGGGCGCCGAAGGGTTCGTCTAGCAGCAGCAATTTCGGGCGAATTGCCAGGGCGCGGGCGATCGCAACTCGTTGTTTCATCCCCCCAGAAATTTCGCTAGGGCGTTTGTTGGCGGCTGCTCCGAGCCCCACCAATTTAATGTGGTATTCGATTACCAACTCGCGATCTGCTTGAGAGTTACCGCTGTAAATTTCATCAACTGCTAGAGCAATATTTTCGCGGACTGTCAGCCAAGGTAGCAGCGAGTAATTTTGAAACACCACCATTCTGTCCGGGCCTGGCTCGCGGACTTCGCGCCCTTCTAGAGTAATCCCGCCCTGACTTGCTGTGTCGAGGCCGGCGATGATATTTAGCAGTGTAGATTTGCCACAGCCGGAGTGACCGATTAAGGTGATAAATTCACCCTTTTTAATTTTAAGTTCGATATTTTTGAGGGCGATGTATTGCTCGCCATTGGGCAAGTTAAATACGCGATCTACGTGGTCTACTTCAACAAGTATTGACATGGCTATTTTAGGTTATTTTGTATTTTGTAGATGCTGAGTTTAAATGATATCTGGTAGTTGGTAGTTGGTAGTTGGTAGTTGGTAGTTGGTAATTGGTAGTTGGTAGTTGACTAAAAACGGATTTTTAGCTGTTTGTGGGTCGCCACCATTACCCATTACCCATTACCCATTACCCATTACCCATTACCAAATCCTATTTTTGTTCTTCAGGAACAACTTTGGAAGCGATGAAACCAACGAGTCTGTCTAAAATCAAACCGACGATTCCTACATAAAACACTGCCAGAATCACCGCGCTGAGTCTAGAACTGTTGTAAGAATCCCAGATGAAGAAGCCGATACCAACACCACCGGTTAACATTTCCGCAGCTACAATCGCCAGCCAAGACAAACCGATACCAATTCTCAAGCCTGTGAAGATGTAAGGAACCGAAGACGGTAGCAAGATTTTCCAGAAGTATTTTTGGTTGGGGAGGCGCAAGACGCGGGCAACGTTTCTGTAATCTTGGGGTATTTGTTGAACGCCTACTGTGGTGTTAATCAGAATCGGCCAAATTGCTGTAATCAAGATTACAAAAAGCGCTGAAACTTCGTTAGCTTTCATCCCCAAGCCTTCAAAGGGATTGAACTGTTGAAATACTGCTAGGGCGATCGGTAGCCAAGCCAGGGGCGGGATTGTTCTGAATACTTGAAACAG
This sequence comes from Cyanobacteriota bacterium, assembly GCA_025362325.1. Classification (GTDB taxonomy): domain Bacteria; phylum Cyanobacteriota; class Cyanobacteriia; order Cyanobacteriales; family Microcoleaceae; genus Microcoleus. Next base: position 8,456 of record JANYGO010000115.1, on the reverse strand, counting down.
CGGGTCTAAAGCATCGAACATTAAAGAGTTTGTACCGATTAATATTCCTAAACCAATGCCGAGAACTGCTGCTAGAGTAAAGCCGATCGCCACCCGCTGCAAGCTGGCAGCCAATTGCCAAAATAAGCCTTTGTCGGCGCCGCCGTTGTCGAAGAACGGATTGATAATCAGATTCCAGCTTTCTTGGACAACTTTAATCGGGCCGGGCAAGGCGGACTTATCCCCGTGGCACAGAATTTGCCAAACTACGAGCAGAACTGCGATCGCAACTAGCGGGCGGATGATTTTTTTGCGGTTCTTTTGAACCATATCCACCACGAAATTTACTGGATTTTTGCTTTTAGAAACAGCGAGATTTGTAGCCATTTTTTTGTGCAGTATTGTGAATAATTGATTATTTGTAGATGCTTAGAAGGCAGTTTTCGATGTTTACTTAGTGGAACGAACCCTCGATTTCACTCCACCCAACACCATTAATTTGACGAGTTTGTCAACTGTCAACTGTCAACTGTCAACTGTTGACAGCTAACAGTAAACCAACTAATTAAGCTTTCTTGATTGCCAGACCCTTGAGATATTCTTCGGGTTTTTCTGGGTCAAACTTCACGCCGTCAAAGAAGGTTTCGACACCGCGAGAAGTGGTAGCTGGAATTTGGGCTGCGGGAACGCTAAGTGCTGTCGCTGCTGCTTTCCAAATATCCTCGCGGTTAACTTTATCAACCGTGGCTTTAATGTCGGTAGTTGCCGGCAGATAACCCCAGCGAATATTTTCTGCGATGAACCAAGCATCGTGACTCTTATAGGGATAAGACGCATTGTCAGCCCAGAATTTCATGGCTAGGGGACTGGCGGCTTCAACGCGGCCGGTACCGTAGTCAATTTGACCTTTGGCGCGACCGATAATATCTGCTACTGGTACTTTTAACCACTTATCTTGAGAGATGATTGTGCACATCTCGTCTTTATTTTCTGGCTTGTCGCACCACTGCTGGGCTTCCAGTACGGCCATGGTAATTGCTTTAGTAGCTTTAGGATTTTTCGCAACCCAATCTGCTCTTAAAGTTAAGGCTTTTTCTGGATGGTCTTTCCAGAGTTCTCCGGTTACTAAAGCGGTGTATCCTACTTTTTGAGTAACGAGCTGGGCATTCCAAGGTTCGCCGACGCAGAAGGCTTCCATGCTGCCGGATTTCATGTTAGCTACCATTTGGGGCGGCGGTACGGGAATCACGGAAACATCTGTATCTGGATTTATGCCGCCGGCTGCTAACCAATAGCGCATCCACAAATCGTGGGTGCCGCCGGGAAAGGTAACAGCAACTTTCTGATTGGCGAGGGCTGCTTTGAGAGCTTTGCTGTCTGTACCTACTTTTAAGTCTGCGTATTTTTTGCTGATAGAAATAGCCTGACCGTTAGTATTTAACCGGGCGACAATGTTCATCGGCACTGGTTGATTGCCTTTGGTAATTGTGCCTAAGGTCATTTGGTAAGGCATGGGGGACAAGATGTGAGCTCCGTCAATGCCGCCTTTGTCGGAACCGAGTTCTAAGTTGTCGCGAGTAACTGGCCAAGATGCTTGTTTGGTAACTTGTACGTCTTTCATGCCGTACTTGGCGAAGTAACCTTTTTCTTGGGCGATGATTAGGGGTGCTGAGTCGGTGAGGGCGATGAATCCGAGTTTGGCTGTGGTAACTTCGGGGGCGTCGGCGGGGTTGACGTTGACTGCTGGGGCGGCGCTGGGTGTGGCGGCGCTGGGTGTGGCGCTAGAAGTCGTGGAACCGGAACTGCAACCGTGGACGAGGAGGGTGCCGGCGGCTGTGGCTCCGGCGGTGATGATGAATTTTCTTCGAGAAAGGTTGCTCATTTGTCTTGAATTATGGTTGTTGTAATTTGAGATTGTGAGAATGTGAGATGTGACATTGGTTGACGACCTTCGCCATCACAGAATATCATTCGCAATGACAGAATTCTGTTTGACCGCCTCCATCTCACAATGTGATATCAGGCGTCGATCGACACTTTGCCGATCGCCCGGGCGCTGCAAGTTAAAATGAACCCTGGTTCTAAGCCGGCGGCCGCGTCGGGTTGGCTGTCGTAGGCGGCAATATTACCTTCTAGGAGTTTCTGCTTGCAAGTGCCACAAACTCCCTTTCGGCAATTGCTGTCAAGTTCGACCCCGGCCCGTTCGGCAACGTCGAGAATGTACTCATCTTCGCTGCAAGCAACTTCTTTGCCCGATCGAGCGAAAATGACAGTAGATGTCTGAGGTTTGGGTGCCTGGGCTGCCTTTTCGCCCTCCTCAACCGTCAATTGCAGTTGCCGGTTCAGCAAAGCTACCTCCCCTGCAATCGGTTTGGGAACCGCCCCAAACTTATCGACTAACAGTTGATGCAGCAGCGGTTTCAGGTCTTCGCAAGGAATGCCTTTTTGGACGCAAGTACCTAAATGAGCATCTTTGCCAACTGTGCCTCCCATGTAGATGTCAACACCTTCGAGGGTTTTGCCGTTCTTGCGAACCTTTGTTCCCATCAAACCGATGTCGGCTACTTGGGGTTGAGCGCAGGAATTGGGGCAACCCGTCCAGTGAATTCTGACCGGTTTGGGAACGGACAGTTCGGCTTCCAGTTCCCGAATCATTGCTACGGCGCGGGTTTTGGTTTCGATGAGGGCAAAGTTGCAAAAATTCGAGCCGGTGCAGGAAACCAAGGCGCGTGTCAGGGGTGCGGGGTCGATCGAAAAACGTTGCAACAGCGGTTCTTTGACCAGCGATTCAATCCGCGAGTCGGGAACGTTGGGAATAATCGCGTTTTCTTCGACAGTGAGCCTGATCTCGCCGCTGCCGTAAACCTCGGCGATTCTGGCCAAATCGAACAAATCCGCTGCTTGCAGCCGTCCGACGGGAACGTGCAACCCTACATACTTTAGGCCCGATTGTTTTTGGTCGTAGATGCCGAGGTGGTCGCGTTTGTCCCAGATGATTTCATCTTTGAGGGCGGCGTTGGGCAAAGTGCGACCTACTTCTTGTTCGACGGCGGCGCGGAATTGTTCGATGCCGAGTTCGTCAATCAGCCACATCAAGCGCGATTTTTGGCGGTTTGCTCTCGGGCCGCGATCGCGAAATACAGTTAAAATTGCTTTGCACAAATCCACAACGTCGCTGGGACTTGCCCAGACGTTGAGGGGAATTGCAGCTTCGCAGCGTTTGGCGGAGAAGAAGCCGCCGACTAAAACGTTGAAGCCGATGTTGCCGTCAGAGTAAGCGGGTACGAAGGCGATATCGTTGATTTCAGCGTGGACTGAGTTATCTCGGCAACCTGCGATCGCAATATTAAACTTTCTCGGCAGATTGGAAAACTCTGGGTTGCCTTCGCCGCTGTTGGTAATCATGTCTTGGACTTGATTCGCCAATTCCCACGTATCTATCAGTTCGTCCGCGTCCAAGCCCGCGACTGGGGAACCGGTGATGTTGCGCACGTTGTCCATGCCGGACTGAATGCTGGTCATGCCAGCTTCCTTGAGGCGGCGGAAGATGTCGGGCACGTCTTCGATGCGAATTCCGCGCAGTTGCAGGTTTTGTCTGGTGGTGATGTCGGCGCTGCCGTCGGAGCCGTAGCGCTGGACGATTTCTGCTAGGGTTCTAGTTTGATTGCTGGTGATGACGCCGTTGGGCAAGCGCAGCCGCATCATGAATTTGCCGGGAGTTACTGGCCGAAAGAAGATGCCGAGCCATTTGAGGCGGTGCTCGCGATCAATCTCGTCCATTGCTTCCCAGCCGATTTGGGCGAAGTGGTCGAGTTCGGCTTTGACTGCTAAGCCATCTTTTTCGGCTTTGAGTTTTTCAAATTTGTTCTGGCTGGTTTTGGGCTCTACTGTTTGGGTCATCGGCTTACCCTCGCGGCTGGTTTGTTCGGTGGAGGTATTGACTTGGAGCATAAAGTGTGTTTCCTGCTAACCTTAGTGAGTGTAGGGATTTAAAACTGTATATTTAGTTACTTGATGGAATTTCTTTTAAGCATGGTTGGTCTTCTGTATACTTGAGCTTTTGTGGGCGCTGCCTCGAATGCCGCCAAACTATGTATGGTTATAGTTGCTACCGATCGTTCGGTCGCTGCGTTTCGATGCACCTTTGTTATGAACTAATGTAAAGGGCAACACAGTAAATATTCGTAGCTATTTTTACAAAATATTGCATTTTATGAACTTTTCGCATAAAGGCGATGCGTTTTATACATCGGGAATGGGGCATAGGGAATGGGGCATAGGGAATGGGGAATGGGGCATGGGGCATGGGGCATGGGGCATGGGGCATAGTTTTTGGTTTCCTTCGGACTGACATCCGTTACATCCGTTACATCCGCTACAAAATCCGCTGCCGAACTTCCCTCTTCCCTCTTCCTTCTTCCTTCTTCCTTCTTCCCTCTTCCTTCTTCCTTCTGCTATAGCGTTTTTCAAAAAGGTGAGGTACGAATTTTGGCCTATAAAGCTTGACAATACAGGGTTTCTGTATACCTCATCAATCTGAGAACCGCTATATAAGATTAATCTTGTGACTTCGATCGCAGACTTAAAACGCAGCTCGTCACATAATTAGAGCGGTCGCTGTCACACAGTTTGGCTCAAAACATCACGTTCTCTGCTATGCCAGCGTCACTCTCGATCTTTGGAAAACGAGAGATGATACAAGTATCGAATTCAGGGAACATCTCATGTTTTTAGTTCAACTTATCCCCGGCGCTATTTCCGAAATACTTGCCTCTGTTACCGATACGGGCAGTTTGACTTTAGCCGATCGCTACGGTTTGATGGCCGCCGTTTTGGACGACTCTCTCGAAGATCAAGATAGACATTCGATCAATCGCCTGCTGCGATCGGTGCTCAAGGGAAAAGTCAAGATAGTCAACGACCTGTCGGCGATGTGTTAAGAGCATTGAAAAATTTGATGGATTTGTGCAGCCCTTCAATTGCAGAAACTACCGCCCGAGTTAGAATGAACCCGCGATGCCTGTTGTGATAGATTGCAGGAATTTGCTTGACTGTTCTCAAAATGTGCGCAGGCGACAGCCGAGGCGTTAGCCATCTATCCTCGCCGTCTAAACTTTTTGTGATTCTCCAATTATTTAGTTTTGCGAGATTATTTCACTTCGCTTTACCGCGAATTAATCTTACTTTACTATTTATTTACCGATTAGTTGTTTTTTTTACCGCTCTAGTTGATATTACGCGATCGCCCGAAAAAATCTTTACCAAAACTTTAAGAAAATCTGCCGGAATGTGTGATTTACTGAAAATAAAAAATAGTCGATCGACAGACTTGATTTTTTAACACTCATTCATCAGGGAGCTTTCTATGAATTCCACTACTAAAAAGAGCATTCACTGGACTTGCTCAGCGGCTGTTTTCTGTGCAATTATCGCACTACAGCAACAAAAGGCTACAGCAGCAACCCTATCTAACGGCTGGAATTATGCGATCGATTCTTTCAACGATGGCGTCACAGGGCCCCTAACCGGCGGCGGCGACTTTGAATTTTACGGTATCGCCGTCAAAGAAACATCAGATACAGCTTTCGTCGCCATCAACTCCAACCTAAGTTTAGCAGGATATGCAGATACTGCCGCTGCTAAAGGTAACATCAACTACGGCGATTTGTTCTTCAATTTTTCCGGTCAAAACTTCAACACAGCAAACGCAAAGGGCAGCTTATTTGGCGTTCGCTTTGCCGCGGGAAACGACTCAGGCGTCGCAACAACAGGTGTTTACAGCAATGTTACCGCTAAAAACGTCACCCAAACTAACTCCGGCTTCGTCAATTTAAATCAATTCAACACCTACGTTGCATCTCAAGGCGGCACCCCATCAATGGGCGATTTAGCTGCCACAGACCCCTATTTTGAACAAACAGGAAACTGGACAGTTCTCAACGAAATTGCTGCCGGCACAAAAGTAGGAGAAATTAATTCTTTAACGCCAGCAACTTTGAGCGCACTCGGTCTGAATTTCGCGCAGTTTAATGCAGTAGGTTCTCAAACCATCGGATTTAGTTTCAATAAATCATCAATGCCTTCTGGGAACTATATTGCTAACCTTTTTGCCGAATGCGCTAACGATGCGATCGCCATTAAAGGATCGTTTGAGGCTGTACCCGAACCTTCTACTTGGTTGGGTACTTTAGTAGGATTGAGCTTTTTAGGTATGGGTGCGGCGAAAGGCAAAATGAAGAGCAAGATTGCTTGAGGCGATTGCAGCATTCTGAGGAACCGGCTCTTCGGCCGGTTCCACAAAAACTACATTTTCTGGTGGAATGGGCATCTTGCGTATTCTGAAGAACCGGCTCTTCGGCCGGTTCCACAAAAACTAAATCTTCTGGTGGAACGGGCCGAAGAGCCAGTTCCTAAAAACCGCGCACCTAAAAACCTTATCGCGAGATAAAATGCGCCCAAACATTGCCATCTGGCCCAGCAACTTGATTGATGTAGCCGTAGGGATACATCAACTTTCTGCCCTCAGTATCGCTGTAACCGGTGAGTGCATCTCCCCAAGGATCTTGCACGATATAACCGTCAGAATTGTAGCCAATTAAAGTGATAATGTGACCGGCCGCTGTAAAATCTCCGGCTAAAACTACGGGCCGCCGATTCAGCAATTCCGATCGCACATCCGCCCATTTACGAGTCGCACTAAAACTCGTCTTAAACCCGTAAGCTTGAATCAGCGCCGTCAGCACGTTGTGATCGGTTTGAGAACCAACGCCTGCATCGTCGAAACACCACTGCAACAACTCATCTTCCAACTGTCCGCCCCACTTAGAACGAACGCCGTAATAATACAACACCATGGCGATCGCAGTTACGTTGCAAGTAGACCAGTCAAAACGCGGATTGTCCCGCTGCGAAAAATACGGCAGGTTCAATTCCACATTGTTCGGAACCGGATCGAAAATTTTATCTCCGCGCTTAAACTGAATAAAACTCGGAAAAACATAACCTGTATTGCCAAAATTCGGCACTTCTTCAGTTAGAGAAACTTTCAGGTGATCGGCTTCCAAACCGTAGCTTTCCACGCCGTAAACTCGACCTAAAGGCAGTGTAGTCCTCTCCGTAGCGGTCAGCTTAGAAGCATCTACTGGGCGTTTTTTAAACACCGTTGGTTGCAGCATGGTCATCGTCAAAGCATCAGGGTCAAAGGGAACTTCTTTGCCGCTTTTCTTGATTTGCACGTGCTGCCAATAGATAAATCCAACATTGCCGAAACCGGGAATAGATTCGGCTAACGTTACTCGGAAATGCCCCAAAATGCACGCATAACCAGTGATGGCGTAGGTGCTGCCTAAAATTATCTCAGCAACTTGATTCGCAGGCAGTTTTGATGAATCTACTGGTTGACCTTTAATTTGAGTTGTTTGAGTGACCAACAGTTGAGCGCCCCCGTTGCTGTTGGGTACGTCAGCCAGGTCAAATTTCAGGACTTTTGTACCTTTGGCCAACTGAACGTCGGGTTCGTAAAAATAGCCAAAAGTGCCGATCGGCGAAATTGCCGAATCCAGCACCACCTTGAGATGCCCGTCAATAAATCCGTACTTGCTAACCGCCCAAGTCAGACCTGCTTTGACAAGAACTTTTTGCTGGTTGTCGAGGCGCGAAGAATCAACAGGGGCTACCTTAAACAAAGTGTCAGAAACTATCTTTAAGCTCAAACCTTTTCCAACAGTCAGCGGATCGGAACTTACAGTAATGTAAATTATTTGGCTGCCAGTAACGTTGCCTTTGGTGTCAGTTGCCCGCAACCTCAGCCAGCGAGCTCCAGCTATCTTAAATCCCTGCGGCAAATTCACTTGCCAAGTGCCCGCAGTTTGGTTTAGCGTGACGTTTAGCGGAAATTTATCCTCAGCTATCACCTCAACTTTTGCTGCTTCTTGCTTGTCAAAAGTACCCCCAAGGACGATCGCCTGATTGACCAAAACTTCAGTCGGGCCTTGATAAGTTAAATTCGGGGCAGGGTTAAAAGATTTGCCTGCGCGACTGAATTGCACGAAATCGGGATAAACGAAACCCGTATTGCCAAAGGGTGGCAAATTTTCGGTCAGCGAGACTTTAACATGACCTTGTTCTATAGAGAATCCAGAAACTCCGTAAATCATTCCCGCCGGCAAATTAATTTTTTCTTGCGGTTGCAGGCTTGCAGCCGCCGCCGGCCGCTTTTTAAACGCTGTAGTTTTGACAACAGTCATGGTAACTGCATTTCTGTCAAACGAAATTCCCCTGCCGTCTTGCAAAATTTGGACGTGTTGCGAGTACAGAAATCCCGAATTACCGAAGTTGGGAATCGGACTGCTGAGGGTGACACGAAAATGATTTTCTACGCAAGCGTAGCCGAGAATATTGAAAGTTTCTCCCTGGTTAAATCGGACTTTCTGATTTTGTCCTAAAGTAGCAGAATCTGCGGGGTTGCGCTTTAACCA
>JANYGO010000033.1 GCA_025362325.1 Cyanobacteriota bacterium | reverse complement strand
GTGCCGTGTCCCTACAGATCAATTGTAGGGACACGGCACTGCCGTCTCCTCCGTCTCCATTGATCTGATGTTTACTCAATCTGCTACAATTATCATCTCATCCAAAGATGCGATCGCCACATCAGCCTTTTCCAAATGACTAACCTGAGCATTTCCCCAACAAATCCCGATACAGCCAGCCGCGCCCGCATTTTTACCCATCTGAATATCGCCCGCCGAATCTCCCACCATCAAAGTTGCTGCGGGATTTACTCCCAGTTTCTCACAAGCTTGCAAAAACAATTTTGGATCGGGTTTATGAACCGTTGAATCCACTCCCATTTCTAACTGAATGAAGTCGGCTAATGCGTGGTGTTTCACAAATTTCTGCACCGCTTCTGTTGTAGCAGCCGAAAGAATTCCCAGTTTCAAACCCGCTGACGAAAGATACTTCAGCACTTCTAAACTGCCGACAAATAAAGGAGAAACAGCACTATGTTTAAACATTTCGTCAGCTTCGTCAAAAGCGCGGCGCGCAATACTTAAAGATTCCAACCATCCCCTGCCGGTTTCGGCGATGTATCCCGCCGCCACAATTTCGTTTTCCCGGCGACTACCGACTGCTAGCAAGCCCGTGGGATCGAGGCTGCTACCTTCGATGCCGAAAGCCATTTGTAAAGGCTCTCCAACGCCGGGAATTTGAGCATCTGCGAGGCGCGATCGTTTCATCCCCAAAAGTCTCAAAAACTCTTGAGAATCCTCTAGAGTGCCGTCTTTGTCAAAGATTACGGCTTGGATATTCGAGAAGGTAATGCCCCGACATTTAATAGTTACCAAGAATCATAACTCCGTAATTTTTATATATTAGGATACAACAATGTTGTGTCCCTACGAAATTAGATTGTACACCATATCTGTAGGGCCACGGCGGGATAATTTCGCGGCCGGGGCGGGTTTTTGAGATAGTCAATGGTGATTCTTGTAGGGGCGGGTTCACTAACAATACATAACAATTACCAACCATCTATATAAACCCGCCCCCACACCACCAATAACCCACGTCAACCTGAAATTTGCATCCGATCGCAAAAATGTACATGATGATTATTGGTTGGGCCGGGGCGGGTTTTTGAGATTGTCAATTATTGGCAATTATGGTTGGTGAACCCGCCCCTACGAAAATCGCGGTCGATGTTGTGTCCCTAGAAAATTATTTAATATCGTCCAGCTAAATTGGCGACAATTAATGCTAGTTGAACGGGCTGGACAGGTTTGGGAATATGGATTTGAAAACCCGATTCGATCGCCCTTTCGCGCTCTCGATCGCTCGCATAAGCAGTCAGCGCAATAGCTGGGATTTCTCCTCCGGCTTCCGCAGCAAGGGCTCGCACTTCTCGAATTAAGAAATACCCATTTTCCTCCGGCATTCCGATATCGGAGATTAGCACGTCATATCTGCCGGGATTTTCTGTCAAAGCATCGATCGCACTTCTGGCAGATGCAACCGTCAAAACCTCAGCCCCGTAACTTGTGAGCACAAATTCTAAGAGTTCCCGTGTATCAATCTGATCGTCCACAACTAAGATGTGCAAGCCTTCGAGAGAGGGGACGATCTCATTTGAGGGGTTTAAAGGCCCTACCATAACATTTGACTTTAAATCGATCGCCGATGTCCACTCGACAGGCTGCGATCGCAACGGCAATCTCACAGTCATTGTAGTTCCTTGTCCCTCACCCGGACTATCCGCTTGCACCGTTCCCCCGTGCAATTCTACCAGATGGCGCACGATCGACAAACCCAATCCCAGCCCTTGATTCGCCTTAGTGGTGCTGGAATCGCCTTGATGGAAACGATCGAAAATATACGGCAAGAATTCTGCCCGAATGCCTTTTCCCGTGTCGCTAACTCGAAGTTGAACGTGATTCTCCATCTCTGTCAGCGTGACTTCCACTCGTCCCCCCGCAGGAGTAAACTTAATGGCATTAGACACAAGATTCCACACAACTTGCTGCAAGCGAGCACCATCGCCTAAAACAGTCGTACAATTCAACTGCGAAACAATTGAAATGTTTTTTGCGGAGGCTGATAATTGAATCGCATCGAGCGCAGCTTGCACCACCAAAACCAGATCGATCAAATTGATATTAAGAACGAGCTTGCCGTTGTTAATCCTGGCAATATCCAGGATATCTTCGATTAACTGAGATTGCGTCTTCGCGCAGCGCTCGATCGTCTCTAGAGCGCGATCGGCGGCTGCTTCCTTCAGCTTGCCGGAGCGCAGGATGTTTGCCCACCCCACGATGGGAGTCAGGGGATTGCGGAGTTCGTGGGAGAGATTCGCGAGAAATTCATCTTTGACACGGTTAGCGGTTTCTGCCTGTTGGCGGGCCAACTGTTCCTGCTCCAATAACTGCGATCGCTCTGTCTCAAACCGCTTGCGATCTGTGATATCCTCGATCGACAATAGAATCATTAAAGATCGATCTTCTAGTTCAACTTTACAAGCATTAAGCAGCAGGGTTTTGGGCCCAATCTGCTCAAACACGCACTCCAACTCAAAGTTGTGAAGCTCAACATCACCAACCAGAATATCTGCCAATATCGATCGCAGTTGCGGGATATTCCACTGCCCGTTGCCAAGCTCAAACAGCAAAGACTTTGTTGTTTCTGACGGTGAAACCTGAAACGTTTTATAAAACGCTCGATTGGCTTTATTCACTCGCAAATCAGCATCAAGCGTGACTAAAGGCGTTCGCACGCTTTCCACGATGGTTTCAGCGTAGTTTCGGGCTTCCTCCAAAATACTGGCACTGCGTTTAAGAGCATCAATATCGAGCAAAACTATCACCACACCGTCAATCTGGTTTTCCCTGGTGCGGTAAGGACGAATACGGAGATTGTACCAATATCCCGATAAAGTTTGAATTTCTTTTTCTTTGGTCTGGAGAGTATCAATCACTTCCAAAATCATCTGTTCCCAGTCGGGAACGTCAAGAGTCGATCGGATGTCGCTAAAAGGTCGGCCAATATCTGTCGGAATCAGACTAAAAACTTGCTGGGCCGTTGGCGTAAATCGTCGAATCTGTAAATCGTTTGCCAGCATTAAGACGGGAATATTGATACTAGCAAGCAAATTTGTCAGATCGTTATTGAGGTGGTGTTGTTCAAAATTTCGACTGCGAAGTTCCTCGTTAGTCGTGATCAGTTCCTCGTTAGTGGCTTGAATCTCTTCTTTTGCAGTTTCTAGTTCCTCGTTGGTGCTTTGCAACTCCTCGTTGCTCGATAGGATTTCTTCGTTCGCAATTGTGAGGTCTTGGTTGAGACTTTCCTGCTCTTGGATCATCGATTGCAGGTGCGCTTGAGCCGCAATTTTTTGTTGGTTAGCGCTGACCAGTGCCTGCTTCAGCAGCTCAATTTCAGGTTCTAAATCACTTCGCTCCAAGCTTTCAGAAATGACGGTGGACAAGTCGATCGCCGGGGGTAAAGCTTCTTCAAATAGCACTAAAAAATAGCGTGGTGCGGCCGTGTTGGGTCCGAAGGGAATCACCTCAATATTGACGGTAGTCGATCGTCCGCCCGCTGCCACCGATACCCTTTCTTTCCTCACAGTCACGTTCTGCGTTTGTGCCTGAAAAATGGCGGTGCGAAGCTCAACAATCAAGCCTTCCCTTGCCATCGCCAGCAAGTTTAAGTCCGGCGTTCCGGCTACCAATCTCAAGTAAGGATCGATGTCTCCCCGCACTTGCAGGATTTTCATCTGCTCGTTGACAACCACACTTGGTGGGGCATAGCGATTCAAAATCAGTTTGTCGCTTTCTCGTTGCAAGTCAAAGCTATTACTCAATTTTTCTTCATTCACTCCCTGCTGTTGAGTAGCTTTATTGATGAGATAAGAACTCGGCGCAAACGAAAAACTGGGACGAGTCGCAATCAAGTTTTTGGCATAAATTTTAGACTTTTTATCCACTGAAGTAAACAAGTTGGAAAATTTTCCGGTACTCTCAGAAGTGCCTAACAAAAGAAAGCCAGTTGGGTTAAGACTGTAATGAAAAATCGGCATCACTCTTTTTTGCAGTGACTCTGCCAAGTAGATCAGCACATTGCGACAGCTAACTAAATCGAGATTGGAAAAAGGCGGGTCGCTGCCTAAGTCTTGTCGGGCAAATACACACATTTCGCGGACTGCCTTGCAGATTGTATAGCCATTTCCTTCTTCGGCAGCAATAAAGAAGCGAGTACGCCGTTCTGGTGAAACGTCTAGCATCTGGTTTTCTAAGTAGAAGCCAGACCTCGCTTTGCCGATCGCCTGCTCGCTGATATCCGTGGCAAAAATCTGGATCGGCGGCTGGATAATTCGATCGCTCAAAAACTCTAACAAACAAATGGCGATCGAATAAACTTCTTCACCTGTGGAACATCCCGCCACCCAAATCCGAATCGGAGTGTTTGCCGATTTATATTGGGTAATGGTCGGGAAAACCAGTTCTTTTAACTGTTCAAAGGCTTCGGGATCGCGGAAGAAACTGGTAACGTGGATCAGGATTTCTTCATACAAAGCTTTGACTTCAGCCGAATTTTGTAGGAGGTACGCGACGTAATCATCCAAGCTGTCTAGCTTGTACAGCACCATCCGCCGCTGAATGCGCCGAGCGATGGTAGTGGGTTTGTAGTGGCTAAAATCTACGCCTGTGGTCGATTTCAGCAGCGCAAAAATAGTTGCCATAGCATCTGCGCGTTCGGGCGATTCCTCAATTTTTGTCAGGGAAATCGTGGAAGACAGAAGGGAACTGCCACTATAGTTTGCCAGTTCTTCGGCAATTTTTTCCGGTGGCAGAACAAAATCCACATTCCCTGTAGCAACAGCAGTATTCGGCATACTGTCGCATTTTGCCGTGTCTTGACATTGAGCAAAAGTCATGCCCCCGGCTGCTTTGATTGCCTTGAGCCCCAGCGAACCGTCTCCGTCTCCCCCGGATAATACTACGGCGATTGCTTTGTGTCCGCGATCGATCGCCAATGAGGTAAAAAACGCATCTCCCGGCATATATGTGCCATAAATCTTCTCGCGGGGGGATAGTTGCAACACGCCTTTAGATAGCACCATCTTGGTGTTGGGCGGAATGATGTAGACTTGATTGGGCTCTACAGCCATGCCGTCTTGCACCTCACTAACAGGCATTTGCGTGTGTCTGGCGAGAATCTCGCTCAGCATACTTTTGTGATCCGGGGCTAAATGCTGAATCAGCACAAACGCCATACCCGTATCTACCGGTAAATGGCTGAGTAACTCCATGAATGCTTCCAACCCTCCTGCTGAGGCGGCAATCCCAACAATAGGAAAGGGGGCATCAGTCGCAACTGATTGTTCGTCTATGACCCCTGGGGCGATCGATTCGGGTGTATTTTCGGGAGAGAATTGATTGGAAGTCATGATGTGAAGTCCTCAACTTCAGTTGTTTAGCAGCAAAAATATTTGATGAGCGTGCGGCTAACTAATTCTGAATATTGTTATTAGAGCTTAAGTTGCCACCAGAACACAAGTCGCTTGAGGATGAGATGGGGCTTTTAAGTAGGGAAACTCCAAGATCCCAAAGCGTGTCAAATTAAGCCTGAAAGCCTTGATAAATCCCGTTTTTACCCCAGTCCAGATCCCCCTAAATCCCCCTTAAGAAGGGGGACTTTGAGAAGATTCTTGCTCCCCCCTTAAGAAGGGGGGCTGGGGCGTGTTTTCAAACTACTCCTTGAGATCCCGATCCCCCTAAATCCCCCTTAAGAAGGGGAGTAGGGGTTGACTTTGAGAAGATTCTTGCTCCCCCCTTCTTAAGGGCGGCTAGGGGGGATCTGGGCTTAATCGTCAAACAGCAATCTCTGACTGGATTTGACCTTAAGTTGACACTAATGGGAGTGTCCCCACCCATTTGTTGTTGCTGAGATTGCCACGAAACGCTGGCAATAACCAGGTATATTTTTTTACCTAATTAACTTATTTGAGCGACCTGTGTAGCAGAAAGTGCGATGACGGATTCCGTATTAATTCTAGCAGTAAAAGCGACTTGTGCCCCTTGTATTCCTTTTAAATCTTCCACTCGTTTGTGAATTTCCGACACTCCAGCAGCTTTTAATGCCGTTAAAAATGCTCTGTCATCATAAACTTCTTCGGAAAACGAAACTTCGTCACTTTTAGAAAGATTTTGAATGCGCGCTGCTTTGTTGACTGTAGAACCAAAATAGTCGATCGCATTATTGAGATTTACCAGCAAAGCCGTACCTCGGTGAATGCCAATTCTGACTTGAATCCACTCTGCTTGTGGGCGATTGGAGTTGTACTCCCTGAAACGAGCCACAGCAGCGGCGGCGGCCATAATTGCTTGTTCGTTGCTGATAAAAGAAGCCATCACAGCATCGCCGATGGTTTTAATGACTTTCCCGCCATATTTCTCGATCGACTCAAAGAAAATTTCAAAATGGTCGCGCACAATATTGTAAGCTTTGGTATCTCCCAGCGTTTCGTACATTCTGGTAGAACCGGTAATATCGGTAAACATAATAGTAATCGCCCGAATCTTAACTCGCTCTCTTTCCGATATTACGCGATCGCCGAACAAACGCTTGTAATCCGGGTGATGAAGCAGTTGGATTCCTGACAGCCGCAGGGGCAGTTGTTCTAATGTCAATTCCTCGGGCAATTCATCGGGATGCAAAATCAGCCCTGACAAATTGTGTTCGGTATTAGTTAGTTCGATCTTAACTTGTCCCGGACGCACGAAAAGCTCTTTTTTGTCAAAATCTTTGCCCGCCAACTGCTTGAGTTGAATTTCTTGTATTGCTTCTGTTTCTTCGCCTTCAACCTTTAAAATCCCTTTAGCTAAAGTGAGGGGACAGCAGTACCGATATCGACCGTTTTCTAAGGTGACAGTCTCCGATTCGGTGCAGTATAAAGGTGTTACGAGTTGCAGTTTGTTTTGGAGTACGGGAGGGGGAGAGCAGACTGGCCGCAGTTGCGGGTCTTCGATTTCTTTGTTCAGGGAAAAAGTAACTTCGACGCGATCGAGCAAATCAATGCTAAACTCGCGATCGCACATCGGGCAAAAAGACATTTCTGATGTGTCTGCCAAATCCGGGAATTCGTCTGCTATCATGTTGCAGTGCGGACAGTGAATATCCCAATGCAAATCGAAAGCACCGGCTTTTACTCCGTGCAGAAATTCCGAAGTAATTCTTTTAACATTCTTGACTGTATCGCCTGCGACGTAGTAAGGGTTAATCCGCAATCTCTGCAAAATGTGGGAACCGATCAACCAGTTTTCGATTTGGTCGATCGTTCCTTTGCTCGAATTGGGACGTTTTTTTAGATGTTCTAACTTTTGTTTTAATAGTTCGATGTTCATTATCAGCTTGCCGTTGAGCGTCAGGGCAAGAAATTTATAAGCATTTTGTTGTACACTTTGGCGATCGTCTGCTTTCTTGCCTGACAATTCTGATGAGTTTGCCCCTGTGCGGATGTCCCTGATGTTTATAAATCTTAACAAATTTACAGGTAAAAGTCATGTTTATTTAGGCAGAGCGATCGGTTGTATTGATTCA
Organism: Cyanobacteriota bacterium; assembly: GCA_025362325.1. Lineage (GTDB taxonomy): Bacteria > Cyanobacteriota > Cyanobacteriia > Cyanobacteriales > Microcoleaceae > Microcoleus. The sequence continues at coordinate 4,508 of JANYGO010000033.1, read as the reverse complement.
AAGGGCGATCTCTGCATCTGTCTACAGAAAGATATTAAATTGTTGGTAACTGGTAATTGGGAATTGGGAATTGGGAATTGGTAATTGGTAATTGGGAATTGGGAATTCGTAATTGGGAATTCGTAATTGGGAATTGGGAATTGGGAATTGCTAATTGCTAATTGCTAATTGGGAATTGATACTTATACCAATTATTAAAACGGAACCCTAGGGAAACTCCAAGAGCCCATTGATGACAACTTAAGGCTAAAAACATTGATAAATCTCGCTTTTACCCCAGGCCCGATCCCCCTAAATCCCCCTTAAGAAGGGGGACTTTGAAAAGATTCTTGTCCCCCCCTTAAGAAGGGGGGCTAGGGGGGGTCTAGGCTTAATAGTCAAACCGGAGTCTCTGACTGGGTTTAACGTGTTTGTTGACACGACGAAAGGCACGGTGCGGTGTCCTACTCCCCGCGCCGGAGACCGCACCGTGCCGTTTCCCTACAGATGCTTGCGTACTTTTCAGGATTGATATTAATTGGTAATTAATGATTGGTAATTGGGACGTTTAAGGCAAAAAAAAGAGGGGAAATCCCCTCTTTTAATCACCGAATAGCAGGGGTGTGAAGCCCTTACTCATGAAGGCAGATTGTGATAAGAACGGAGTTTAAATCTCCGTTTTTATCACTTCGCTGTCAACTGTCAACTGTTTAAAGTGACTGCAATGTTATTCGACCGTCACAGGAGAGATTTCTTCCTCTACCTCTGGTGCGGTTTCGGGTGCGGCTTCGGCGGCGGCTTCTGGTGCGGCTTCGGCTGCGACTTCCGGTGCGGCTTCCGGCGGGGCTTCGGCTGCTACTTCTGGCGGGGCTTCGGCTGCTACTTCGGGTGCGGCTTCGGCTGCGACTTCGGGTGCGACTTCGGCTGCTACTTCGGGTGCGACTTCGGCTGCGACTTCGTCGGGCACATCCTCTTCCATTGCTGAGGGCACGTCTTCGAGTATTTCGTCGGAGATGTCGTCATCAGCATCAGTCGAGTCTACAGGAACGTCTATGCCTGCTTTAGCTTGCTTTTGAGCGAGCATTTTCTCGCGGAACTTAGCTGCCATTTCTTCAGCTTTTTCGTACACCAATTCACGATTTTTGACCATCGCGCCCGGTTCCGGTTCCAATTGCTTGGTGGAGAGAGAAATCCGGCCTCTTTCGGCATCCAAGTCAATAATCATCACCTTCACTTCGTCGTTGACATTAAACACGCTATGAGGCGTATCGATGTGATCGTGCGAAATTTCTGAGATGTGCAGCAAGCCGCTGACGCCGCCGATGTCGATAAAAGCACCGTAAGGCTTGATGCCGCGTACTGTACCGATGACCACTTCCCCGACTTCGAGGCGGTTCATCTTGCGCTCAACTAAGGCGCGACGATGACTTAATACTAGGCGGTTGCGGTCTTCGTCTACCTCTAAGAATTTCAAGGGTAATTCTTCGGCGACTAATTCTTCCTTCGGTTTGCGGGTGCTGATGTGAGAACCGGGAATGAAGCCTCGCAACCCTTCTATTCTCACCAGTGCGCCACCACGGTTGGTAGCAAATACTTGCGATCGAACTGTAGCGTCTTCTGCTTGCAGTTGTCGCACTCTTTCCCAGGCGCGCATATACTCAATGCGTCGAATGGACAGGGTTAATTGTCCGTCTTCGTTTTCATCGGTGAGGATGAAAAATTCTCTGGTTTCGTTTGATTGCAATACTTCTTCAGGGCTTTCCACTCGATTGATGGACATTTCCTGAATGGGAATGTACGCTGCTGTTTTAGCACCGATATCAATCAGAGCGCCCCTCGGTTCTATACTAAAAACTGTACCCGCTACTACGTCGCCGGGACTAAAGTGATAGTCATATTTATCAAGTAAGGCCGCAAAATCTTCGTGAGTAAAGCCGATGTCTTTGACTGTGGTTTTGGTATTGACCATGCGAATAGTTTCCTAGGATTTCTCTCCTTCATGTTTTTCGTTTGCAGGCAGATACTAGAGATTTTGTTAAAAAAGTGGTTAGCTTCTTGCAAAATCTTTTACGAAAGTCAGTTTTTGCCAACTTTTGCCCGGTGCAACCGTACACCAGCGCTTGCCATTGCTCTTAATTCCAACTCTGTGTTAAAGCCTTTGATTTTTAACGTTTAGAGTCCAGTGGACTATTATACCTTATTCGCATACTGGTTTCAAATTAATTTAAGCGAGTTTAGCTGGGAGTAGCATAGGATGCGGGGCTTTCTCGATCGCACGGCTGATCCGGTTCCGACAAATCTCGGTTATTTTCTGGTGTAGTTTCTGGATCTTCAGTTTTGCTGAGGGGATGCTGAAGGTGATTGAGAGTATCTACAAAATCTCTGATGCCTCGAAATTGACGGTATACGGAGGCAAAACGGACGTAAGCGACTTCGCTGAGCGGCCGCAGGTGCAGCAGTACCAGTTCCCCAATTTCTGAGCTGGCGAGTTCTCGGAGCGATCGACCTTGGAGTTGCGCTTCTATTTCTTCGGCGAGGGTTTCGAGCTGACTGGAAGACAAGCCTGTTTTTTCGCAAGCCCGAACCAGTCCCCTGACTAATTTTGACCGATCGAAAGATTCGCGCTTCCCGTCCCGCTTGATCACCGTAATCGGCACAAATTCTATGCGTTCGTAGGTTGTGAAGCGGTGCTGACAGTTCAAACACTCGCGCCTGCGCCGGATACTTTGACCGGATTCGGCTGAGCGCGATTCGAGAACGCGGCTATTGGTGTGTTGGCAGGAGGAACAGCGCATGATTGCTGATTTTAACAGGCGTTGCCGTAAAATTGCAATTCATCTGACCCTGGTGGAGTCAGATGAATTGCTGGACTAGAAATACCGATCGGCTTATTTGCCAATGCGGGGAGGCTCCCGGAAGGCGATCGCAAAAAATAGTACACCTATGGCCAAAGCCAGAATCAAAATGTAAGCAACGCTTTCCATGTTAAATTTTCCCTATCTTCCCTTGCCGTATTATTTTATCTTAATTATTGCTTTCTGAGTTCACAGATATTTCCGAAAACCATAACTTGAGAATTATCGCAACATAAAGGCGCGGTTGCGACGTTCTCCCATTGCTGAAACGATTGCTGGTGTTACGTCTTCACATCGATATTCTGCCTTTTTCCTTCTGCCATATTAACTAAAAAAACCCGGTTTCTTGAAGAAACCGGGTTTTTTTGCACCGGAGAAGTTTCCCGGTGTCAGCGAGGCTGGCGAAAACTAGAGAGATTCTTCTCTTCTGGTAGTTACGTCGCCCAGCTTTTGGAACAAGCCCCACTCCACTTGTTCTTCCATGTCAGACTCAACTCCAGCAAACACGTCGCGGAAAATAGTCCGAGAACCGTGCCAGATATGGCCGAAGAAGAACAGCAAAGCAAAGCAAGCGTGTCCGAAAGTGAACCAACCGCGAGTTGAAGTGCGGAAAACCCCGTCAGACTTCAAGGTTTCGCGATCGAATTCAAATACTTCACCCTTTTGGGCGGCGCGAGCAAACTTCTTAACATCTAGAGGATTATTAAAGGTTTGACCGTTAAGTTCGCCACCGTAGAAGCTGACAGTAACTCCGCTTTGTTCAAAGCTGTATTTTGATTCAGCACGGCGGAAGGGGATGTCAGCGCGAACGACTCCATCTTTGTCCGTCAAAATGACTGGGAAAGTTTCAAAGAAGTTCGGGAGGCGGCGTACCGACAACACCCGACCATCGTTGTCTGTAAATACTGGGTGGCCCAGCCAAGATTTAGCGATACCGTCGCCGTTGACCATGGCGCCAGCGCGGAACAAACCGCCTTTGGCTGGTGAGTTGCCCACGTAGTCGTAGAAGGCCAATTTTTCGGGAATTTTTTCGTAAGTTTCTTGGAAGCTTAGGCCGGCAGCTAAGCTAGCTTGAGCTCGGCGATCGATTTCTTGTTGGAAATAGCCGCCGTCCCACTGATAGCGGGTGGGGCCAAAAAGCTCGATCGGAGTAGCAGCAGAACCGTACCACATCGTACCCGCAACTACGAAAGCTGCGAAGAACACAGCAGCGATACTGCTAGAAAGTACAGTTTCGATGTTACCCATCCGCAGGGCTTTGTAAAGACGTTCCGGCGGCCGCACTGTCAAGTGGAACAAACCAGCAATTACGCCGACTACACCCGCTGCAATGTGGTGAGCCACGATGCCGCCCGGATTGAACGGATCGAAGCCTTCAGGGCCCCAAGAAGGTGCCACTGGTTGGACGTGACCGGTCAAGCCGTAGGGGTCGGACACCCACATTCCGGGGCCGAAGAGTCCCGAAAGGTGAAATGCGCCGAAGCCGAAGCAAAGCAAGCCGGAGAGAAACAAGTGAATGCCAAACATTTTTGGCAAGTCGAGGGCTGGTTCGCCGGTGCGAGGATCTCTGAAGAGTTCCAAATCCCAGAATACCCAGTGCCAGACTGCTGCTAAAAACAGCAAACCGGAGAGGATGATGTGAGCCACGGCCACGCCTTCAAAAGACCAGAAGCC
>JANYGO010000027.1 GCA_025362325.1 Cyanobacteriota bacterium | reverse complement strand
CGTAAGTTTTCGCCCACTACTACCAAGATGGTTGACGTTTTACTAGCTACTGCGCTTGATTTAGTTAATATTAAGCACTTTAAAAACTGGTTTACAAACTGCTGCTACTGTACTGCATAAACCTGGAATCCGCTGTAAATTAGTTACAATGCTTAGCTATCAGGATGAATTCGATTAGTTCTTTTCGATCCCATAACTCTACGTCGTTAGATTCAGCAAGTTTGTAAGCATTTTCAGTAAATCTGTTGTTGGTGATTACTCTGGCTTTATTTCCTTTGTAATGTCTGACGGCTCCTGCTACTTCTTGAACGGCTTTAATACCAACTGGATTTTTGCTTCTTTTCGCTTGAACCACGGTTTTTAAGCTATCTTTGTATAAAATTAAATCAGCGCCATAATCTTGACTATCTTGAGTTAAAGTAACACTGTAGCCACAGTTTATAAAATGAACACGTAGGAATTCTTCAAACTCTTTTCCAGTCATTGCATCCACTTCCACCATACCACTGTCTAATAAACGTTTTCTTGATTCTTCTTCTTTCAATGTATCAAATACTGCTACGGCAACATCACCGATAATGGCAGCGGCTCTTACTATAAAATGTTTCATGAAATTAGATTTATTTTAAAGGAGTAGTTATGATAGTACGAGATTTACTCAGTATAGTTATCTACCCATATCACAAACAAATTGTGATCTTAATTACTGATCATCTATGGAAACTCGGAATTTATGAGAATATAATAGGTGCAGGGATACAATCAATGATAACTGAAAATTTTGTCCGCAATGGGTGATACAATAGCCAATTGGCTCAACTACACATCGACCTATGCCATCATCAGGAGTTCAATACTTAATTATTAATGCCTTGGAAACTCTGGACTTGCTCATCTGGAGAATATATGATGAAGAAAAGGGCTTTTGGTACATCGAAACCCCTAGTCGAGTTTTACCAAGAGCTGCTATACTACAAAGTGGCGAGATTGTTCGTATAGACGAGGTGGAAAACTATGACGAAACCGCATGATATCATTCGAGAGCAAGACCGCAGATTAGGAGAATTAATGGCGATCGCACGTCAGCGATTCCTCGATGCAGGCGGCGATCCCCGACACCCGCCATCAGGTTTAAAAGGCGATGATTACATGACCGACGCAGAAAGACAAGAAGCACTGACGATCGCCCGATCGCTCTTTAACGACGAATATATTAAAACCTATCTCGAAAAAAAACGTCAAAAAAATTTGCCTGCGCAGATCATTTCGTAAGGTGCGCCGAAACGCACCCTACAAAAATTAATTAGTCGGTACTGCCGGTTTGCAGCGACTCTTTAGCAGCCTGCGTCCACTCAGAGTGGAAGAACTCGCCGCGCGGTTTGTCGGTGCGCTCGTAGGTGTGAGCCCCGAAATAATCGCGCTGAGCTTGCGTCAGGTTTTGCGGCAGTCGATCGCGCCGGTAGCTGTCGAAGTAGTCCAGCGACGCGCTGAAGGCCGGTACAGCAATACCCAGCAGGCTAGCCGTAGACAACACTTCCCGCCAAGCTGATTGGCGATCGAGAATGCTCTGTTTAAACTCCGGCGCTAACAGCAAATTCGGCAGCGCGGGATCGTCCTTGAAAGCTGTTTTAATCTTGTCCAAAAACCGAGCGCGAATGATACAGCCGCCTTTCCAAATGCGGGAAATTTCGCTCAAACTCAAGTCGTAATTGTACGACTTCGAGGCCGCGCTCAACAGCGCCATGCCTTGGGCGTAGGAGCAAATCTTCGAGCAGTAAAGCGCATCCCGAACTTTGTTCACAAACTCTTTAGGATCGCCTTCAAACTTGGCGGTAGGCCCAGTCAGTTGTTGCGAAGCTTTGACGCGCTCGTCTTTGTAAGAAGACATGATTCTCGCATTCACAGCAGCGATAATTGTGGGAATGCTCACGCCCAATTCCAAAGCACTCATTACAGTCCAGCGACCAGTACCTTTTTGACCCGCTGCGTCCATAATTACCTCAACTAAGGGATGCTTAGTTTCCGGGTCAATGTACTTGAAAATATTAGCCGTAATTTCAATCAGAAACGAGTTGAGTTCGTCTGTGGTATTCCATTCGGCAAACACTTCCTGCAACTGCTGGCCGCTGAGTCCCGCTACGTTTTTCAGCAAATCGTAGGCTTCAGCAATGAGCTGCATATCCCCGTACTCAATGCCGTTGTGCACCATCTTCACGTAGTGACCAGCGCCGCCAGGGCCGATGAATGTGACACAGGGGCCGTCATCTACTTGAGCCGCAATTTTGATGAGAATTGGCTCTAGTATGCCGTAAGCAGCGTGGGTGCCACCGGGCATGAGGCTAGCACCGTTGAGCGCGCCTTCTTCGCCGCCGCTGATGCCCATACCGACAAATCCCAGTCCCGCTGCTTCTAAATCTTTGGTGCGGCGTTCGGTGTCGTTGTAGAGGGAGTTACCGCCGTCAATAATCATGTCGCCCGGTGACAGCATGGGTTTGAGCTGGTCGATGACTGCATCTACTGCTTTGCCAGCTTGCACCATGACTAAGATGCGGCGCGGGGTTTCTAGGATATCGACGAATTCTGTGAGAGTCTTGGCGGCGACAATGTTTTTGCCGGGGGCGCGTTTTGCCATGAATTCGTCGGTTTTAGCTGCGGTGCGGTTGTACACGGCTACGGAGAAGCCTCTGCTTTCGACGTTGAGCGCTAGGTTTTCGCCCATCACTGCTAGACCGATTAAACCAAAATTTTGCTTTGTCATGCTAGTAACCCGCTGGTTGTTCTCGCTTCAGGATAGATTTGCGAGAGAGGAAAGCGAGGCGGGGTGTACCGCTTTCCCGTGGACTAAAAGTATTGGACAATAGACCTAGGAGGTTTGAGTTTATTTTTATATTGTAAGAATTGCTGTTTGCTAAATCAGTAGGGTTTTTTTAAGATTTAAGAGATATTAATGACAAGGACAGGTGATGATAAGGCAGGTATTATGTCGATCGCAGTAACGATAGATACAAACAAGCGGACATTTTGAGGAAAATTTAGGAGACTGTTGTAATTATGGAAGATTTGCAGTATCTCGCGGCCTGGGTGAAGGAGCAACACGCTCGCGAGTATATTTTAACTTGGCTGCTGAGTCAACAGGGGCTGTGGTGGTCTGATGGGGACATTTATCAGGCGGTTTTGCAAAAGTCGGGAAAACTTTTGAAGGCTTACGTTCAAAAACGGCAAGCTGGAGAGTTATTTGAGGGGATTTCTGAAAAGTTGGTGGGAGATGATAATTGGGATGATTTGGTGGTGAGTTTGGGGCGAATTGTTGCTGTGTATCAAGAAGAATTGCTGAAGTTGCAAGAGCGCGATCGGCGGGGAGACGGGTTAAAAAAAAAATTGATTAGCGAACCGTTGACTGGAGATTCTTTGTCGCTTTTGGAGGTGCAGCAAGCTTTGCCAGATCCTTATGCGGATACGCTGACGGGGAGATAATTGGCGATCGATTTTCCTGACGCACGCTAATCTCAGAAACCGGGTTTCTGACTAGATTTTTCGTACTCAACCTAAATTATTCGTAGAAACCCGGTTTCTTGCCGCGCAGCGATTGAAGTACGCGCGGCGTAGCTATCCCGATCGGGCGATCGCACATTTCGCCAATTTGTGCGAGCGCGCGATCGCAAATTCCGCAGGGGCGGGTTCAGCAACAATCTTTCATTCACATTCCGAATATCTATAAACCCGCCCTCACTCACCGGGGGAAAGAATTCAATCGACTTGCAACTTGTTACAAATTAGCAGGTTCCGGGGATAATTCTGATTCCACAAAATCCGTTGATTCCGAGTCAGCCGGCAACTCAATCTCTGCGACAGTAACTTCTAGTCTAAATCCTAACGCTTCGAGCAATTCTACCAAACTGTAAATTTCCGAACCGCCGCTTTGAGTCAGCATCTTGTCAAGTTTTTCATGATGCTCTTTTGCTGACGCCGAAAGAACATTCATCCTGATTCGAGCCTCAATCACCTTTCTGATGGCATTTCTCAGGAGTGCTGGTTCAGGGTCTTTTTCTTCCAAGATAGCCCCGATGTAACCAGCAGCTTCTTCGGGATCTTTGAGAGATTCAATTAGGTACTCGCGGTAGCTATCACTTGTCGGTGCTTTCACGTCTTTCATAATCTTTCCAGTATGCTATAGCTTGTCGAATGTCTTGTTCTTGAGTGCTTTTATCTCCGGCTACTAAGATGACCACAATTGTCAATCCAACTTGTCCGAAGTAGAGGCGGTAGCCCGGCCCATAATTAATTCTGAGTTCAAAAACTCCTTGTCCCACTGACTTGATATCTCCGAGATTACCTTCTTCAACTCGGTCAAGCCTAGATTTGATTCTAACTCTAACATTCCGATCGCGGACGGAATCAAGCCACTCCCCGAATGGAACTTTGTCGTCTGGTGTCTTGTAACGTCGAATTTCACGCTTGTTGTACTTCCATAATTTTATCTTAATCTTTGCCAATTTCTATAATAAGCGCGTGAAGCGTAGCTATCCCGTAGGGAATCGCCACCGCATTCAAAAAGTAAATCATACTTAAGACAGAGGCATTCGATCGCCTTTCAGGTAAAGTTTGTGCAGGAAACTTTGATTAAAGCAGGGAATTGTGAATGAATTTTAAGTCGATCGCAAAAACCAATCTACTACTCAGCAGCCTGATAATTAGCCTCGGATTACAAGCACTTCCAGCAGCAGCCGAACCAGTCACAGACGCGCAAGTTTCCGCCCTCGTAGAAGCGCTGCGACAAGCCGCGCCACCACAAACCGCAAATGACGGAATGTACAGTCAGTGGCAAGTTTTACCGGGTAATATTTCCCGCTGGGCAAAATTCTGTACCAAACAAGATTTAACACCACAACAATTTGAGGCTGACGCGACAAAAGCCAAAACAATTGTTACCTGTATCGTGCGCGATTTGCTGCGCGACGAATACAAAGCTAGCAGCAACAATGAATTAACCGCTGTACGCCGCGCCGCTTGCTGGTGGATGACTGGGGAATCCGCAGCTTGCAAAAGCGGCGCCACGGCTACTTATGCGGATAAGGTGGTCAGCGTTTACCAGCAGCAGCGGCCTAAAAAGTAAGGTTTGTGCAGCGGGATCTCGATTTTTTTGACCGCAGATTCAGGCAGATTAACGCAGATTAACGCATATTTGCGATCGGTTTCATTCCCCGATCGCCAATTCATCTTCTTTTAAAATAACTCTTAGCCTAAATCCTAGCGCATCCAATAACGCGATCAAAGTGTAAATTTCAGAATCGCCACTTTCGGAAATAATTTTATCGAGTTTCTCGTGGTGTACTTTAGCTTCCTTTGAAAGATTGTTCGCCCGCAAACGCGCATCAATTACATCTTGAAATTCCGCCCGCAGTAGTTGAGAATCCGGTGATTCTGCTGTCTTTAGCCACACTCAGGTAAGCCGCAGCTTCGGCGGGATTTTGTAGCGATTCAATTAGTGCATTTAGCCAGCTATCACTGGTTGGCGCTGTCACGTTCTTCATAATACCTCTTGCATTCATTCCCAAATTATCTGGAAATTATCTGCGTTAATCTGTGTTTATCTGCCTGACATCTGCGGTTTCTGTATCAATGAAAGATTTATGCAATTCAAGTCTATTTTCCGCCTGACTTCTCATCAACTTTTGCACGCTACCCAACGCCCTATTTAATTCATAACTCTTTCTCTCCGAATTCTGCAAAAAAGCCTGCTGTTCTTCCTCAATCATTAACACATCCTGCCGCACCAAACCATCCAATAACTTTTGAGCCGCACCGAAACAACTATCTTTAATAAACTTGCGAAACCAAACAGGCAATTTGTGCAGCCGCCAAAACGCATTTAATGAGGTAAAATGAATTAAATAGGCGCGAGTTGCTGTCTCGCTTACCGGGCAAACCAAACAGTAAATCTTAAAGTCGCTTCCCAAGGTTGAAACCCAGTGCGGGTAAACATAACTCACGTCAAGCGGTTCCGGGTGCAGTCGGCGCAGAGATTTAAAAAATAACTGGGAAATTGACCAAATTTTATCTATTTTGTAATAACTTTGTGCTTGATAGCGAGCAGTTACTCGATGCTCGTCTTCTGCTAAACTATCTAATACCGGATTTGCCCAGGCTTGCAAGTCATCGTGCAAGTGTCCGTGGTACATATCCATCAAATTTTCAATTAAAAATGAATAGTGTGCCTGACAGTCGATGACTGAAACTGTGGCAATATAATTGAGATGTTCCCACTCGGGTAAATCCAATAAATCTATTTTTTCTGCTTGGGTTGCGTCGCCGGGAAATAGCCAGATAAAACCGTTTTTTTCCTTGACTGGATAGGAGCGAATTTGACAGTTAGGTACTTTTTGATTTTCTGCTAAATAATCGACTTCGGCGCATTCTCCCCTGGCATTTAAACGCCATCCGTGATAGGCGCATTCGATTAAATCGCCTTTAACTTTGCCGTGGCTGAGTTTAACTTGTCGGTGCGGGCATCTATCTTCTAAAGCGTTGATTTTGCCTGCACTGTCGCGGAAAAGCACGATCGCCCGATTCCAGATTTTCGCAGCTAACGGCTGACTCTCTACCTCAATGCTGCGGGCGACTGCGTACCAGCGATCGCAATTAATCCCCAACTCGCGGATGTGAGTTTTTTGGACGATCGGCGGTGCAGGTTGGATCATATTATTTTGCATTACAAATATTCCCAAATTACGCCCATAAAACAACCCAATTTTACAAAATAACAGCCGGGAAAGCAACGACCGTAAATTTTTTTAAATCTCGCTTCTGATAAATACCTGTCGCTGGCTAAGTGCTTCAACCAGCTTGGCGACAATCTAAATTTCAATAATCTTGAAGCATTACGAAATCCGTATTGAGAACAGTCTGGAATAAAATCTCTGGCTGCACCAACTATATAGCCTATGGTGGCAGGTGTTTCGACTTCCGATACATTATCTAAAAATACGATTTTTCCCTGCCTCTTTAATAATTTTTTTACAGCTAAAAGGGCGGTAGGGAGGTTGGGCAGGTGGTGAAAAGTTGCGGCACTAACGATTAAATCAAATTGGCGATCGAGCGCTAATTGACTGGCATCCATTTGGATGTATTCAATATTATGTGCTGAGCGGTTTTTACGGGCAATTGCCAGCATTTTGGCTGACAAATCGACCGCGATTACACGCTCGTAATACTTGGCTAATTCAAAAGCAAGAATTCCCGAACCGCAGCCAATATCTAAAGCTGTACCTTTGCTGGCAGATAAGTTTTTAGTAAAGAAATCGTTCTGGCTTTGCAAGCTGGCTGCAAAATCGTATTCGGTTGCAAAAGCATCAAAGGTTACAGATTTATGGGGGATTTTCCAGTTACTCTTCAGCATTTATTCTTGCTTTATACTCATTCAACATTTTAACCGTAGATGCACCCAAATCGACGCCGCTGATTTTTTTGTCCCAAGCTCTGCCTTTTCTCCTCAGCGAAACCACACCCACAAACCTTCATTCAGTTGACAGTTGACCGCTCGACAGTTGACTGCTTGAGGGCGACATCTACCTGGAAGCCCGAGGATTGGAGTAATGAATAGTCTGATTTTAATTTCTCCTTACAAGGGTGGAGGCTTTAAAGCAATTCTTTGTGGTAACCGATCTGAATTGCTACTAATATTACCAAGAAACTCAGCAGAGCGATCGCTCCTAATCCTCCGATAAGAATCTTTGATCCTTGGGAATGCAAGTCCGCATAAAATCTGAGGACTTGCATTCCCAAGGATCGAACCAGTTTGATTGTCGCTGCAAACCTTAGATTTTTAGTACGCCTTCGGGATTAACCGTCAAGAGCGATCGCCTTTGCAAACCCTCCTGATATAAAATAGCATTAGCCGCCAACAAACCGCTGCTCACTGCCCTTTCCATTAAACCGCAAGGAAACGGCATTTTCACCCAATCTCCGGCAAACAACAGATTCGGAACAGCGCAGCAAGTCTCGGGGCGTTCCGCATAACTACCGGGCGGATAGCCGGAGAAATTCTTTTGATTTACCAGTTCCCGGTGCAGCAGAGTCGCTGCTTTTAAGTCCGGTACAATTTCATACAATTCTGACTCAAAAGTCGCCAGCAAAACTTCCTGATTGGGGAATTCTTTCTCTTTGTAACAATAAGCGTGCAGTTCCACTACGCTGCCGCCAGTTTTCTGATTCCACTCGATGAACTGATCTTGAATTTTGTGGTAAAGCGTGATGCTGTCAGTCAGTTTGTAGCCGGAAAGCGAACTGAAATTGCTGTGCTCCCAGGGGAATTCGCGATCGAACCAAAAACGGCCCACCGCAAACGGATCGGCTATTTTCAAGCCCTCGATTCGGCTCTGCACCTGCGGATTTACCTCACCGCTGCCCAACGTAAACAAATGCTGCATCCCCGGAACATCGGCAGCAAAAACATAGTAATCAGCCTTCAATGTTTCCCCCACATTCTGCGGTTGCGACTGATTCGCGGCGGCGGCTAACTGTACCTCATCTGCTTTTTGATCGAGTACCTTAAATCTGGGTAAATCCCGCTGAGCAGGCCCGCTCACAACTCGTCCTTCGGCATCAAAAACTGCCCCGTGACAAGGACAGTGAAATTGACCGTCGTTTTGTTTTTGAACCGTGCAGCCTTGGTGAGTACAGCTCAGAGAAATCGCCTCTTTCCCTCCGGGTGCGGCGGCAAATACGCTGTCCCCAGCGCCGAAATATTCCGTAGAGTTGCTGTCAGTTAATAGCGCGTTTCGCTTCACCCAAAAAGGTACTTTGCTTTGCACATCTCCCGAATGGTAGCTCAGAGAATCAATCTCGCCGTTTTCCCAGTGAATATTGCTCACTGCGACATCTGTCAATACTTTGCCACCTTTGCTTTCAATGGCTCTGGCAATCGGCTGCACCAAACTCGTGCCCATATCTTGCCGCGTGCCGTTGAAGGCTAAACCTTCGGGATTTCCGAAAAAGTAAAAGTGGAAAAATTGCATTAATTCTCCCACGCTCAATTCGTCGGGAGCGTTGAGGCTGGACTTCGCAAAAGGTAGAAAATACAAGTCGTAAAGTCCGCGCGGAAATTCACCTTTTACCCAATCGGCAACTGATATGTTGTCGAGGCGAGCGAAACTTTTTTGAGTTTGAAAACCGCCGATTTCTCGAAAGACTTGCCAGTGAGCGGGTTTGGTCAGATTGATTCCCCACTTGAGCCGATTGGGCGAAGATATTCCCAAGTCAACTATATTCCAGGGGAAAGCTGAATGATTGGGACGGAAAACTTCTGGTTGGTATTTGCCGTCTCGAAAGACGACGGCGTAGGATTCTAAAGATACAAAGTTATCGGTAATTTCTAATTCTTCAACTACACTTTTGAGGTTGTAATATTGCGGGAAAAAACCGTGGAAACCGTGTTCCATCATGAAGGTTTCGTTCCCGAATTGTATCGGCCAACTAGCAATTTTGCCGCCGAGTTGGGGCGATTTATCCAGCAGCGTCACGGCGAAACCCCGCTGGCTTAGTTCGTAAGCACAGGCGAGCCCGGCTAAGCCTGCGCCGACAACTGCGACGGTTTTGGGTGTATTCAGCATTCGCGGCAAGTCAAGAGAGTCTTGCCCAAAAACGGCGGGCTCGGGCTTGGAAAATCGAGAGTAGCCCAGCAGCCCGCCCGCGGCACCGACTCCCAGGAATTTGAGGGCGGTGCGTCGAGAAACTGGTTGCGATAGCGGGGAGTTGGTTGATTCACTCATAAGGGTGGTTCACACAAATAGGTCATCCGATTTGAGATTTCAGATTTCAGATTTTAGAGGCGATTCGCGGATGCTTCCGGGAACTTGTACCTCAAAACATCTCAAATCGCCTTTTGTCTCTAAAATTCTTCCGTATTGGGGTATACGTCATAAGCCATATATCATAAGACCTTAGACATAATACTGGCAGAAATACTCAGACAGATTACCGAGTTGCAGAGAGACGATCGCAAATAATCTATCTGAGGTATGATGTTTCTAGGGTCAATGTAAAGTAATGTTAAGCCCGCTACATCTAGACCCAACTGTAAAACCCATCACCTAAAATCCCTAGATTTATTACCCGTGACAGTTAAACTATCGTGGAAATTGCGCCGCCGAGAGTTTCTTAAAGCTTTCTCATTGGGGTTAGCCGCCCCTTTTTTGTATGACGGCGCAGCACATTCTCAAGACTATTCAAATCTCGAAAAAAGTGCGTTAGCCACCAATCCCACAGCCCGAGAAAACCAAAAACCCGGCACCGCAGACTGGGAGTTGGAAAATCCGGCTACCAAGCGAGAAATCGAAGGTTATGCGTCTCTGACTAGCGTCAATCTCGGTGGCGAAATTAAATTATTTGTCAATACTCAAGAACCCAATTATACCATAGAAATATTCCGCACAGGATGGTATAATGGACTCGGCGGCCGCCGGATGAACGACCCAATTGTGCGGAAGGGAATCAGACAGTCTCCGCCGAGAGAAGATGAAGCATCGGGACTAATAGAATGCGATTGGAAAGACCCGTATATCTTACGAATTAGCGATCGCCCTGATGAGTGGACTAGCGGCATTTATTTAGCAAAACTCACCGCCAGCCGAACGTCCAAGCAAAGTTATATCATCTTTGTAGTCCGGGATGACGATCGCAAATCCGACATTTTATTTCAATCCAGCGTTACCACATTTCAGGCATACAACAATTGGGGATACAAATCGCTTTACCGCTGGAACAGTCACGCCAAACAAGCCTACAAAGTTTCCTTTAATCGGCCCTACGGCATGAGTCCCAACCGCAAGGCAGCCTACGGCGTAGGTGCGGGGGAATTTCTGACCAATTTTCAGCCAAAAAGGAGAACTTCCAGCGCTGGTTGGGAATACAATATGGTCAGATGGCTAGAAAAAGAAGGCTACGATGTTACCTATGCCACCAACATCGACACGCATTTTAACTCCCGGTTGCTGTTGTCTCACAAAGCATTTTTGTCCGTAGGTCACGACGAATATTGGTCGCGAGATATGCGGGAAAATATACAAGCAGCTAGAGATGAAGGAGTCAGCATCGGCTTTTTTGGCTCCAATATTTGCTACTGGCAGATCCGTCTAGAACCCAGCCGGATTACTGGCGAAGTAAACCGAACTATAGTTGCTTATAAAGAAATGGCAGATTTAGATCCTATGGGCGGATTGAGAGCAGAAGTTGGTGCCGTTAATTTACCAGTAGAAATAGCGGCTGGTGGGCAATTAAACAACGGAATCGGCAAACCACAACGCAATCAAATATCAACAAGCTATAATAAATCCCCAGCACTTTATTCCTTAGTAACAACTCGCTGGCGAGACCGAGCTGTCGGCAGTCCAGAAGATGCTTTAATCGGCGTTATGTACGAGACATTTCAGGTTAATTCGGATATTGTTATTGATGAAAGCGCCCCCGATTGGCTGCTAGAAAAAACTCAGTTAAAACAGGGCGACAAGTTGCCGGGACTGTTGGGTTATGAAGTCGATAGAATGTTTGGCAATGCCCCGAAAAACATAGTTCGGATCGCCCATTCTCCATACCCTTACGGCGGCGGCACTCGCTATGCTGACATGACCGTTTATACAGCAAATTCGGGGGCGAAAGTATTTGCGACTGGTTCGATGCAGTGGGCGTGGGGATTGGACGATTACAATGCACCGCAGTTGCGGCCACCACTTTTAAATGCCGGAGCTCAGCAGATAACGCGAAACGTTTTGGCAAAGCTGTTAAATTCAGCTAAGTAGAAGCAAGAAGGCTATAAAGGCTTCGCTAGTTTCATCGGGGCGCGCATAAACTCCGAGATTTCAACCGCCGAGACTGATTAAGATCGATCGTACATCAACAAGATACAACCCGCGGACACTAAGGCCAAAACTGAAGGAACCAAAGGCATCCAGCCTCCGAAAGCTAGAATTACCATAGAGCTTTGGTATACCACAAAAATCATAGCACCAAGAGCGATCGCCAATACTAAGAGCGATCACCCGCGCCCAGCCAACAATCCGCCAATCAAAGCCACTAACCAAACAAAAACAGCATCTCCCCACTGTATCCCTTGCCATTGTGGCAAGGGATACAGTGGGGGTCTTTTATCGATCGCAGCGCTGAGAATTTGACTCACCATGCGAGCGTGAATCCAAACTCCCGGCATTTTACCATAAACAGTATCATAATTCTCTCTCGCAACTTCGGAAGTGTGGCCGATCAAGACAATTTTACCCTTAACTAAATCAGAGTTTATTTTTCCTGACAATACTTCTTGAAGCGTAACTTTTAAAGCTGGTTTGGGGTTGGCGCGGTAGTTAAGCAATACTTGACTAACTCGCGGATCTAAATTTTGATAACCTCCTGTACGAGCCGCCAATCTTGGGAAAGTAACATTGCCAATTAGCCACTCTTGATTTTGAGTTGTTGCTGATTTAATGCCTTGGCTTTCCAAAAACCGCAAAGCCAAAAGTAAGCTCAAGCTGTTGGAAATTTTACAATTATTAGTGAAACTAGAAAGATGAGGCTGATAGGATAGAGGTTGCAGGCGAATGCTGCTACCTTTTTGGTTGGGCGCTTCATCCTTCTGTAAATTGCTAAAACCAACTTGACTTGTTAGTTTTTCTTGGGAAAACTCCGGCGGTGGATCGTAGTTTTTATCGTAACCGTAGCTGCATATAGTAATAAGATTGGGATGGCTTTCGAAGTGAGTAATTAATTTTTTTCGCCCGGCTCTCTTGCTAAATTGCGGTGCATATTCAAACCAATTGCTAAAGGTTGAAACTGCTGCAATTTGTCGATCGCCCCGGCGATTGTAGCATCATTTTGAGGATAGCGGTACTTCTCAACATCCTTGTCTGTCACTTCCACCACCAACAACCGATTATCAATGGGTTCAGCTTGTCGCTGGTTCATCAGGCGATCGAACATTGACAATTCCCACGGCTGCATCACCCCCAGAGAGCGCGCACCCATCACAGCCAGGGTACACCCCGCACTCGCCAAAATCGCCGACTTCAAGCGCGAAAAACCCTTAACCTGCGGCCTTTTTGGAGCGCTCGAAGTCGCAGTTAAATCCTCCGCAATCACAGGCGTATCGGCGGTGCGCAGTGCGCACCCTACGGGAGATGTTTGGGGGTTTGTGTTGAATGCTATGATCGGGCGATCGCCAGCACAGTCAACTATTTGCACCCACATCCCAACTTTTGCCAACTGCTGGCACTAACTGCGCCGTCAACGGCCCCAAAACCATGCACCACCAATCCCAGCAGCACCGCCCAAAACACGCCACTTTCAAAAAAATTAAAACAGCGATTTTTTACTGTTTGACAGCAATATTTTTCTGCGGAATCACCGCAAACCTGGCTACAATTGCCCAAAACGCAGACAAGGGTGGACTAAACGGGCAAGAAATGAGAGATAGTCTCGATCGCGGAAACCTCACCGAAGCAGTCACCCGAATCGAAAAAGACTGGGAAGAAGACTATCAAAAATACTTGCAACAAGACTTTGCAGCCCGCGAGAAAACCGCTCAAGAAATATCAAAAACTCTTTTCCGCCTAGCAGTTCAAACCAATAAAAAACCAGCTTTAATTTACGCCATTCCGCGCACAGACCAACTAGAATTAATTTTAATATTGCCCGATCGCCCGCCAGTTCACCGCAGCGTCCCGTCAGCCAAACAAAAGGAACTGCTGCCAGTAGTCAAAGAATTCAGCAGCGAAATCACCAACCCCGTAAAAATTAACACCACCAGCTATCTAGAACCAGCCCAAAAACTTTATCAATGGATAATTGCACCTCTAGAAACAGATTTGCAAATAGCAAAAATTGACACCTTGCTGTTCTGCGTCGGCGAAGGTTTGCGAACCGTACCCCTAGCGGCAATGCACGACGGCAAGCAATTTCTGATCCAAAAATACAGCCTCGCCCGCATTCCGGCATTCAAGCTCACAGACAGCAATTACGCTGACCTCAGAAACTCCCAAGTCTTAGCAATGGGAGCAGCAATTTTCTCAGAAACGGCGAACAAACAACCTCTCCCAGCAGTCCCGTTAGAATTAAGTGCGATCGCCCGACAGTGGCCCGGTCAATCCTTTATCAACGAAGATTTTACCATCGTCAACTTGCAATCCCAGCGCTTGCAACAAAGATACGGCATCATCCACCTCGCGACTCACGCGGAATTCCGCCCGGGATCTGCTGATAACTCCTACATTCAATTTTGGGATAATCAACTGAGATTTTCTCAAATGAGAGATTTGAAATGGAACAATCCGCCGCTGGAACTGTTAGTATTGAGCGCTTGCAGAACAGCCTTGGGAGACAGAGAAGCAGAACTCGGATTTGCCGGTTTAGCGCTGCAATCGGGAGCAAAATCTGCCCTCGCCAGCTTGTGGTATGTCAGCGATGCGGGGACTCTGGCGCTGATGACAGAGTTTTACCAGCAGTTAAAAGTCAGCAAACCTCAATCTCCTCCAATCATTAAAGCTGAAGCTCTCAGACAAGCACAAATTGCTGCGATCCAGGGTAAAGTCACCATAGAAAACGGTCAACTGCGGAGTTCCAGGGGCGAAACTCCGTTGCCGCCGTCTATCCCGAAACTCGACAGCAAAGATTTATCGCATCCTTATTATTGGGCCGCTTTTAGTATGATCGGCAGTCCTTGGTAATTGCGGGGAAGAAACAGGCTTTTCGGCTTGTTCTATCATGCAAGCATCTGTAGGGAAACGGCAATGCCTAAGTCCGGCGCGAGACTCTGCCGAATCGCGAGAGCTTTGGTAAATCGATCGCTACCAGCGATAACTGTAGGGAAACGGCAATGCCGTATCCGGTGCAGGACTGCTTGGTGAATACGGGCTCTACCGATCGCGCGATCGAGCCTCTTGACCGACGAGACAAATGATACGCTATAAAACATAAAGTAATTCAATATCTGTAGCTGTCGCTCAACCAACCACAACCTGTGACCAATCAAGCGATCGCCTTCAAGGGGAAACAAACATGAAAAAATTAGAATTTTTACTACAAAAAGAAGGCGATCGCGCCTGGTTGCCCCTAGAAACCCCCGACGTGGAAATTTTAGAAGGCAAATATCGCGTCGTTGCTCGCATCCAGCACCCCAACACCGACATCGAAATTCGCATCACCCATACATCCTTCGAGGGAGTCTCCCCGCAGCGGAAAGTCCAAAGCCGATCGGCCCGCACCAACCCCGAAGGATTAGTCGTGATCATTCCCTACACCAGACTCAAGCCCGGAATGTGGGAACTCTCCTGCTTGCCAGATCCGCCATCAACACCAGCAAAATCTTGGCAGTACGGCGTGCAATTAGAAGTATTGCCCGCAGAATCAGAATCCTCGGAACCTCTACCGCCGATCGACTCCTCCGAACCCCCAACCTCGCCCTCAGACGCAGAAAATGCAGCACCAGTCGTGAAGCCTAGCTATCCCGTAGGGAATCGCGCGGCCCGCCGAATCGCAGCAGCAGTCGATCAGCCCGCACCCACCCAAACCCCAGCAGCCCAACCAGCACCCCAGCCGACAAAAATCTACCAATTCCCCCTTCCCCAAACCCCTCAGCCGCCGAAATCCCCAGTCAAACTTGAACTCGAACTCGTGCTCGATCGAGAAACCTTCGTCACCCAACTCGGCCGCCCCTTAATCATTTCCGGCAAAATCGACATTCCCCAACCGCCCCAAACAACCAGAAAAACAGCAACTCTCATCCCCGAATCCCAAACCCTAGAACTCCAAAAACTCATCGGTTCAGCACAACTGCAAATTTACCTGCGCGACCCCCAAACCTCAAAAATACTCGCCCAAATCCAGCAGCCGATGCCAGAACAAGCTCCCCCCTGCATCTTTGCCTGCGTCACCTACATCCCAACCGAGTGCAAAAGCCGCCTCATTTTAGGAGAAGCAATTCTCAGCAGCGGCGGCATTCCCCTAGCAACCAAACTATTCACAATTACAGCTCGTTTAGAGCATCTTCTAGAGGCAATTAAAGAAAATTTTATCGAAGAAAAGCATCAAGCCGAACTCTCCCCAACAGCCTCAAAACCGCCTCGGAGCGCCACAAATCTATCCTTTCTCAAGCTAGTAGAAAAATCCTTAGAGCCTCCATCCCCCGCCGAAACCCCAACAAACGAGTCCTTACCCCCTCAACTAATTCCCCGCCAGACTCCAAGTGCCGGCGGTTTAGAATTGCCGGCATTCGGTAACAAACTGCCCGACAGCAGCCGATCGCAATTGCTATCAGAAATCTCCAATTCCCCTAAAACTACGGCAGCGGCGATCGACCAACCAACCAAACCATCAGACCTGCCAACAGCCACAGAAAACACCGAAATTCGGGCGATCGACCAAAAACCCGAAAACACCCCCGAACCTGAAACAACAGCTCCAGAACCTCCACCAGCACCCTCAAAACAAGCATTTCAAACCCTAAAAGTCGAAAATAGATTTTGGTCGCGGCTGAGTTCCCTAGCCAGCAACGGCGAATCCCCCGAATGGCTCAAAGCAACCACCCTGTCGCCAACTCCCAAAGCCGCCGCCAATAGCAGCGAGGCGATCGCCCTCGTGGAAGAAAGCAGCCCCACCCAACAGCAACCAGCACCCAGCGAAACCATTGCCGAACCGCAATATACAGGCCCGGAAGCCAGAGAATTTGTAGTTTTTGACGATCCCCCGCAGCCGAAACAAGTTGCTGAAAAAACTGCAACTGTCGAAGCAGAAGTAACTCCCCCAACTGCCTACGTTTTGCCAGAAGACGAGTTAGTACCGATGCCCATCCTGGAATTGCCGCGGGCCGAAATCTTGGCGGGCGGGCCTGTAACGGTGAAGGTGCAACTGCCGGAATTAATGCCCCGGATTTATGTAAAAGTTTGGGTATTCGATCGGCAAACCTACCTAATTCTCGACGGGCCGCGCTGGATTACCGAATTTACAGCTACCGGGTTGGGAAATATGCGATCGAGTATCGACTTAGAGATTCCCTACGGCTGCATGGAAGTTGAATTTGAGGCGATCGCCGTCGAAATGCAAACTCAGCGGGAAAGCCACAAAGTCAGCGTTCACCGCCAAGTTTTGCCCCCAGCCGGCCCCATTTTGCCCCTGGATGAGTGATTGGGCGATCGATAAATAATATTCAGATCGACAATCATCACAAGATTGGTTCGTAGTGAGGACTTTAGTCCTTCTTCCCCTCGGACTAAAATCCTCACTACAAACTAATTTTATTGTAGGTAATCTACCGAACATAAGATAAGGACTTGCATTCCTTACTACAAACTTAATTGTGGTATTTTTTTAGGGCGATCGCACTAGCCTCTGTCTCACCTGGAATTACCGCCCCCGAGAATAGGAAAATAGGAGGATAGCACAGTTGAATAAACAAAACACGCCCTCAGAAAGTCGCTACTCTGTCAGTGGCTCGCGCGAGGGTCAAGTTACCGTAACAGATACTGCATCTGGCGAAACGATCCGTACCTTTGAGATGGATTCTGGAGTTGTTGTCAGAGAAACATTTCTTCTAGAGGGAGGCAAAATTGTTGCTGCTTCGCAGAAAGACCGCGCTGTTTTCTGGGATTTGACAACAGGCGAAGAAATTCGCCGCTTTGCCCAAAGAATTTATGGTTTTGCTCATGATGAAAGCAAATTTTTTACTTTTGAAACTCCCGGCAGCAAAGTATGTTTGTATACTTACCCAGATTTAACCTTTGTCTGCCAGTTGTCAGAGAACACGGGAGGCCCTGAATTTTTTCTTTTTTCGCCAGACGATCGCTTTTTAGCCATTCGATTGACAAGTGGATTTCCCTCAACAGATAAAAATTATCCAAGAAGAAATATTGTGAAGCGAGGGTTTATATCTACAAAACTGTTCAAAATTCAAGACTGTCAACAAATTACCGAATTTTCGCGCCTAAACATCCGGAGAATTGGTGAGTTTTCTGCGGATTCTAGGTATTATGAAATTCCTGAAAATTTTATAACCATAGAATCGCCCTTGAAAAAAGCTCGATGGCGATTCGATCTAACAACATATCAAATTGAAGAAATCTAGTTACTAAGTCGTATTATATTTTCAATAAAAAGAGGAAAAATGAAAGCTTATCAGCAAATTTTGAGTATTTCTCTAAACGGAATAGGCATAGCTGTTGTAATTAACAATTTCTGGACTATACCAGCTCTGGGCGCTACTCTTGGACCGATTCAGTTTCCCGTCATCATCAACAATACTCAAGTCGGTCAAGTTAAAGTTCGAGTTGATGACCAAGATGACCCTTACTTTGATGCACTTGTGGGTGAGTTTGAAGCGACCAGCCAAATCCGAGATTTAGAGAATCAGTATAAAGTTCGCTTCAATTTGTTTCAGATAATCACACAGGATAGCGATCCTAAAAAAGACTCTAACGGAAACTTACTGACTCCGCCATACATCGATCCTGTTAGAAATGGGTATGACGATCTTTGGGCAGATGATAGACCTTGGTATTTAGATGAATTTTCCCAACCACCTAATGACCCTCGCGAGTGGGATGAAAGAGGGTTGCTAGACAATAGTGTATTCGGCTCACGACTAACTTTTCGAGACAGCCCAGGAAATTACATTGGCGATCAAACAGATTTTGCTACATTTCTCATAGCCAGCGATTCCCAAAACAAAATTTATGATTTTTTGGGTGGTTTTGAGTGGTCTAGCAGGGGTGTACCGCAAGGTGAAGAAGGAGCTTCAAAAATAGTTCGTTTGGAAAATTATGCAATATTTGAAGAAAGCTACAAACAGCAAATCAGGGATGAATTTGGATACAGATGGCAGCCGATACTCCACTCCTCTGGGTACTACACCGATCGACTCGGAGGCGCATTTGGCGGTCAGTTTTGTGGCGGTTTGGGTGGTGTGTTTGATAATGCACTTTGCGGTAGCATAGGAACATCTCCACCTGGATACATACCAAACGACGACGGCTCCTTCGGCTCATATCCGTTAGGTTTTTCATTTAGTTACTTCGGCAACAGCTACGACAGTTTTTACATCAACAACAACGGCAATATTTCCTTTGGCAGACCAGTTAGTGCATACACGCCGAACCCTCTTCTGACAGAAAATATAGCTCCTCTAATTGCCCCTTACTGGGGTGATGTAGATACGCGCGGCACGGGAACTGTAGCAGTGCGAACCGACATTCCCAACCAACTGATTGTCACCTGGGACAAAGTAGGATATTACTCGCAGCACACGGACAAATTAGCTTCTTTCCAGTTAGTGTTGCGCGGTTCCGATTACCCAGTTCCACCTAATGAAGGAAACGTCGGCTTCTTTTACAAAGATGTGCAGTGGGAAACAGGCGATGCTAGCAGTGGATTTGGTGGATTTGGCGGCACAGAAGCCGCCGTTGGCTTTAGCGACGGATTATCAACTGTCAACCCAGGCGAAATTTCGCTGCCTTTTTCTCAGCAGACAGGTATAAGTGAATACGTCCGCAACAAGCATTTCTGGTTTAATTATCCCGAAACTGCCACTTGTAGCGGTGCTAGCGGTGGCGGTGGCTGCGCTCCGGCTCTCGCTAGGAACATTGCTAGCCAGCCGATGCTGGTGTCTAGCATTGCTGGTACCAACGCGCCCAACGCCAAAAATCTGTCAGGTAAAGATAGCGAGGACGACGCACTCGCCGCAGAAGCCGTCCCCGAACCCACAACCGTATTAGGAGCATTATTGGCAGCTTGCGGACTCGGCACACTTAAAAAACTAAAAAACCGGAAATTTATACAGCCGTGAAGTCCCTCTACACCCTGCTATATACTCTGTGCATCACACTGATTAATCCTTGGGGAGCCAGCCGGGGTCTGATTTGGACTGCTCCAAAAGTATTAGTAATTTGGCTAATTGTTGGAGTCAATATCGCAATTATATGGGAAAAAAGAAAAGCACTCACCATTGACGAAAACTGGTTTAATTCCCTAAAGCTATGGGGATTATTCATCAGCATCGGCGCAATTTCAACTTTAGCAAGTCCCTTCCCACTAAACTCTTTTTTAGGTCAAGACCAAATGGGAGACGGTTGGCTGTATTGGGTAGCACTCGCCCTTTTCACCCTCAGCAACACACTTCTATTAAAACTCCACCCCCAACTACTGTCCTCTCAATTGCAAGGACTGCTAATAGGTGGCATCACAGTTGCCATCAGCACTATTCCCCAAATCATCGACTGGCGCATCGACTATACCGCCACAATGGGACAAATTATCAGACCCGATGTTAATGCTAGCAGCATATTTCAAGGCCAGCAGCCGATCGCACTATATTCCCACAGAGGCCACGCCGCGATCGCCCTAGCAACAATAACCATCCTTTGCATCACCGGCAGGCTTTGGAAACTCACTAGCGATCGCTTAACCGCCATTGCCTTAATTATAATTGCCCCAGCATTGATATTCACGACCACCAGAGCAGCAATTTTAGGTTTAGCGACAGCCCTATTCTACAAGTTTGGATGGCAATACAAAAAACTGTTTGCTGGAGTAATTCTCATCAGTTGTCTCGCGATTGGTGGCATGACCGTTACCAGACCTCTAGACTGGAGCAAACCTTCAATACAACAAGTAATGTCCAGCCGATCGCCCATGTGGGCGCTATCCCTCCGAGGCATCAAAAAGCGCCCCTTTTTCGGGTGGGGATTTGACGGCTTCGGCATCGCCTACCCCTACATCAGAAACCCTAAAAAAACTCCAATAGTTGTAAACTTAGACGAGTTTACCTACGACTACATTACTATAAACGGACAAGTTAGCACAAGAGAAATACCCACCTATAAAGCAATACGGTTTACTTAAGGTCGAACAAGCGGTACACTAAGTATGATGTATAAAAAAGTAAATCAAGTATAGTGCCGTACAAAAAATTATTATTAGAATCTCCCAAGCTCAAAAGTAGCGAGATATTCAAAGCAATAGAGAT
>JANYGO010000024.1 GCA_025362325.1 Cyanobacteriota bacterium | reverse complement strand
CGGAAAAATCTCTTCGATCTACGGCGAGTCGCTGTTGTCCATAATCTTCATGTCATTGCTCGAATGGATAAGGTTCGGCCAATTACACCAGGCATAGTGTCGAACTCATGCACTGGCTAGTTTCATAAATTCCTTTTTTTGTCAACTCCTAATACTGAACCGACGCCCTAGTTGTTGCATTTTGGTAAGAAAACTGCCGTCGTCCTACCCGGCAGCGCGGCTTTAATCCCGGTAGTGCGGGGGTTTTTAGTTTTTTTCGGTCAATAGGTCGTTTGGTACTCTGCTTACATCTATTTGCAATGATTGCGTTAGCGTTTTCAGTGACACGTTTAGTTCTGCGGCTAAGGCTGCTGCGTTGTCTAGTCGGGGAATTTTTCTTCCCTTCATCCAGTTTCTTATGGTTAGTTCGGTCACTCCTAGTGCGGCTCCTAACTCTCGTTGGGTTTTGCCGCTAGCTTCAATTAACCTTTCCAAGGTTATTTCGGGGGTATTTAGGTTATTTGCATTCATGGTAACATAAGTACCGCAACTTTAGTATTGAGAAAGAGGTTGACAGATACTAAAGTATTGGATAGGTAGACAACACAAGGGTTTCACTGAGCTGAGCTTGGATGTCACGGTTCAGTGAATTCCCTTGTTGCTAGTCTCTCATCTGCATACGCATACCCTGTAACGTTGTCCCTGGGCTTGCACTCAAGCCCTTTTTTCTAAAATATGTTTCAGCGACGAATGGATGAATTGAAGGCGATCGCCCGTGACCTCGGGGTTGAACCCACCGGCGATCGACGTAAGCGCAAAACCTGGGAACAGGCGATCGAACAGCATCAGCTTTTTCTTGTTTCCCAAAGTTCCGACACTTCGGCCGCTTTCCCCGGTGTTGAATCTGAGCCTGTTGTTCTATCCGATCGCTTCGTTGCAGCCTACGCTCCCCCGCAAGCTCAGATTCATTACCAGATTGATGCCGACGGGCAACTCAGTTTGCTTTATTTTGAGATTGAAGCTGCAGACGAACCCCCAGACCCTGACGATTTTGAATCCCTCGATGCGTTTCATGAGGCGATCGCACTTTGGGATTTGCAGCACCCGATTGACGTATCTTTTGACTCTTTCACTTACTGGGCTCCCTGCCCTGATGACTGGTACGAACCCGCTGGCGAAAATTCCCCCGGTGTCGATCGCGTCCAGGCGCTTGAGCGGAAAAATTCCCCCGGTGTCGATCGCGTCCAGGCGCTTCTAAAAAGTTCCATTCCCACTTTTGACGCCTGGTGCGATCGCCCGAACGACACCGACGAACCGCCCGAAACAGGGATTTTCGCCCGCTTACCCAAGCCTAAACCCCCCGGATTCCCGCCGATGGCTATCATTGCGGGCGATCGGACAAACCACATCAAAAAGTTCGCCCGCAGCGCCACACTTTTGAGCGGGCGATCGCCTCCAGGAGGTGATGCGATGATCTAGCACTTGCAACTTTATCTCCCATCTGTAACAAACAGTGCGATCGTCTAGGAGACGTTAGAGCGATCGCTTCCTCCTCTACCAACCACTAACAAACAAGTAAAAAACCATGACTTTTCTGAAAATATCTCTCCCCCTTTACAAAAAAGATAAATGGCAGCGACTCGAAAACGACGGAAAAATCGAAGTTAGCAGCGAAGTAGACAGCCTCACGGATGGCTATGAATCTCTGAAAATTCAGATTGACAATTTACTTGCGGAACTCGACGGTCAAAATCGGTTGGCTAACGATTGCGAAAAATTAAATGATGAAATAAACGAGAAAGCCCGCGTCCTCAAAAACCTAACGAGAAACATTGAAATAGCCACCGCACATTATGAAAAATTGAGGTTTTTTCAAAAGCATTTTGGTATCGATCCAGACGCGCGCCACTTGACGTTTGACCAAGAACTTTTACTGCAAGATGCCTCCGACGCCGAAGAAGTTTCTAATGTGGAGGTGGAAGTTGACCCCATCCCTTTTGACTCTTTGGCAGGGGCAGACAACAATCCTTACGAGTTTTAATCATGGAAGTTACCGCCGATTTTAATGATGATTTTTGGGAACCCCAGAAACAGAATTCCAACCGCTCCTAGACTTTGAATCAGAAATCAAGCGCGACATTCCGCACAACGATGTAGCGCTGCTGACTCAGAGAATCAAGCGGTCATTTTTAGACTATGTGCGCCAAGGCATCATGATGGACGCCGTGCGTCGATACCGCTTGTACAAGCAGCAGTACAGAGATTTTGCCGAATACTGCAAACTCGGTTTAGGGCGATCGCACTTTTACTGCCAGCGAATAATTCAAGCGGCCCAAATCTGCCTACAGCTCATCAAAGCGAAATTCAAAACTCTCCCCACATCGGTAGCGCAAGCACTGCCACTGCTTAAGTTTGCAAAAGTGGATAAGTACGGCGAGTCTGAATTGGGCGACAAATGGCAAGGGGTTCTTGACGGCTTCCGACCGGAGTTAATCACCGCAGCAAAGATTCAGGAAACTCTAGACCAAAACCCTGAGGACAGGGCCAAGCAAGTCCGCATCGGCGGTAAAGCCTACCAATTGCTCCAAGAGAAAGCCGCAGCAGCCGGGATGACAGTTTCTAAATACCTTGAAATGCTCATCGGCGGCACGGAACCGCCCGATGACGAACCGCCCGATGATTATGAAGGGGTGGAACTGACAGCCGAAAAAGAGGAAATTTGCGATCGGGCGGAAGCCTTCGTTAAAGCGAAGCCCGCTAAAGGCTTTGCTATCAAAATGCTATCAACAAACCCTCAAAAAGCTATCACGTCACCTGGTAGATCCGGCAAAGTGTCGGACTCATCCTAGTTAGTTTTGAAAAACCATGCACAATACTTTTACTTACAGGCATTCTGAACTGCCTTCGCTTCGACCTGAAATCAAAGCTGAAATTGTAGGTCTTGACGTGCAAATTGCCGACTTAATCTTAAAAAGTCAAGGCAATTTTCGAGAGTTAGAAGAATTAGCAGAGGTGCTAGACAATTGCCTAGACAGTTGCGAGCTAAACCTAAAGTCGATCCAAATCATTCCCGATGACGACAACCTGCAACCCGTAGAATCACCCGCCACCATAACCGACTTGCCCATTCAAGAGCAAACAATGATTTTCAGCACCGCACTTTTCAGTGCAATGGTGCTGGCGACCCTGCAAAAACTAACAGGGGCTGACGGGAATTCATTGGTTGACATGATTTCTGAACAAGTCAACACAGAAATGCAGGAGATTAGCGACGAACAAATTACCACCTCCCTCAAAAATTATATGGAAGGATACCGAAAGAACCCCATGCAGCAGACTTTCAAGGTCAAAATACCAAGCGTTTAAATTTAAAAATAGCGGTTAGCTATACTCTAACCGTTACGTGAAGCGTCTTGACTAATTCACCTCATCCACTAATCTACCATGACAAAAACTCAAAACAAGCACATCGCTGGGTTGATTAAATCAGCAAAAAAGCAGTTTAAAGATTTTAGCGACGCTGAGACACAGGAAGTTTTTGTCACCATCAAAGAGGCAAAAGCGAGGGGCTTGTTACGAAAGCAGCCTCACGACCGCTGCTTAAATCAGTATGTCAATGCCGCAAACCACTTGCTGCGTATTCGCTCAACAGATGAATTTGCAGCGGCTTTAACAAAAAACATTGACTACTTGTACGCATACATTGGGCTAGTGGCGACCAACTCCATCCTTACCACCGCCTGAAGATGGCCACCTGACTCAGTGGCAGAAACTCCCCTTTATACAGCGGTTCCCGCTGTTATGAGGTACAATTAATAATAATGAAATATCATTATGTAATCAAAGCTAATGAAAGCATATTCACTCGATCTTAGAGAAAAAATAGTGACAGCACATTTAGTAGGCAAAATGTCAATCAG
>JANYGO010000017.1 GCA_025362325.1 Cyanobacteriota bacterium | reverse complement strand
CGTAAGTTTTCGCCCACTACTACCAAGATGGTTGACGTTTTACTAGCTACTGCGCTTGATTTAGTTAATATTAAGCACTTTAAAAACTGGTTTACAAACTGCTGCTACTGTACTGCATAAACCTGGAATCCGCTGTAAATTTCGCTAGTTTTTTCGTGTACGAACGTACACAATTACGCGACCGAAGAAAAACTATTCAGCTCAAATCCGGTGACATCAGAATTATTCAACCACAGAAGAAGCAGAGAAAGAGGAGAGAAATTTATCATTCCGATGCTAACGGATTTGATATAATACCATGCGTGAAAAAATGTTGCTACAGTTATTAACCCTAGAGAAATTATCTGTCCGAAGCATAACTTGCCGCCGGACACGGCAGTGCCGTTTCCCTACAGGTGAAAACCTCTAATTTCTGATTCTGCAAGATTTATTCAAATTGGTATAATATTACGATTTGAATGCCCAATTACCTTTTTTCCAATGCCCAATTCCCAACTCCCAATTTTCAACTACGAGTATCAGAAGCGCCAAGATTATAAGGAACTTTAGACGGCTCAACTGTTACAACTTCCGAAATAGACTGTTCCTCTACTGCGTCTAAATTTGGTAGTGGCATATGCTTCATTTCCCAAACTTTTAGTAAAATTAGATATTCATAAAAAGCTTGCAGCGTGCACCAAGCCAATCCGGCTTGACCGTCAAGAAATCCGCCGAGTAAAATATACATATAGAAAAAGCGCACGACAGGCCGCAAAGGCAAGCGCAAAGAAAAATCTTTCAAAGCGCGCCGCCTTTCCACCTCCGACGCGCCGAATATTAAATCCCACCAATTCACCTTGCCCGCTTCTAATTGGCGGAGAGTTTCAGCCGCCTCGTCAGTCGAGTAGCGGTTGTGCTTTTCAATCCAGCGGGAAAGACCTTTGCTGCAAGTATAGTGAGGGTAGGTTTCCTTCAAAAAGTGAGTAGGCCCGTTGCAGACTTCCCGTTCAGTGTGACCGTAGTCAGAAAACCACACTTGGTCTTTGCGAAACAGGCGCATTTGATAGCGGGGATATTGAGTGCTGCGGCGAATCCAGCGATCCATAAATATTACTTTTTCAGCTACGTAATAGCCGATATATTCTTGACTTGCGATCGCCTTTAAGCATTCAGCAAACAGTGCAGCCGTCATCCGCTCGTCAGCTTCGAGGATGTAAACCCATTCGTACTTGCATTCTACTTCTTGGAGCATCCAAGTCCGCTGGCGTCCGTGAGTTTCAAAGCGGTGCTGCACTGTTTGCACGGGATAGTTCTGAACAATCTCAAGGGTGCGATCGCTGCTGAAAGAATCAACTACAATGATATCGTCACAAAGCAGTGCCGACTCTATGCAAGCGGCGATATCAATCTCTTCGTTGTAAGTCAGAATATAAATTGAGAACATTCCCAGCTTTCAGTAAGGGCAAACTATCAGGCAAATCAAGTATCTATTTCTCAGGGATGCCTCGACTTGCGCTTGGGAGGGGTGGCGGTGATGCCAGTCAACTTTTGCGGCGGCCGAACCGCAGAATTCCCATACTTCTCAATCCAGTCCAACCAACAGTAATGTAGCCGATCGCCAACAACAAACTGCTGATTCCCGTCTGCAAACTCGAATTTCTCGATCGAGTTCTCAACTCTTTCTCTTTTTGTTGCTTGCGGGTGCGAATCTCGTTGCGAGCTTGAGCGGGCAGTTCTTGGGCTTGCTGTTCCAAAAACTTGTCAAGGGCTTTCGGGTCATTTTTCGACTCCTGAAGCACAGCTTTCAATTCCTTGGGAACATCTGGACTCTTGAGTGCTTCTTGCAGCTTCCCGTTATCTTGCAGCAGCGCGCCTATCTGGCTGCGGCGCTGGCTTTTGAGCTGTTCTACCTGGGCTTTAAACTGGTCGCTTTTAATTTGCGCCTCTAGTTGATTTTCGGCTTGTCCCGCTTCCTTATCGACTTGAGCCAGAGCATCCTTGAGTTCCAAACGAGTATTGTTGAGGTGAACGGGAACCAGCAACAAGTAAATTAGCCCTAACAAGCTGGAAATCAACAGCGCCCAGAATCGCAAGTCAACCCAAAAATTGCGTCTGTCAATAGAGACTCCACTGCTGCTGTCCACCCAAAAGCCTGTCATCAGGAGGGCGATACCCATCAAAGGAATAATGCCCCGGTCAACTATCTGTGTTGCTGCGGCCAACTGCCAGGCTCGATTGAGAATATCGGAGGTTTCTCCCGGGAGCGACAGAACAATGCAGTCAAGCAAAGCAGAGAGAATCAAGATAATCCCGACTACTTTGAGAGTGCGAGCAGCTACTGAAGAAAATTGACGGCTGTTAGTTGCTTTCATAATTCCTATTAGATAATTCTACAGCGTTAGATTGAACGAAATTTTGTTTAATGAGTTAACTGGTGAGAGCGCTCAATTGCCCTTCCCCGCTGGTTGCTTCGCTTGGGGGCTGCCATCGCGCGGCGGCGGCCCGCGTCACACCATCGCCAGAGGTTCAGCTCCGAATCCGTGGAAACAGGAATCCTGAAGGTGAAAACGGCTGTTAGAGATGGGAAACTCTTCAGACGAATCAAACCGTCCCCGATTTTATCAGTTTGGGAGTCCCAACAAGAGGCGAAGCAGATTGGGTACTTCAAGTTATTTTCCACTAAAATAGCTCGCTCGGTTACTAGCCTCGACTGTACCCAGGTTTTCACAGGCTGCGGTTGCGCCGTAGTTGGGCATAGTTGGGCATCCGAGGCTGCGCGCTAGAGTTCGCGGCTGTGGAGCTTTGTGAAGATAGCGCGCAGAAACGGCAGCAAGCAACTGCTGGCGGAGTTTGAGTCTGACGAATGCAGGTTAAAGATGAGTTCTGCACGCTTGAGTTCCTGTTTTTAACTAGCTTTCGCTCGCGCGGCGGTGTCAGAAATAATTGACACAGGAGGGTAACGTTTAGGTGGTTTCACGCCCCCTACATCTCCGGCTGCCAGTGGCAGTGGCACAAAATCCCCTGCCTTATAGTAATTGATCTCACAGAAAGCTGAAAAAAATAAGTGTTACGCAAGCTTTTTAACCTTCAACTACCAATTACCTTTATTCAGGAGACCCAAGTCACAGATACACCGATCTATAGCAACCGCCACATAAGCTAGGACATAAATAATGTCATGAATAGATCCTATGACCATTTAGCATAAACGGTTTGATGCTTGTACACTGTCAACTGTCAACTGTCGAGCGGTCAACTGTCAACTGCTCTAACAATCCTTGCCTCAATTATAAATTCTTTATCTTCTCTTTTTTTATTTTATTTGGTGACAATATCCCCCCTGGACGCCGCTGCCACTAACGAGTCTTCTATCGGTGCGCAAACAAAGCAGCTTGTCAACAAAGTAGTTAGAATTAATAAGGTTATTTCCGAAATTGTTGGGAGCGATTATTCTGGTTGATGTCGGCAGTTTTTTTTCAAAATTTATTTGTTAAATCGTTAAAGTTGTGAGATACTTCGTTGCCTAACTTTCTGATAGGTAGTTGATTATTCGTTTATGTAAACTTAGATTGTAGATTTTTTAATGGGAAGGTACTGTTGTCGCGCATTCCTTGCTAGGATGATTCATTGCTGTTCAAATTTGCTGGTGGTGACTGCAATGATTTCTGGTATTTACACGTTGAGAGAACTTGAAGCAGCGATCGCATCCGATCCGGACAACTGGCGTCCGCTCGTGTTTACTAACGGGTGCTTCGATATCCTGCACGCGGGACACGTCCGCTATTTGCAGGCTGCAAAAGCTTTGGGGCGATCGCTCGTGGTGGGCTTGAATAGCGACGCCAGCGTGCAAGCTATCAAACCGCAGCAGGCGGGATTACCGCCCCGCCCGATCGTAGCAGAAAATGAGCGAGCCGAAGTGTTAGCCGCCCTCAAACCAGTAGACGCCGTAGTAATTTTTGCTGAGATTACAGCAGCTAAACTGATCGGTATCCTGAAGCCAGATATATACGTTAAAGGAGGCGACTATCAACTCGAAACTCTGCCGGAAGCACCAGCAGTTATCGCCGGAGGTGGCAAGATTTCCTTGATCGAAATAGAAGTTGCTAGCTCTACCAGTGCGATCGTCAAACGTATTTTGCAGTTAGGCGGTTAACCCCCGATCGCAAACAGGAAACACTGGGTTAAACTCAGAAGTTACTCGATCAAAAAATACGAAGAGTACGCGCGGCGAAGCTATCCCGAGCGTGAATCGCTCGTACAATTTTATCCAAATTGCTAAGCAGGAGATAATTTTAATGGAACTCACCAGCAATAACACGATCGCGGAAATCCTCGAAAAAAACAAAGCTGAGCTACTAGCAGACTGGCTCAAAGAACTGCAAAATACCGGGCTGCGGCGGGATGACTTGATGAGAGCCAAAGAATTGCGATCGGAGTGTCAAGAGTTCCTGCAATTGCTGCAAATAGCAGTGCAGCACGGTAACTATAGCGACATTCAGACGCCCGAATGGGAGAATATGCGACTGCTGCTAGCAGAAGTTTCGCGATCGCGCGTTCAGAGGGGCTTTACCCCCTCAGAGATCGCGAGTTTCATATTATGCTTCAAAAAGCCATTGTTCGATCGGCTTTGTCGCGAACTGACACAAAACCGCGACGCACTTGTGGAACAACTTTGGCTGTCTACCAGCTTATTAGACCAGCTAGGGCTGTGGGTGACAGAAATCTTTCTCAAAGCTCGCGAAGAAGTCATCGAACGCCAGCAGCAAGAAATGCTCGAATTGTCAACACCAGTAGTCAAACTTTGGCAAGGCATTCTCGCTTTACCCATGATCGGGACTCTCGACAGCGCCCGCACTCAAATAGTCATGGAAACTCTGTTGCAGGAAATCATGGAAACCGGGTCAGAATTTGCAATTTTAGACATTACAGGCGTGCCGACTGTTGACACTTTAGTCGCTCAACATTTATTAAAAACTGTCGCCGCCGCGCGTTTAATGGGTACTGAGTGCATCATCAGCGGCATTCGCCCGCAAATAGCTCAAACCATTGTTCATTTGGGAGTTGACTTGCAGGATATTCTGACAAAGGCGACTTTGGCAGATGCTTTTAAAGTCGCTTTGCAACGCCAAGGTTTAACTATAAAAAATATTAAAGAGGAAAGATAAAAATAATTGCCTTTCTCAGTAACATGAGGGGCGCTGACGGGCATGGGGCATGGGGCATGGGGCATGGGGCATGGGGCATGGGGCATGGGGCATAGGGCATGGGGCCTAGGGCATATAACTGGCATTTTAAACTCAAATAAAGGTGAATTAATGGAACGGATACCAATACTTCAAATGGGAGAATTTCTGCTAGTAACAATCCAAGTAGATATGCACGATCGCTTGGCAATGACGCTGCAAGACGACCTGACAAACCGCATTGTCAAAACAGGTGTCAAGGGTGTCTTGATAGAAATCTCTTCCCTAGAAATTGTAGATTCTTTTATCGGTCGTATTCTCAACAATATCGCTACCATGTCGCGAATTTTAGATGCTGAAACAGTTGTGGTCGGGATGCAGCCAGCGGTGGCGATTACACTGGTTGAATTGGGGCTTTCGCTGACAGGAGTTCGCACAGCTTTAAGCGTTGAAAAGGGCATGAATTTGTTGCAAAAGTCCCTGGGTTTGTCTGTTGATACGGAAGCATAAGCAGTTGACAGTTGACAGTTGACAATTGACAGCGACCTCTACCTAAAAGGAAGAGGATTGGAGTAATGAATAGTTTTCTTTTAATTTCTCGCCTTTAAGGGTGGAGGCTTTAAACCAATTGTTTCTGGTAAGCAGTTGATTAATTGTTCCATGACTTAGGCGCAGGGAGTAAAGAAACCAGGTTTGTTTCTAGATACCTTGTTGACCAACTCAAGATTTCTGATGATGGGAAAATTGGTTGATTAGCGTAAGTCCTATGTTTTGTGGAGAAGTTCTATTTTGGTACAGTAGCCACCATGTCAAAACGTGAGACATTAGAAATTCGATCGTCCTCCGATATAGTCCACGTCCGACAGCAAGTGCGAATCTGGGCTGTAGCAATGGGATTCGGCTTAGTAGACCAAACAAAAATTGTTACCGCAGCCAGCGAACTCGCCCGCAATACTGTAGACTACGGTAAAGGGGGAACTGTAACTCTCGAAATCCTCCAGTCAGGTACTCGCAAAGGGCTGCGGCTGATATTTGAAGACAAGGGCCCGGGAATTCCAGATATCGCATTGGCAATGACTGACGGTTATACTTCTAATCAGGGTTTGGGTCTGGGGCTTAGCGGTTCTAAGCGGTTGATGCACGAATTTGAGATTGTTTCCCAAGTGGGTAAGGGGACTAAAATTGCGATCGTCCGCTGGCGGTGAGATGGGGAGATGGGGAGATGGGGAGATGGGGAGATGGGGAGATGGGGAGAGAAACCGGGTTTCTACGAGTTTTTGGTTGAGTGACGATAAATCTCGAAAGAAACCCGGTTTCTGAAATAATGAATCAGGGGCGAGAAACCGGGTTTCTACGAGTTTTTGGTTGAGTGACGATAAATCTCGAAAGAAACCCGGTTTCTGAAATAATGAATGAGGGGCGAGAAACCGGGTTTCTACGAGTTTTTGGTTGAGTGATGATAAATCTCGAAAGAAACCCGGTTTCTGAAACTAATGACTAAGGACTAATGACTAAGGACTCATGACTCATGACTAATGACTAATGACTTCTTCGTTTTTAAATGCGTGCCAGCTTAAGATGAGAACTATAAAATAATGATAGATGCCGTAGCCCTGCCCGTAACAGAAGAAAGTCAAGTCGGAGAAGCGCGGCGCATCGCAGTCGCCCTCGCGGCGGAAGTTGGATTTAATGAGACCGATCGCGGTAAAGTGGCAATTGCGATCACCGAAGCAGCAAAAAACCTGGTCAAACACGCCCGCGAAGGAGAAATTTTGCTGCAAATCTTAAAAACAGCGGCAGGATACAGCATTGAAATAGTAGCGCTAGACAGAGGGCCGGGAATGGCAAATGTCGGCCAGTGTCTGCGGGACGGTTTTTCGACTGCGGGAACTCCGGGAACGGGACTCGGCGCGATTCAACGCCTTTCTAGTTTTTTTGATATTCATTCTGTACCGAAACTGGGGACGGCTTTATTAATGCGCCTGTCGCCGACTCAGAATAGCCGGGAAGCCTCCCCAGACTCCAATTACTTGGAATTTGGGGTGGTTCACTTGCCGAAAGCTGGAGAGCAAATTTGTGGCGATTCCTGGGCGGCCCAAATTCACCTTGACAAAAATCTGATTTTAGTTGCTGACGGGCTTGGGTACGGGGTTTTGGCCCAGGAAGCGTCGCGGGAAGCTGTGGAGGTATTTCGGGAAAACGCGAAACTGGGGCCGAAAACTATTTTAGAGAAGGCGCACGCTGCTTTAAAAGATACCAGAGGAGCGGCGGCGGCGATCGCCCAAATCGATCGTACCCAACAAACAGTTTGTTTTGCTGGAATTGGCAACATCTCTGGTGTAGTGTTCACAGACAACCAAACCCGCAGTATGGTTTCCTACAACGGCACAGTTGGACATCGGATGCGAAAAGTAGCAGAATTTGTCTATCCTTGGTCGCCGCATTCCTTGCTAGTCATGCACTCCGACGGTTTGGCGGCGCAGTGGGACTTAAACCGCTATCCGGGTTTGGCCGCGAGACATCCGGCTTTAATCGCGGCGGTGCTCTACCGGGACTTCAAACGCAATCGCGATGATATGACAGTTGTAGTAGCTAAGGTAAGACAACCAGCTTAATACCACTTTCAAAAAAAAAATGAAACTGTAGGCGAGAACTCAACCATGATAGTCATCAGTGATTCCACAATCGAAAATCGAAAATCGAAAATCGAAAATGGCATGATTTACCCAATCCTGACGACGGAAGTCCGCTTTGAACAAGACATCGTACAAGTACGCCAAAGAGCTCGCCAAATTGCTAAGGGGCTAGGATTCGATTCCCAATCACAAACCCGCATCGCGACAGCAGTTTCGGAAATTGCCCGCAATGCTTTTAAATATGCAGGCGGCGGCAAAGTAGAATTTATTGTCGAAGGCGAATCCCCACAAGTTTTTCGGACTCGGATTTCTGACAGCGGGCCGGGAATTGCTGATTTATCGGCTGTGTTGGGCCCGAATTTTCGATCGCAAACTGGTGCGGGCCTGGGTTTAGCAGCAGCGAAACGGTTGATGGACGAGGTGCAAATCGATTCGGTGCGCGATCGCGGAACGGCTGTACAATTAATTAAGCAGTTTTCTAAACAAATGCCTGCGCTGAGTGCGATCGATCTCAATCAATTACTTGACAAATTAGCGCGCCAAATTCCCGAAGATCCCTATGCGGAAATTCAGCAGCAAAATCAAGAATTGCTGCGTACTTTAGACGAACTCCGCCAGCGTCAAGAAGAACTCGTACAATTAAATCAAGAACTAGAAGATACCAATCGCGGAGTCGTGGCACTTTACGCGGAATTGAACGAAAAAGCCGCATCTCTCCAGCGCGAGGGCGAACTCAAAACCAGCTTTCTCTCCAACATGAGTCACGAGTTTCGCACTCCGCTAACGGCAATTTTGAGCATTTCAGAAATATTGTTAAATCGCCTCGACGGAGAACTTTCACCAGAACAAGATAAACAAGTAAATTTTATTCGCCAATCCGCCGAATCTCTCGCAGAACTTGTCAAC
This sequence comes from Cyanobacteriota bacterium, assembly GCA_025362325.1. GTDB lineage: Bacteria > Cyanobacteriota > Cyanobacteriia > Cyanobacteriales > Microcoleaceae > Microcoleus. The sequence continues at coordinate 2,424 of JANYGO010000017.1, read as the reverse complement.
GACTCGTTAGATTTAGCCAAAGTAGAAGCCGGAAAAGTAACTGTGCGCGTGGCTGATTTTGAAGTGGAAGATTTGTTCAGCGCGCTGCGGGGAATGATGCGCCCTTTGCTACCACAAAAATCTCCCGTCAGTCTCATTTTTGAAGTTCCAGAGGAACTTCCAACTCTCACCACGGACGAGGGAAAAGTTTCTCAGATTTTGCGCAATCTGATTTCTAATGCGCTGAAATTTACTGAAGCGGGAGAAGTCAGAGTTGCGGCCCAAATGGGAGAGGGGAAAATAGTTACTTTTTCTGTTGCAGATACGGGGATTGGCATTCCTTCAGGCGACCAAACGCGGATTTTTGAAGAATTTGTCCAAGTGGAAAATCACTTGCAGAAGGGCGTGAAAGGCACGGGATTGGGATTGTCTCTGTGCAAGAAAATGGCGGAATTTTTGGGGGGAAGTATTGAAATTAAAAGTTCGCCCGGGGTGGGTTCGACTTTTTTTGTGAATTTGCCGCTCGCCTATGCTGGAGATCCAGAAGAATCTTGGGAAATGTCCGCAGCTAAGGGAAATCAAACACGCCAGGCGATCGCCAATTCTCGATCGCCTGCGCCGGATAAAGCTGCAAAAGTTTTGATTGGGGAGGCTGAAGACTGTTTTCCGGTATTTGCCCAAAAAGTTGCGGGCAGAAATTCATTGTACTGCGATCGGCGCCGCCAGCGGTGCTGAAGATCGGACGTAGGGTTGAAACTGTGTCTACAAAAACGAAGTTTATTTAATTTGCAACAGCATTTAACGTTTGTGCTGTAGAATGTAGCAGTTCTCAGAAGACTGGGCGGTTGAAACCGCGTCTACACAAACACTCACGCGACGGGAGCGGGTTGAAGACCAGACGGTTAAATTTAGGTTATCCTCGACCGTCGGCGTCCGGCGGACATCGTTTGTATAGACGCGGTTTCAACCCTACGTCCGATCTTTAGATAAGATCCCAACCCATACAAAATAAGCCATTCCCAATTCTTAAATCGAAAATCTAAAATCCAAAATCTCAAATCGCATGACTTTCATCTCCCTTCAATATGCCTTGTTTCTGTTAGTTTTGTTCGCGGCTTACTGGTTGGTTCCGCTGCGATGGTGGCGGCTGTTTGTCATGCTGGTGGGTAGTCTAATTTTTTATGCTTCGCTGCAAATTTGGTACATTCCTCTGCTGTTAGTCGGTGTTTTGTTTAATTACTGCTTGGCGATGGCGATCGGGGAACCTCTGGATTGGCGGATTGCGAATGAATCTTGGAATCGCCGCCGTTTGTGGCTGCTGTGGAGCGGAATTGGGCTGAATGTGTTGCTGCTGCTGGGTTTTAAGTATGTGCCTTTTTTCTTGAATTCGGTCGGCACTTTGTTAAATTGGCCTGTTGCTCTCGACGGCGCTAACTGGGTGAAAACTCATGTGATGGCACCCCTAGGATTGAGTTTCTTTTGCTTTGAGTGCATTGCTTATTTGATTGATGTGTACCGAGGTGCGCCGGCTGCTACTTCGCTGCTGCACTTTGCTGCTTACAAGTTGTTTTTTGCGAAACTGATTTCTGGCCCAATTACTCGCTATCACAACTTGATCTATCAACTAAAATCACAGAAATTTCCCACGCCCGATCACATTTCTGAGGCACTTTGGACGATCGCCTTCGGTGCAGTAAAAAAAGGTCTTTTCGCCGACAACTTGGGAATTTATGTTGATTTAAGCTTTACCAACTTACAGCGGGCGGGAAGCGAGGATTTGTGGCTGGCGATTTTTGCTTACGGGCTGCAACTTTATCTCGATTTTAGTGGCTATGTTGACATGGCGCGCGGTACTGCTTTGCTGCTGGGTTGGTATTTACCACCAAACTTTGATTTCCCTTATTTTAGTACCAGTATCGCTGATTTTTGGCGTCGCTGGCACATGACTTTGGGGGATTGGCTGCGCAATTATTTGTATTTTCCGCTGGGGGGTTCGCGCGTCGGTTTGTGGCGCACTTGTCTCAATTTGTCTCTCGTCATGTTAATTGCGGGAATTTGGCACGGGGCGGCTTGGGGATTTATTGTGTGGGGGGGTTTGCACGGTTTGGCTTTGGCGGTGCACCGGGTGACGGATGTGACTTTTAAGCGGTTGCGGATCGAGTTTTTGTGGGAAAATCCGATCGGAATTGCAATGGGTTGGCTGTTGACTCAGGCGATGGTTTTTGGTAGTTGGATATTTTTCCGGCTTCCGGATTTAAAGGATTCGGGATGGGCAATTTCGCATTTGTGGGGACATCCTGCTGACGTGCAGTTTGCCAATAAAGTTTATGTGGAAGCTTTGGGTTTGGAAAGAGTGCATTTAACTTGGATGTTGGCGGCTGTGGCTGTCGCAATGCTGGGGAATTATGCACTGAGTCGGGGTTTGAAGTTAGAGTTAAATTGGCC
>JANYGO010000014.1 GCA_025362325.1 Cyanobacteriota bacterium | reverse complement strand
CGTAAGTTTTCGCCCACTACTACCAAGATGGTTGACGTTTTACTAGCTACTGCGCTTGATTTAGTTAATATTAAGCACTTTAAAAACTGGTTTACAAACTGCTGCTACTGTACTGCATAAACCTGGAATCCGCTGTATCTATAATCTCATTCTATAGTCTTCTAGCGGGAAGGGAGTATCTTGAATATTTGTGTAAACTGTTGCTGTTCTTCAACTATCAGCGGACGCTCGAACAACACAGTATGAGTATGTGAAGTAATACCGTTATCTGTAGTTTGGCAATTTGTAGAACGAATTGTTAAATCGTTCAAATTGTGATTTTTTTTCATTTATCCAGCTTCCTGGTTTTTAAGGATTTAATATTACTCCTCATAATCCAGTAACGACATTTTTACTGATTATTTTCAATGCCATTAAAGTGCAAGCTGAATTTCGGCTGATTCTCCCAAAGCTTCATTGACTACAATCAGTTTTCCTTGACTATCTGCCCCTAATTGTTGATTCGCATTGAGTAATTCAATTCCATAAATAGTACCGTCGGGGGCAATGTCCACATTCATTTGATCGCTAACCTGGATAGTTTCTACCTGTGCGGTTTTTTCTTGCAGGTATATATAAGCTACGTTGTATCTCGGATCGTAAGTCAGTTTCACGGGAACCTCCTGCTTAAAAGAATTTGATAATTACAGTGATAATCAGCCAGTCTTCGCCTTCTTTAGCTGCGATAGCCTCCACTTTCTTCATAGCATAAACTTTTCCCTGCCACTCAGCATTGAAGGAAAAGTTGCGCCTAAATCCGGTTCTGCCAAATTGAGCCGAAAAAGTTGTACCACTTTCAACAGTAGCAATTACTTCTGCCTCAGTTGCACCTCGCTCAATCAATCGTGCTTGAGCATGGGGATGTAATCTAACGCTCACGTTGCTATTACCTCCTTTTTGCTTCTTTATTTTTACACTAACTTAATTCACCACAGGCGTGCGATCGCATAAACATCAAAGTCATTCCATATATTCTTTAAATTCTTCTAGCGGCTCGTCAAAATCATCGGACATCCAAACCATTCCTTTCGCACTCCCAGCTTTGGATGGCCAGCGCTTCTTATTAACTGACGGTATCCCTACTAATTTTACAACATGCTGATTATCTTGAGTAATCGCAACTTCTTCGTCTCTCATCGCTACTTCATCAAAATCATCGGACATCCAAACCATTCCTTTAGCACTTCCTGCTTGCCGATTGGGTTTAGCTTGTTTGGGTATTCCTACCAATTTTACAACAGGCTGGTTATCTTGAGTAATCTCAATTTCTTCACCTCTCATCGCCGCTTCGATTAACTCCAGAAGTTTTTCTTTTGCCTCAACAACATCTACTTGATACATAAATCGTGCCTTCTTACTATCAATTTGCAAGCTCACTATTGTAATAGCTGTAAGATTCGCAGTGCCAACATTACAAGCTCAGCCGGTGCGCAGTGCGCACCCTACAAGTCTAACTCAATATGATAAATCCTCTTCCTCCAAATCAACAGCCTGCACTTCCATATCATCAGACTCCAACTGAGTCGGAGTAGCCGGAATCGCTGCAATAATTGCATCAATTACCTTCGCCACCGGAATAATTTCCATCCCTAACTCTGGTACGGATTGATTCTTAGGAATAATCGCCCTTTTGAACCCCAATTTCGCCGCCTCCCTCAGTCGCAACTCTAATTGCGAAACCGGCCGCACCTGTCCTCCCAAACCAACTTCTCCGAGCAAAACTGTGCGCGCATCAATTACCCGATCGCGAAAACTGGCCACAATTGCGATCGCAACTGCCAAATCCGCCGCCGGTTCCTCCACCTTCAACCCACCCACCGAAGCCACAATCACATCCAATTTAGATAAAGGAATCCCCACCCTTTTCTCCAAAACAGCCAAAATTTGCTGCAATCTACCAGTATCCACACCAGTAGTAGAACGGCGCGGCGCACCAAAACTTGCAGGGCTGACTAACGCCTGAATCTCCACTAAAATCGGTCTAGTTCCCTCACAAGCAACCGTCGTCGAAGTACCAGGCGAAAATTCATCTTTATTCCCCAAAAACAACTCCGACGGATTATCTACTTCTCGCAAACCGTTTGCTACCATTTCAAAAACACCGATTTCATGAGTAGCGCCAAAACGGTTTTTCATCGATCGCAAAAGCCGATGAGAAGCAAAGCGATCGCCCTCAAAATAAAGTACAGTATCTACTAAATGTTCTAAAACCCGTGGGCCCGCCAAAGATCCATCCTTAGTAACATGACCAACCAGAAATAAAGTAATATTTTCCCTTTTCGCAACCTGCATCAAAGCAGACGTACATTCCCGCACTTGAGCCACCGAACCAGGAGCCGATGTTAACCTAGCAAAATAAATAGTTTGGATGCTGTCAATCACCGCCACATTCGGTTTCAGCGATTCCAACTCCCGCAAAACAACTTCTAAATCCGTCTCTGGAAGCAAGTAGAAATTCTCCGCCGAATTATCCTCGGAATCCGTTTTAGCTTCCCCATTGCTACCAGATTTATTTCCGCCATTACTTGACAAATCAACCGGATTAGCCACCCCCAAACGTTGCGATCGCAATTTTACTTGCTGGCCAGACTCTTCAGCACTGACATACAATATCCGATCCTTGCGCGCCAACATATTCGCCACCTGTAAAAGCAGCGTCGATTTCCCGATTCCCGGTTCCCCACCAATCAACACCAGCGAGCCCGGAACAATCCCGCCTCCCAAAACTCGATCGAGTTCCCCGTAGCCAGAAGGCCAGCGAGACTGAGTTTGGTCGGAAATCTGCGATAATCTAAAAGATACCTTCGGTTGACCCTTCGACTTATCAGGAGGCGAACCGCCCACGGTCTTAGTTGTCACCCCAGTTAAACCAGCCCGCGGCGCACCATGAGTAGATGGCTCTACCTGCTCGTCAAAAGAATCCCACTTGTGACAGCTAGGACACCTGCCAAAATATTGTGGTGAATCATACCCGCATTCCCGACAAATATATTGTATTCGAGGCTTAGGCATTGTTTACAGATATGATAAATAGTCAACCTTAACATTTGAAAAAGTCTGAGTTAAAGCAATTATCAAGCTTTCAGACCGATCGCCACAGGCCAATGAGTTTGTGTCTTCTATGATAGGGTAAAAAAAAATAACATTATCTGAAATGTAACTTAAGGAGTGCTCGGTAAATTGGAAAATCATAAAGAAAAAATTCTGGTAGTCGATGACGAAGCCAGTATCCGGCGCATTCTGGAGACTCGCCTTTCCATGATTGGCTACGATGTCGTCACCGCTGCTGACGGCGAAGAAGCTCTCGAAACATTTCGCAACACCGAACCCGACTTAGTAGTTTTGGACGTGATGATGCCAAAGCTCGACGGTTACGGCGTCTGTCAGGAGTTGCGCAAAGAGTCAGACGTACCCATCATCATGTTAACCGCTTTGGGAGACGTAGCCGATCGCATCACCGGTTTAGAATTGGGCGCCGACGATTACGTCGTCAAACCTTTCTCTCCCAAAGAACTAGAAGCCCGCATCCGTTCGGTACTGCGCCGGGTTGACAAAAACGGCACGTCCGGCATTCCCAGTTCTGGAGTCATCCAAGTCACCAACATTAGGATTGACACCAACAAGCGCCAAGTTTACAAAGGCGACGAACGAATTCGGCTCACAGGCATGGAATTCAGCTTATTAGAGCTGCTTGTCAGCCGATCGGGAGAACCTTTTTCGCGATCGGAAATTTTGCAAGAAGTTTGGGGATACACGCCAGAACGCCACGTAGACACCCGCGTCGTGGACGTTCACATCTCCCGGCTGAGGGCAAAGTTGGAAGACGACCCCAGCAATCCTGAATTAATTCTCACCGCCCGCGGCACCGGCTATCTATTCCAGCGAATTGTCGAAATTGGGGAAGTCGGTTGACAGTTGACAGTTGACAGTTGGCAGTTGACAGTTGGCAGTTGACCTGTGACAGTTATTAAATTACCAACTACCAATTTATAGAACTTAAGCACGGGTGTCCAGAAACCGGGTTTTTCAACCAAAATACTTGGTTAAAACCCTCAATCTCGATAAAAAACCTGGTTTCTTGGTCAGGGAGTGCGTGATGCCTCAATAATTAACGATCTCAAGTCCGATCGATTACCATCACAAAATCGGTTCGTAGTGCGGACTTCAGTCCGCAAAAAGGAACGGACTGAAGTCCGCACTACGAACCAACCTTACTGATTGCAGTCAATCCACCGGACTAGATATGCCCTGCGCGGGCCAATGCCCTGTTTGCCCAATGCCCTGTTTGCCCAATGCCCTGCGCGGGCCAATGACTAATGACAAAATCCGATCCAAATAAAGTTTTGCGGCAATTGCCCTTAGTTGCAGGAGGGTTAGCAGGTACGCTGCTGATGGTAAACCGCTTGCTAACAGAGCAGATTACAGACTCTCAAGCTCGCTCCGACGCTTTGGGAGTAATTATCAGCGCCCTGCTGATTTTAACAGGTTTGCTGTGGCAGCAGGTGCAAGCGCGATCGCCCGATTCCGTAAAACTTATCGGCGAAGAAGGTTTTGAGTTTGCGCCGGATTTGCCCGATGCCGTCAAGCTAGAACTAGCTTGGGCGTCGCGTTTGCTGCTGACAAATACCGCCACAAGGTCGATCGTAATTTTGTATCGAGGAAAAGTGTTATTGCGGCGCGGCATTTTAGGCATCAATCCAGAAGTCAAACCTGGGCCGATATTGCAGCGAGCGATCGACAAAAACAAACCAATTTATTTAGTAAATCTCAATATTTATCCCGGCAAAATAGAATTTGACTATTTGCCAGAAAATACCCAAGGAGTCATCTGTCAGCCGATCGGCAGCCAAGGCGTTTTAATCTTAGGTGCTAACGCGCCCCGCAGCTATACCAAACAAGATGAAAACTGGGTAGAAGGCATTGCCGACAAACTAGAAAACACCATCAGTCAATTTTAGATTTTAGATTTTAGATTTTAGCTGGTAGGGTGCTGGTGGACGCACCTTCGGCTAGAAGCATGGGTGGCCAGAAACCGGGTTTTTTCGCCAAAATACTTCGTTCAAACCCTAAATTTAGGTGAAAAACCCGGTTTCTTTAGTCAAGAGCGTAAGTCCTAAGGTGCGGAGCGAGTGCCTGATTTTCGCAATCATCCAAAAGCTACAAACTGACGCACCCTAATGCCATACTCAGATTGTGCGGAAATCGTTAACACCAATGGAAGTGGCGGTGACTCCAGTTAACGAAGCAAATACTTCTCCACTTCCCTTAAATTTAATCAGCGCATTGTTATTGTTCTGAGTTATTTCTAACTGGTTAAAACTCAGACCTCCCGACAATCCGAGCAAATCTTGACCTTGGACAAAATCCGAGACAATATCAAATCCTCGATCGAATCCGATGACAAAAGTATCATTGCCAAAACCGCCAACTAAGCTGTTATTACCTAAACCTCCAAACAAAATATCATTACCTTCGCAACCAAAAAGCGTATCGTTACCTAAATCTCCATAAATCGAATCGTTGCCTTGGCCGCCATCAATTAAATCATTGCCTTGACCCCCATAAACTAGGTCATCTGCTGCACCGCCGCACAAAGTATCATCCCCAAGTTGTCCGAAGAGAGTATCATTGCCTTGACTGCCGAGAATTACATCGTTTGCTTTACCGCCGAATAAGGAATCGTTTCCTTTGCCACCGTCGATGAAGTCATTGCCTTCATTGCCAAAGATTAAGTCATCATCTTCTTTGCCGTTAATTGAATCGTTGCCCTTATTCCCGAAAAGAGTATCTTCACCAAAATCGCCAAGAATGATATCGTTTCCTTTGCCGCCAAACAGGAGGTCGTCTCCTTTGTTGCCGTCAAGGAAATCGTTGCCTTCATTGCCGTTGAAGATATCATTAAATTCACCACCAAATAGATTGTCGTTGCCAGTCAAAGCATCGAAGATATTGGGATTGTTGCTGCCAAAATATGCGTCGTTTTTGGAAGTACCAATTAGCACACCACCATTGATAATGTTATCAATTTGTTGGTTTGGTTTGTTGAGATTGGGATACTCAATTTTATCGCAAATGCAGTCTGTATCAGGGGTTGGTGTTGCCGTCGCAGTGCCCGTCGGGGTTGGCGTTGGAGTCGGAGTTGGCGTCGGAGTGCCTGTTGGCGTCGGAGTGCCCGTTGGCGTGGGAGTTGGCGTGGGAGTGCCCGTTGGAGTTGGAGTTGGCGTCGGAGTTGGAGTTGGAGTTGGAGTCGGAGTTGGTGCGGCAATATTAACGCTGAAAGTCCCTAAACTGGTAGCAGCTTCAAAATTGCCAACTGTATCCTTAACCTGGTTTCCTTGCAAATTAACAGTGTAAGTACCGTTATCAGAAATATCCCAACTTCCCCCCGGTGGCACAAACGAATAAGTCGCTGTCCGAGGCGTACCATTACTGTTAGTATCAACGCTGACAAAACTAGCACCAATCGCACCGCCAGACCAATTGACAACAATATCGGTACTGTCTAAACTGCTGACATCTAGCGCAGTATTGCTATTGAAAGTAACAGTAAAAATCTTTGCTGTTCCCCCGGCGGCCGTAATATTAGCAATTGGTGTCAAAGTTCCCGTCGGCGGAGTTTTGTCAATGTTATAAACTTGACCATTGAGATTGCCGTTGCCAGTACCCGCACCGCCTAACGGCACACTTAAATAATTCCTGATGCTGTCATTGTCAACCAGATTTAATCCCACACTGCCGCTGCCGCTGCCTGTGGTGACTGGAACTCGGTAAGTCCTGGGATTGACAGCAGTGACAGCGCCAATTGTTGCACCTGTAACGCCATTGGCAACTAAACTAAAGTCCGCACTGTCTACTCCGGTAACGTCTTGAGAGAATTGAACATCGTAATTGACAACTCCTGCATTGGTGGGGTTGGAATCGAGGCGGTTGATAGCAGTAACTCGCAAAACTGTGGCATCGTAAGCAATAGTATTGTCTGTACTGTTGCTAGCAGTATTTCTATTCCCGGCTAAGTCAGTAACCGCGTTGGCATTGATGCTGGCAATTACATTGCCGCTGCCTGTCATGCCGTTGACTGCGACGTTGTAAACGGGGCCGCTACCTGTGATGATTGGTGTTAAAGTGGCGCCTGTCGTACTCGCTGCTAAGTTAATCGCAGCAGGGTTAAAATTTGTGACTGGTTCGCTAAAGGTGACGGTAAAGTTTATGGGTGAAGTAGCTGTTGGGTCGGTTTGTGCTGTTGCTTGGTTGATGGTGACTGTGGGTAAAACAGTGTCAATTACTATTGCTTTATTCGCACCTAAGGAGTTAGTTGCAGCAGGTGTCGGCAGAGTCAGTGTGGCATCGTTGGTAGCAGCATCTTTAATCGTGCCGCCGTTGAGTACCAAGGCAGCAGTGGAGAGATAATCTAAGTCGGGGCTGGTGTTGCCGGCGGCTACGGTGTAGTTGAAAGTCAGCGTGTTGCTACCAGTACCGCTGGCATAGTTGATTAGTGTTCCTATGCCTCCTGTGGCGAGGTTTAGTTGGGGAGTGCCTGTGACGGTGACGGGTTCGCTGAAACTAACAGTGATGGGGATAATTTGACCGACACTATAAGTGCCATCGGTTGTAGTTGAGGTGATGCTGGTGACTGTGGGTACAACAGTGTCAATTACTATGGCTTTATTCGCACCTAAGGAGTTAGTTGCAGCAGGTGCCGGCAGAGTCAGTGTGGCATCGTTGGTAGCAGCATCTTTAATCGTGCCACCGTTGAGTACCAAGGCAGCAGTGGAGAGATAATCTAAGTCTGTACTAATGTTGCCGGCGGCTACGGTGTAGTTGAAAGTCAGCGTGTTGCTACCAGTACCGCTGGCATAGTTGATTAGTGTTCCCGCGCCTCCTGTGGCTAGGGTTAGTTGTGGGATGCCGGTGACGGTGACGGGTTCGCTGAAACTAACAGTGATGGGGATAATTTGACCGACACTATAAGTGCCATCGGTTGTAGTTGAGGTGATGCTAGTGACTGTGGGTAAAACAGTATCAATGACTATTGCTTTATTCGCACCTAATGAGTTAGCCGCAGCAGGTGTCGGCAGAGTCAGTGTGGCATTGTTGGTAGCAGCATCTTGAATCGTGCCGCCGTTGAGTGCCAGGGCAGCAGTTGAGAGATAATCTAGGTCTGCACTAATGTTGCCGTTGGCAACTGTGTAATTGAAGGTGAGGGTGTTACTCCTTTCCCGCTCAAAGAGTACAGAAAATGCTATAGTAAAAAAAAGCGAGGAAAATATCAATGAATCTGAGCCAAAGATTGCGATTAGTAAGCCTAGATAAAAAGCAGTGGCAGCGACTATATTACAAGAATCAGCA
>JANYGO010000012.1 GCA_025362325.1 Cyanobacteriota bacterium | reverse complement strand
GATCGTAATCCCGATCCCTGCCCACTCTACCCGGACTCACTACCTCCACAACCAACCGAGGAGGCAGCATATCGAAAGTGATAGTTAGCCTGGTTGCTGTCAGCGGAATGTGTTCGGGTTCCAGAATTATCAAATCCGGGTAGCGGTTGGCCGCATCTCCCGATCCTCTTCGAGGGCTTCGCCAACGCAAAACGGCAACTTGAACCTCGCAATTATGCGTTTTGATCAGCCTGAGTGGCACTAGCCCACTGCTAGCAAGATAGAAAAATAGATAGTTAGCAATGAAATTATTAGGTTCAGATTCTGGCGGCAAAGCTATTAACTCCCCATCAATTAACTCATAGCGTTGACCCGTATCATTTGAGTAATTAAGGTACTCGTTAAAAGTTAATTTTTTAGATTGAGATTGTACCATAATATTACATTCCTTGATTTATTAGTTCCTTTCTGCTGAGAGTTTGTTTATGTAGAAACGGTTTCAACAGCCGAAGGATATCCATCAAATCTGCTGTGCAAGTTCAGCAGGTGTCCCAGCCTCCATCGACAATCGACCCACAAGTGAGATATTAAAAACTATCACAGTTCAAATCCTCTGGAATATTAAAAATGATTTCAGATAAATTTCGACGCGAGTTGCGAGAACAAGCCAAACTCTGGCAAGCAGAAGGACTCATCGATACTTCATTCTACCAACAACTTTCCGATCGCTACCAATTCAACACACTCGAAACCGCCTCCCGCAACCGATTCCTCAGCATTCTGATGAGTCTCGGCGGCATTCTCCTCGGTATAGGAGTCATCACCTTTGTAGCGGCAAACTGGCAAGTTTGGTCGCGGGAAGTGAGAGTTGCGCTGCTGCTAAGTCTTTTTGTAGCAGTCAATGCAGCGGGTTTCTATCTGTGGCGAATTCCCCCATCCCGAAGCCAAAACTCCCATCCCAATTTGCCCCTAACAAAAGGGCGAAACAAACTCCTAGGTCAAGGATTGTTGCTGTTAGGAGCTCTGATTTTAGGAGCAAATATGGCATTGATGGCGCAAATGTTCCACATAGGCGGTTCTTCCTACGGACTTTACCTCACTTGGGGAATCGGCGTGCTCGGAATGGCTTACAGTTTGCGGTTGACTTCCTTGGGCGTTTTGTCCGCACTTTTAATCGGTTTGGGCTATTGGCTTGCGGTGTTAGATTGGTCTTCCAAAGTCGAGTTTTCTTGGCTGGAAGTTTTGGTGCGGCAAATGCCGATCGCAGCCAGTATAATGTTTGTGCCGCTGGCTTATTGGTGTCGATCGCGTGCTATTTTTGCCATAGGTGCGATCGCGATAATTTTCTCCCTACAAGTTTCAATTGCCCAAGGGTTAAATCAAACCTGGGCTGCTGCAATTTTTTGCGCCCTACCGCCCGCTTTGCTGTGGGGATACGACGATGCAATGTGGCCGAAGGTACACAGCAGGCTGTTTCAACCTACAGCCCGCAGTTTAGCACTGCTGTTTCTCGCCGGTTTGTTTTATCTTCTTTCTTTCTACGGATTTTGGCAAGATTCGCCGAATCCTGCGTCAACCGATCCCGATTGGGTTTTGCTGGCAAATGTGGTTGTTTTGGGCGGTTTCACGGTGTTTGAATGGCTGCGTTTGGGACGTTTGGAACTCCGGCGGCCCAAACAAAAAGGAGTGAATTTGACCACAAGTGCGATCGGCATTTTAATCCTCGCCAGCGCCTTAATACCGTTTTTTCACCTTAGTTTTACCCCCATTCCTCAATTAGCGACTTTTCTGTTCAATGTGTTCTTATTTTTGCTCGCTGTCGGCTTAATCCGAGAAGGTTTAGCATTAGGAAACCGCCAGACTTTTTGGGGAGGAATGGTATTAATCACCCTGCAAATTATCAGCCGAGTATTTGAATACAACACAGGATTGTTGCTCAAATCTTTTGTCTTCGTTTTGTGCGGAATTGGCGTAATTGCTGCGGGTTTGTGGTTCGAGCGCCACTTCGCAAAAATCCCAGATGAATAGAAATTATTCATCTCTCTCTTCTCTCCCTGGGCGCCCTCTGCGGTCTCTGTGGTTTAATCATTCCGAAACAACCGCAAACAATATAACCCATACATAACATGAACACAAACAACACTGACTTATTAGTTAAAAATCCAGATACAACAAATCTGTTTCAGCTTCCCCCGGAAGCGAAACGCCTTCCTGCGTGGCGGCTGTGGGTTCCTTTACTCTTGCAAATCGGACTAATTGCCGCCGTACCCGCCACCGCAGTTTACACTTTTATTACTGGCAAAACAGTTGTCCTGCAAACAGCACCAGTAGACCCTTACGACTTTTTGCGCGGATATTACCAAGTTTTGAGCTATGATATTTCCGATCGCATAAATCTCGAAAAACTACCCGGCTGGAAAGATTTACCTGCCGAAAAAACACCTTGTCCGCCCGGGGTTGCTTGTCCAAAAACTACGCACAATCCCAAGCCACAAACCAGTTTTTATGTAATCTTAGAAGCGCCCAAAACTGCGACTAATCCCGGCCGCCCCCAAGCTTGGAAACCCGTCCGCGTCAGCCTAGAAAATCCCGTTAATTTGCCCGCCAATCAAATCGCTATTAAAGGCAAATATAACAGTTGGCGGATGGAATACGGCTTAGAAACTTATTATATGCCAGAGAGCGAAAGGGAAAAAGTCAATCAGGAGATTAGCGAAGCTCAAAGGAACCAGCGGCAGTCTTTTGTCGTAGAAGTGAAGGTTGACAAAACAGGCCATGCTGTGCCTGTGAGTTTGTGGGTGCGCGATCGCAATTATCGATTTTAGCCGGTTTCGCCACTCCGTCGTGAAGCGTAGCTATCCCGCGCGTGAATCGACCTTGCAACCTGGATTTGAGTATTTTTGCTTAGAAATGGGGTATCTGGCGGGCGATCGGCATTTCCCTTGCCGACAACTCAAGAGAATCCATTAAGATAGATAAGACTTGCGTAAATCTTGCCAATTCAAGGGCGCAAGTCATGACTCTACTGGAGCTTCTCATGTTAGCCGAGCTAATCTCTGCCAGACGAATACTCAAAGCCCAACTCCTCGACTTCTTAGGACTTCCCGACAATTGCCAAGACCAAACAGATCGCATCGTCAGCACAATTGTATCAGTGCTGGAAGCAAATGCAGCCGAACAAGAAAGATTTTGGGAGACCTTCAAAAGTGAATTAGCCGTCGATCCGGTAGAATTAGAAGCAATGCTCAAGTGTTCGGCAGCAGAACGCCAGCAGTGGATCGAGCAAGGCAAGCTCCCGATCTTAGAATATCGCTCTTTCCGCAAATCTGGAATTCATTTAGAATATCCCGTTCACGACAGAAGAATCATCTTAAATCTCACACCAACCGACATAGATAACTGGCGCAAAGAACCCAAAGGGCTGATTCAAAATAATCTCCCAAAAGCCGACCCAATCAATACAGAAAATTCCGCCCAAAACGAACAATCGCGATTAGCTTTTAGTGCAGCATGGGAAAAAATTATTGCCGACTGGAAAGAACAAGGTTCGGCGGAAATTTCAGCAACTTTCCAGTTAGCTTACTGGACTGTTTGGGCATCGCGGTGGGCAAAAGAACATCAGCTAAACAGCTTTAAAGCAATTAAATCTAACGAAATATACGACGAAACTCGCCAGCAAGAATGGTACGAGCGCAAAAATCAAGCAGTCAAGTCACTGATTGAAATGCCCTATGCGATGCTTTACTTCTATCGTCCTCCCGGTGCTGACAAATTATATCTGGAACTGTGCGAAGACCACCAGGATATGATGAAAGATGACTACTATTGGGACAAGTGGGAGTTTTTCAATCAAAACCGCAAACAGGTAAATAGATGCCGCGAATGCGTGTACTCCGAAACCAAAGATTATTACTCGCTTTACTATCTCGAAATCAAGAGCGACAAGTTTCCCGATTTTAGCTTTTCTTTCCACACACCTTACACCATCGGCCGCAAATTTTTGCCCCATCCAGAAACGCTACCTTATGTAGACCACGTAGAACAGGATGGCATTTTTCGCTTTGGCCGCCCGCTGCTGGAACAGGAGAAAGTTATTCATACAGAAAAGGATGTATTGCTTAAGTTTGAGGCAGCTTTGGCTGAAGCGAAAAAGTTTATTTAGTCAGTTGACAGTTGATAGTTGACAGTTGATCACTCACTGCCTCAGAAACCGGGTTTCTTGCGATATTTCTCGTTACTAAACTCAAAAATTCGTAGAAACCCGGTTTCTTACTCACCCGCGCCGAGTTCAAAAACCGGGTTTCTGCCGATATTTATCGTTACTAAACCCAAAATTCGTAGAAACCCGGTTTCTTCCCCACGCACTCACTAATATCAACTGACAACTATCAACGATCAACTAACAACTGACAACTGTCCACTGTCAACTGACTTTTGAACTTGAATTACTTGAATACTGCCGCCAGCATAAAGTTTTGGTTGTTGACTTGCTTCGGAATTGTCAGGCTGAAATCCCACTTCAGCCAACAAACTCCCCAAGTCAGTTTCGATCAACTCCCAAGCAGTTTCAGTCTCAAACAACCACAAAAACACAGCTAACCCTGGCCAAAATAGCAGATTTGTGGGCCGATGAAAATCTACCAAAGTGAATACACCACCCGGCTTGAGTACGCGGTATACTTCTTGAAAAATTTGCCTCAACTGTACAGGCTGCATTTCGTGCATGGCGACGCTGCTGTGTACCAAATCAAAATGATTGTCGCCAAAAGGCATCGATTCGGCAAAAGCTTCTACATAATTGGCTGATGGCACATTTTTCCTGGCCCGTTGTAGCGATAATGGCGAAGCGTCAAGTCCTGTGACATCCTGGGAATATTGCACCAGAAACTGCGTAGTTTGACCGCTACCGCAACAAAGGTCTAAAATTTTAGTTTCCGCGCCCAGGGTCAAATTTTCCAAGGCTAGCTGGCGAAAACGAGCCTCGCCACCTACGCTTAAAGCAGCCAAACGCGCGATCGCATCGTAGAGCCACTGATACCGATAACTTAAATCTCTAAAAATTGTTGCCATAGTCAAAATTATGTATACCTTGCTATCGACTTAAGATATTATTAAGATATATGATAAAGAGAATTAACAGAACTAAGACAATGGGAGAACTGTAACCGCTATGGGTCGTGTGGGAGTATTGCTATTAAACTTGGGCGGGCCAGATCAAATCGAGGATGTCCGTCCTTTCCTGTTCAACTTGTTTGCTGACCCGGAAATCATTCGCATTCCGTTTCCGTGGCTGCAAAAACCCCTCGCGTGGTTGATTTCGACCCTGCGGTTTCAGAAATCCCAGGAAAACTACCGCCAAATCGGGGGCGGGTCTCCTTTGCGGAGAATTACCGAAGAACAAGCCGCTTCGCTGCAAGAACTCTTGCAGTCCAAGGGACAGGATGCCCGAGTATACGTGGGGATGCGCTACTGGCATCCTTTTACCGAAGAGGCGATCGCGAAAATTAAGCGCGATCGCATCGAACACTTGACAATCTTGCCGCTGTATCCTCAATTTTCGATCAGCACCAGCGGTTCTAGCTTCCGACAGCTAGAAGAAATGTGGGGCAAAGATCCAGACCTCCACCAGATTGAATATACTGCTATTCCTTCTTGGTATCAGCGGCCGGGCTACATTCAGGCAATGTCGGAACTGATCGCCCAAGAACTAGACCACAATCCAAATCCCGATCGAGTTCACATCTTTTTCAGCGCCCACGGCGTCCCCCTCAGCTACGTAGAAGAGGCTGGAGACCCCTATCAGCGCGAGATCCAAGATTGCACTCGTCTGATTATGGAACATTTGAATCGATCGAACGAACACACTCTCGCTTACCAAAGTCGGGTCGGCCCGGTGGAATGGCTCAAGCCTTACACCGAAGACGCGATTACCGAATTGGCAGAAAGTGGAGTCCAAGATTTGTTGGTAGTTCCGATTAGTTTTGTTTCCGAGCACATCGAAACTCTGCAAGAAATTGACATGGAGTATCGAGAATTGGCCGAAGAGTCGGGGATTGAAAATTTCTACCGAGTCCCGGCTTTGAATACTCATCCGGTGTTTATTGAGGCCTTGGCCGATTTAGTCATCGAATCTATAGAATCTCCCAGCGTTAAATTCTCTGATGTGATACGCCCTTCCAAGACAGTCAAAATGTACCCTCAAGAGCAGTGGGAGTGGGGTTTGACGACGGGGGCGGAAGTCTGGAACGGTCGTGTAGCAATGATTGGTTTTATCGCATTAGTGATCGAGTTAATTTCGGGTCAAGGCCCGTTACACTCGATCGGCTTGCTTTAAATAATAATCGGTTGTGCGATCGATCTGTAGAAGCAGTTTCAGTCCGAAATCTATTGGTCTCAACTTAAGTCTAAAATCCTTTAGATATCTGGTTTGTATTTAAGTCTCGATCCCCCTCGCATCCCCCGAAAGCAAGGGGGACTTTGAGAGGACTCTTGTCCCCCCCTTTTTAAGGGGGGCTAGGGGGAATCGGGGCCTAATCGTCAGACAGTAGACCGGTACTAAATAAAAGCTTAAGTTGACACCAATGCCCTGCAACCAGAACCAACACCAGACAAACAATCTCGATCCAAAACCCGCCCCGCGCGTCTAAAAACCGCAAGAGGGCGGGTTTTGCATCGAGACTAAACTAATCTGGATCGCGCTTGCGGCGGCGGGGATTTCCCCCATCGCCCGGTATTCCCTGACTTCTGTACCAGGCGTACCAATCTTTTGAACTGCGAATTGCCAGCCACAGCAGCAGCATAGCAATTAACGCTCCCTGCCGCGGGGCATCAAAGGCAAACAAAACCAAGGAAATACACAGAACATCTTGGACGAAAATCACCCACATCGGCAAACCCCGCAGCCGGTAAAACCATCCTGCTTGTACCAGTTGCAGCACTAACGCCAGCAAACCTCCAACAATACCAATAATCCACAGCATCCAAGGATGAGCAGTAATTTCGTCGATCGAACTTACCTGAGCGATCGCAATGCCCATAATTGCTCCTACAATAGGACTGAAAATAATTTGTACAGTTTGCAGCACCCGCTGTCCCACAAAGGTTTTAGAACCAAATAACTCTAACAGCGACCAACTCACCAAGATGGATATCGCCACTTGCGGGTGAACCTGAGACAATAAAGGTATTTCCGACCAAAGTTTGTCAACTCGCAACAAACCAATTAACAGCAGGGGCAGGGCAATTCTCATACCCCCCGCCGCAGACGCAGAGAGCGCGGCTAGGAGTCCAACCATAATAATAATTCAGTTCATAACGTCAGCTAGAGCGTCGATCGATTTCAGAATTTAATTCCCCTGGTGGCTGGCTGTGATTTGAGCGATCGAACTCAAATTACTACTTGAGCTTAAATATCTCTCTCTATTCTAAGTGTATTTGCTTAATCTCTGCTTGGGACTGTAGGATTGTCGATCGACACAAACTAGAAGGCGCTTGTGCAGAACTAAACCGCGATCGTGATTAAATGAGAAAGTATCTAAAAACCAGCAGTTAAGCCCAAATAATTAAATTTCAAATACCACCTAACCCAAAGTTTTCCGGCAAATCACTCCCCTATTTTCCCTCTTCTTTCTTCCTTTTCCCGTCTTTCCTCTTCCTGATGACTAATGACTAATGACAACTGCCAACCCTTCTGCTGCGCTCATGGCAAGCTGTCACAGGTCAACGGTCAACTGCCCACTGTCACAGGTCAACTGTCAACTGTTATTATGTCTGACTCATTATTTACCGATGCCAGCCGCCCATTAGAACGAGCCTTAAAATATGTGTCCCTTTCCGAGGATGCGATCGAGCGGCTCAAATATCCCAAATCCAGTTTAATTGTATCAATTCCCGTGCGGATGGACGACGGTTCGCTGCGAATTTTCCAAGGTTATCGCGTGCGCTACGACGATACGAGAGGCCCGTCAAAAGGAGGAGTGCGCTACCACCCGAAAGTATCCCTCGATGAAGTGCAATCCTTGGCATTTTGGATGACTTTTAAATGTGCAGTTCTCAACTTACCATTCGGAGGAGCAAAGGGCGGAATTACTGTCAATCCTAAAGAATTGTCCAAACTCGAATTGGAACGGTTGAGCCGGGGTTACGTGGATGCGATCGCAGATTTCATCGGCCCAGATGTCGATATTCCCGCACCGGATGTCTACACCAATCCGATGATTATGGGTTGGATGATGGATCAGTACAGTATTATTAAGCGAAAGCTCAGTCCGGCAGTGGTGACAGGTAAACCAGTGACAATCGGCGGCAGTTTGGGCAGAGATACCGCCACCGCAACGGGTGCTTTTTTTGTGATTCAAACTCTCCTACCCAAATATAACCGAATTCCTAGGGAGACAACTGTAGCCGTGCAGGGTTTTGGCAATGCCGGTGCAGAATTAGCAGAATTGCTCTGGAAAGCAGGTTACAAAGTTGTGGCAGTCAGCGATTCCCAAGGGGGAATTTATGCCAAACAAGGGCTGGACATTCCCAGCATCCGCCGCTTCAAAGAAGCTAACAAAGGTATCAAAGCTATTTACTGCGAAGGTTCTGTTTGCAATATTGTCGAACACGAAATCTTGACAAACGAGCAACTTTTAGCATTAGATGTAGACTTGCTAATTCCAGCAGCTTTGGAGAATCAAATTACTGAAGAAAATGTCAGTGATATCAAAGCAAAGTTGATATTTGAAGTGGCTAACGGGCCGATTAGTTCGGCGGCAGATTTGATTTTGGAAGCGCGGGGAATTCAGGTAATCCCTGATATTTTAGTCAATGCCGGCGGCGTAACGGTTAGTTATTTTGAGTGGGTGCAAAATCGCAGCGGACTTTATTGGACGCTGGAGGAAGTTAACGGGCGGTTGCAGCACAAAATGGTCGAAGAAACTGAGGCAATTTGGAAAAAATCTCAGGAATTGTCAGTTTGTATGAGAACTGCGGCATACGTGTACGGTTTGTACCGACTCGGAGCAGCGATGAATGCGAAGGGAACTAGGGATTATTACGTAAACGGTTGACAGAAGTTCGATCGAACAAATGAACAGGCTTCGACGCTGTTCCACAAAAAAAAGATTAAATATGGTTGTGGGACGAGGTGGGAACAGCGTCGAAGCCTGTCCCACAAAAAAAGATTAAATATGGTTGTGGAACGAACGAAGGCACAGGCTATAACAGGCAGCTAATTCTCGAAAAACAGCTTAGCAGCGATTGACTAATATTATTTAATACTGTAGAGTTAAATGTTAAGGGTCGCAAAATTTAATAACTAAATGCGACAAGGGATATCCTGTTAGCTCGCTCGGGTTTAACAGGGGAGAACGTAAAAAACTTTCATTGATTAAAACTATATAGGCTACCCCATGAGACAACCGTTATTTGGCACGGCCGCTGCCGCGATCGTCATAGGTACATCGGCTGTGTTCTCGCAGCCGAGCCAAGCTCAAACCAGAAATCAATTCTTCTGCGGGATTAGCGAAGGCAAACCCGCAACCATAGTCCGCACGGCAGCTAAAGGCCCCGTACCGCTGATAGTTTGGAACAATGAAGCTTTCTCAGCTTCCGGGTGGACTCCCAAGCGGCGCTGCGAAGACGTATCGGCTAGATTCCAGCGGTTTAACGACAACGGACAGCTCAACTTCATGAGAGCGGGGACGTTCAACAATCAACAAGTATTGTGCGTCGATAGAGCCAGAGGTAGCGGCAACTGTTCGAGTCCCGAAGCAGTAGTGCTGACAGTACCCCGGCCCAACAATGCCAACCAGATTCTCGAAGAAATGCTCAACACGCGCAACCGCGCCTCCAAGCAGCCGCTTTACCTGAGTGGGGAAAAGCAACTGGTAACATACGAAAATGGCTTTGCTAACGTCAATCTCAACCTATTGTTTGAAAACGAAGCACCAGACAACGAGCGTTTGTGGTAAAAGTAGCAAAGAAACTGCGAGCTAAACAAACATGGATTGGCGTTCACTAATCTTGGCAACTTGTATCAGTGGCATCTCAATGGTGCTGCCGGCACAACTTTTGCCTGCCAAAAATTCCTTAAAACAACTGCCAGTCGATTTGGAGCAACAGCGATTGCAGCAGCAAGCTGAGTCGATAGCTGTCAGGGTGCGATCGTCCGGACAAGTTGCAGGAACTGGAATCGCCATTCGCAAGCAGGGCTCGCAGTACACCGTACTGACCAACGAACACGTCCTCAAAGCCGGGAAAGCTCCCTACCAAATCCAAACTCCAGACAATAAAATTTACCCTGCAACCTTCGTCAAAGACGCTAATTTTAAAGGCAACGATTTAGCATTGTTGCGCTTTAGCAGCAGCGCTGAATACACGACAGCTAAGCCGGGTGCTGTGCCGAAAGTTGGGGATGAAGTATTTGCAGGCGGTTTTCCGTTTACAGAAGAAGGTTTAAAAGACCGAGGATTTGTGTTCAAAACCGGCAAAGTTTGGCGGGTGCTCGACAAAGCTTTGGAAGGTGGCTATCAAATTGGTTACACCAATGATATAGAAAAAGGCATGAGCGGCGGGCCGCTGCTGAACTCTCGAGGCGAGCTGGTGGGCGTTAACGGCGTCCATGCTTACCCGTTGTGGGGAGACCCCTATCAGTATAAAGACGGCACTGAACCGAATGCAGCGTTGCGCGAGGAGATGAGCAAGTACAGTTGGGGAATTCCGATCGACACTTTCAAGCAGCTAGCACCTTCAGGGCTGGAAATGACAACCAATTCTGTGAAAAAATAGGCGCGATTGAGTGTGCTTGGTTTGGTGGGGACGATCGCGCGATCGAAAATATCTACAAACCCGCCCTACGATTGCTTAAACTAAACTAAATAATTGGACAATGACGAAATTTTATAGCAGAATTTCCACAACATTGGTAGGGGCGGTGGCGATCGTCTCAGTGCAAATTCTGGCAGCAACAGCACTAGAACGAACCGAGATCGGGGAAATTGCCAAAAAGTTTACAGTAATGATCGCTGGCGATTGTCAGGGATCGGGATCGATAATTGAGCGTCAAGGTGAAAATTACACTGTCCTCACTGCCAATCACGTCGTAGCAACGACTGGTGAATGCTTTATTCAAACTGGCGACGGGATGCGCTACAAAATCTACGAAGCCATAAACGTGCCGGGAACAGATTTAGCAGTGTTGCAGTTCCAAAGCAAGAATAACTACGGAGTCGCTCAAACTGCGACCTCTGCAAATTTGCAGCCTGGGTCAACAGTTTATGTAGCAGGCTATCCCAGTCCCGGACAATTTGATACCAAACGCGGCTATCGCTTTTACCCTGTCAACGTCAACGGTAGAGCCCCCGGTTCTCGTGAAGGTTACGAACTATCCTACGACGGCGCCTCTCTCCCCGGCATGAGCGGCGGCCCGGTTGTCGATAGCAACGGCCGTTTGGTGGCAACTCACGGCAAAGCTGACGTGCGGCTTCAACAGGCTGTAGAGAATTACGGCGTTCCTTTTGAGATATTTCTGGCGAGACGGGGCAAAATAGGGAGTAATGCTCGATCGACCTCAGCCCAGAACCCCCCCGTGCAAATAGCACCTCCACCGCCGATAACGCCAGCACCCGCACCCGCACCCGCACCCGCACCCGCACCCGCACCCGCAGCCGCACCCGCAGCCGCAGCCCAGCCGCCGGAAGTACAACAGCCGCAGGCTTTAGTGCCAGAACCAGAACCCATTGTCGCTAGAGAAGTACAATCACCTGCGGAGTCGGCAATTAGTTCAATGGTTCGCGGCCAGCAAACCTATGTGGTTCGCAACCGCGATTTTCTCAATTCTGTGGCGTCGATCGCCAAAAGCTTTAGTATTTTATTGCCACAGGATTACAACTTCGCAATTCGCACCACTACCAGAGGCGCTTTTCACTACGCAATACCTAAGTCTGCCGATAAGAAAGCTTATGTGGGAGCGATTTTCTTGGAGGAAAACGCCAGTTTAAGCAATCCGGCGACTGTCTCGATTGTCTGCGAAGCCACAACAGCAATCAATGTTCGCCCTTCCGATCCCACTTACGGCAGGGGAAATTTAGCTTGCGGTGTGGGTACGGAACTCAGAACTGCTAGCAGTTTGCCGCAGCAAAATGTAGTAACCCAGCCGGCACCTGCGACAAGGCCTGCACCTACTCCCGCAGCCAGGGTAAATCCACCTCAAACTAGGGCCTCCGGGCCGATCGGATTTTTGAGCTTAGTGAATGTTTGCAACACTTACGACCTCACGGGTCAAACTCCCCACCAAGAGAGAGCATTAGAGTGGTTGCAGGGCAGAATTCCCGCCCAAACCATGGAGAAATTTGCCCAAGAGTGGCGCACTCAATTGATCGCAAGAGCCGGTAACAAACCGATAAATTTGGTGGATGTTTGCAAAGTGTACGATCGCGCCGGCCTCCACCCCCACCAAAATCGAGCTTTGGAATGGTTGCAACAGCAAATTCCCAAAGAAACGCTAACAGATTTCGGCAAAAAGTGGCAAAATCAACCAGGTTCGTAGTGAGGACTTCAGTCCTTTCCAGGTTCGTAGTGAGGACTTCAGTCCTTTCCAGGTTCGTAGTGAGGACTTCAGTCCTTTCCAGGTTCGTAGTGAGGACTTCAGTCCTCTCTTCTCTGATAAAATCAGGACTAAAGTCCTTACTACAAACAACTGAATTAGTTAATCTCAAAGGAATTCATCATATTTTCAGCCGTTTTCAAATAGTCCGAATATTCGGATTTCTCCGCAGTGTAAGTAATCACGTAAGCTTTATTATTCATCAACGTCCAAGTTTGCATTTTCTTGGTATTAGTTTGTCCGTCTTTATCATCAAAAACTACAGTATAACCTCGATTGTTAGCCACAGTTTTAGAATTTTCTTCTAAAATCTTAACATCTGTAAAATTATTTTTAATTTGAGCGACAGACAACTTATTGTACTCATCTAGAGACATTGGCTTGTGCTGTAAATCTTCGATGGTGATAGTAATTTGTTCTTGATAAGGATCGGCGGTGTTCTTTTTGGGTGAAATGAATACAACCACATCGTTAATCACTGGGTTTTGCAACTCTTGTTTTTCCCACTTTTCAGGATATTTGATTTTAAAATTATAGGCGGAACTTTGATAAGTTAAGAACTTGTCAGCTTGAGTTTTAGAGAAATTTTGCATTGCGAAGGCGGAAGCTGCGATCGCCCCAGCAACTCCCGTCCCAATGACAACCTGCTTCCACCCCAAAGCAAATCTAGGATTTCTCCGCGAGGGAGATGGCGATGGCGGGCGTAAGCTCAGTTTAGCCAAACGCTGCAAAAGAACTTGCGTATCTTTCGGCCTGTCTTTAGGAAAATAACCCATCAAATCATCAATTAAATCTGCTAGCGGCTTCGATACTTGAGTCGCCAAATTCCGCCAAATCAATTTGCCCGATCGCGAATCTTCCTGCAAATTTTTCGGTTCTTGAGCCGTCAGCAAATACACAAAAGTCCGACCCAAAGCAAAAAAATCAGAACGCGGCTCAGCTTTGCCCTTTTTTTGTTCTTCGGGAGTGTAACCCGCTGAAGAAATTCGAGTTACTTCTCCAGTTGCTCTCTGAATAGTTTCTGTAACTTCCCGCACCGCCCCAAAATCAACTAATACTAATTTTCCACTCGACCGGCGCATGATATTCGGCGGCTTAATATCCCGGTGAAAATAATTTTGATTGTGAACGAGATTCAAGATTTCCGTCAGTTGTGTCAACCAGTCAATAGCTAGGTGCGAGTCGATAGGTCGATAACTCTCACTTTCCAACCACTGCTGCAAATTCTTACCTTCAACTTTCTCCATCACCAGACAGTGCAAGGAGTTGCTAGTATCGTTAGGCTTGAAAGTAAAATAGCCGTCAGATTCCACTGCCGGAAGTCCCGGATGCCTCAGCCGCTGCAAAACGTTAGCTTCTTTCTGGAACAGTTCTACCCCTTTAGGTTCGATGTAAGTGAGAACTTTTAAAACTTTCCGATTCCCGTCTCTATCTCTAACTTCAAAAGTTTTGCCAAAGCCTCCTTGTCCCAAAACAGTAATTACCCGATAGCGTTCGTCTATTAACAACTTTGAGCCGCAGCTTTGGCAAAAGTTGATAGTCGGAGGATTTTCTGGATGGCGGCAGTTGGGATTAATGCAGTAGCTCATGGTAGGGAGGAATTAGCTTGGTAGAAATAGTATCTCGTGCCAAAGCAGCTTCCTGAAAGCTATCCGAATTCTGGACAGCTTGGGATTAGTGCGGTGCTTGTCAGCATTGATTATTAAACATGATATAACATTACTCATGTTTTGAATACTGAATTCTCGCCCAATCTAAAATCAAAAATCTCAAACCTAAAATCCTATGACAGGTTACACCCACAAAAAAACAAACTTAATCGCGAGCCCCTATTTAGAAATCGACTATCAAGGCGAAGTGGTACGCTTGGAACTGACAAAGACTGAACACGCACTGGGGCGAGATCCCGACAAAGCTGACTTGCTGGTTCCTCAAGATTGGGAGAAGCTGTCGAGATGTCAAGCGATTTTGCGCCAAGAAGGAGACGACTACCGCATCTATGACGGCGATGGCGTCAAACCCAGCACTGGCGGGTTATTTGTACTTCCTGCTGAAACTCTTGTAACTCCCGATCGAGGCTGCATTTTGCAGCACGGAATCGAGTTGCGGATTGGTAAAGATTTGAGAAATCCGGTGCGGGTGACTTATTTCAATCCCGGAAGTCCGGCGCTGGCCGCTTTGGGTTCGCGGGAGTCTGTGTCTCTGAGAAATCGATCGGTCGTCTTGGGGCGCGATCGCAATTCTACGCTAGAGTTAAATTCGCCGATCGTCTCCCGCAGCCATTGTACGATCGATGCAAACAAACGCGGAGAATACATACTCACAGACAACAACAGCGCTAACGGCGTGTTTATTAACGGCCAACGCATCAAAAAAACAGCCGTTTTAACCGAAGGTGCCAAAATTCGCATCGGCCCTTTTCTGCTAATTTATCAAAATGAAGAAATCACCGTCCTCGATCCGGGAAATCCGATCCGCTTAGAAGCAATAAACTTAGTTCGACCTTTTGTTAACGATATTTCCCTAACCATTGAACCCGGACAATTAGTGGCGTTAGTTGGAGGAAGCGGCGCGGGAAAATCTACATTAATGCGGACTTTGCTGGGGATTGAAACCACAACTCGCGGCGCAGTTTATGTCAACGGAGAAGAATTGCGAAAAAATTTTGCATCATACAGTTCTTTAATCGGTTACGTGCCGCAAGATGATGTAGTTCACGGCGAATTGACAGTCGAAGAAGCCCTGACTTATGCAATTAAATTGCGACTGCCGCCGGATACTGATGTCGAGCAAGCTTTGACAAAGACGCTGGCAGATATTGATATGTCGCACAAGCGGGATATTTTTATCAAAAAACTCAGCGGCGGCCAGAGAAAGCGGGTGAGCATCGGTGTCGAGTTGTTGGCAGATCCGAAGTTATTTTTCTTGGACGAACCGACTTCCGGACTCGATCCTGGGTTGGACAAAACGATGATGGAACTGCTGCGGAATTTGGCAAATAAAGGGCGGACGGTGGTTTTGGTGACGCACGCTACGGCAAATGTCAATTTGTGCGATCGGCTAGTTTTTCTCGGCCGCAACGGCTACCTTTGCTACTTCGGCCCGCCAGCAGATGCCCCCAACTTCTTTGGAGTAGGTCAAGCGGACTTTTCCAAAATCTACAACCAGCTAGAAACCAGCGAAACAGTTATCAAAGAATGGGCAAACAAATATCGCAATTCCGCTTATCACCAGCGCTACGTTGCCGCGCCCCTGAGTCCAAAAGCACCGCAAAAACAAGCCCCTCCCGTCAAACTTCCCCAACCGGCCCGAGTTTCCCCAATTAAACAACTGTTGGTGCTCGCCCATCGCTATTTCCAGCTAACTTTACGCGACCCGGTTAATGTGGGTTTAGGACTGTTAACTGCTGCCGTTTGCCCGATTTTGCTGGCGGGAATCAAAGATATAGAACCGTTGGTAACAGGCAATACAGATGACCCAGCCCTCGCTTTTTTAGCGCTGCGAATTTTGTTTGTATTTACATCGGCAGCTATTTGGGTAGGTTTGTCAAGTTCTCTGCAAGAAATTGTCAAAGAATCAGCCGTTTACCAGCGAGAAAGACTGGTCAATTTAGGTTTGTTCCCCTATGTTGGTTCCAAGTTTGTAGTGCTGGCGGGATTGGCATTGCTGCAAACACTGCTGATGACAGGAGTAATTTTAATTGGCTTTAAACAGCCGTCACCGGATATAATCGCTTGGCCGCTGGGTTTGGGAATTACAGTATTTTTAACGCTGCTGGCTAGCATGAGTTTGGGATTGATGGTATCGGCATTTGTGAAAAATGGCAGTCAAGCGAACAGTGCTTTGCCTTTGCTGTTGGTGCCGCAAATTATTTTTTCGGGAGTCTTGTTCAGTCTGGGAAGTTTGTTTAAAATCGAGAAAATCGGTCGGTATATCTCGTGGTTGACGGTCAGCCGGTGGTCTGTGGGTGCTTACGGTAGCTTGGTTAACGTGAACGCGATGGTGCCGAAGCCGATCGAATTGCCCGATCGTACAATCCTACCGCAGTTATTCGAGAAAAGCGCCGTCTACGAACCAACTTGGCAAAACTTAGCTTTGAATTGGGGAATTTTAGGATTGCACGCAGCAGTTTATTTAACCGTAACCTTAGTGCTGCAAAAGCGGAAAGATGTTTTCAAATAAATGTAGGGTGCGGGGGCGCACCTTACCGCGATTGTATCAACCAGCAACTTTCGCTAAGTTATCCGGCGACAACGGAGAAATCGCCAGCAATTCTTGAATAGAGAAAGGTTGAGGTTAAGGAATTGCAGCTTCAGCGTTCATAAGTTCTCTGATTTTCTCAAAAATCAAAATTGCTTCTGGTTCTCCATCAGTTAGTTTTTCATAAAAATAAGGGATCGAAAACCAATGCTCAAAAGCAATCTCTAACAAACCGTTAGTTGCTAATTGCACTTGCTAGTACCGAGAATATCTGCCATCAATTATCTCAAATAACGGCGCTGGATTCTCTAGAGGATAATACAGCGGATTCCAGGTTTATGCAGTACAGTAGCAGCAGTTTGTAAACCAGTTTTTAAAGTGCTTAATATTAACTAAATCAAGCGCAGTAGCTAGTAAAACGTCAACCATCTTGGTAGTAGTGGGCGAAAACTTACG
>JANYGO010000011.1 GCA_025362325.1 Cyanobacteriota bacterium | reverse complement strand
CATTGTTTCGATCGCCCTACCGGTCTGATTCAAAGTCGGAGAACCCACCACAAAGTAAACGTCGGGATAAGCCACCGCCACCGCTAAACTCGAATTCTTCGCTAAATTCAGATACTGACTGGTTAAAGGTGGAATAATCACCCGCAAAGCTTGCGGCAAAATTACCATCCGCATGATTGTTCCAGATTTCAGCCCCAAAGACTTGGCCGCTTCCCACTGGCCCCGCGATACTGACTGAATTCCGGCGCGGACAATTTCTGCAATGTAACTCGCAGTATACAAGCTGAGTCCTGTCACCAAGGCTGCAAATTCGGGAGTTAATTTTAATCCTCCTTCGAGTTGCAATTCTGGTGTCAGGCGCGGGAAATCGACGCGGAAAGGCAGATTTTTGGTAATAATCAAAGCTATGATTGCACTGATGCCGATCGCACCAGCAGCCCAAAACAACTGTCTTCCCGGCTTAGCTTCTTCCAGCATCACCCGCGCCCGCCACATCCACAGCCCCGCCGCCGCCAAAACTCCCACAGTTAGCAAAATCAACCAAATCTCAAAACCCGGCAAAGGCGCAGGCCAAGGTATAGCAATGCCGCGATTTGTCAAGTAAATCGGCCCGCGCATCTGCTGGTTGTCTTCCAGTTTGGGTAGAGAAATGAACACTGCAAAATACCAGAAAAACAATTGCAGCAATAACGGCGTATTTCGCACAATTTCTACGTACAAACCAGCTAAACTCCGCAGCAGCCAATTGTCGGAAAGGCGCGCAATTCCTACAGTCAAACCCGCAATTGTTGCGAAAATGAGCCCCAAACCCATCACCCGCAGCGAGTTGATTAAACCCACAAAATAAGCTTGTCTGTAACTGTTTTCTGGACTGTAGGGAATCACGCTTTCGCCGATGTCAAAGGATGCTTGGGAATTGAGAAAGTCAAATCCAAATGCAATCCCCAGTTGCGCGTAATTGGCGCTGAGGTTGTCCCAGAGAATCGCGATGACTGTGATTACTAAAATTAGGGCGATCGCCTGTCCGGCTATTTTCCAGAAGCGATCGTCCCGCAGTAGTGTGGATATATCTTGGAATTTGGATGATTTCTGAGTTTTGGTGTCTTGAGGTTCTGTATTCATAACTTAAATTATTAGCGCAATTACAAATCCAGTCTTGGGTGGATCAAGACTAAAGAAACCGGGTTTTTTCCTGAATCTCGTGACTCCGACACAGGATTTTGGTAAAAAACCCGGTTTCTGACTATCCCTAAGACTAAAGAAACCGGGTTTTTCCTGAATCTCCTCGTGACTCCGACACAGGATTTTGGTAAAAAACCCGGTTTCTCAGAGGAAGCGCGTCTAAGTCCTGATGAAATTAGCGGAAGGGCGGCGAGTACAGCAAACCCCCATCTTTCCAGAGTTTGTTTTGACCCCGGTCTAACTTAAGTGTACTTTTCGGGCCGAGGTTGCGATCGTACATTTCCCCGTAATTCCCCACTTTCTTCACAATGCTGACGGCGTAGTTGTTCGGGAGTCCGAAACCTTTACCTAAATCTCCTTCTTTTCCTAACAAACGTTTGACGTTCGGGTCTGTAGTGCTGGCCACAGTTTGATCTACATTTCCCGAGTTAATGCCCAAATCTTCAGCTTCAATCGCCGCGAAAATAATCCATCTCACCGCATCCGCCCATTTCGCATCGCCGCTTTTTACCGCTGGGGCCAATGGTTCTTTTGACATCACCACCGGCAAAACAACATTATTCTCAGCATTCGGTAGAGTTGTGCGTTTGGATACAAGTTGCGATCGATCGGCAGTAACACCTTGACACCGACCTTCTTGATACGTCGCAAAGGTAGCATTCACATCTTCAAATACGACAGGAGTGTATTTGACTCCTAATTTTCGCATTTGGTCGGACAAATTTTGTTCGGTGCTCGTACCTGTCTGCACGCAGATAGATTTGCCCGCAAAATCTTTTAAACTTTTGATGCCGCTATCTTTTTTGACCATGATGCTTTGAGAGTCATAAAAGATAATTGGGGCAAATTCCAGTCCCGTAGTGCTGTCGCGGCTAGCCGTGAAGGTGGTATTACGGCTCAGAATGTCAATTTCTCCGGCCTGCAAAACTGTAAATCTATCTTTGGCGTTCAGCTTTCGGTACTCGACTTTTTCGGGATCGTCAAATATTGCCGCCGCTACAGCCCTGCAAACATCAACATCGAGTCCCGAATATTTGCCTTTTTCGTCTACAAAGCTAAAACCTGGCAATTCGCCACTAACGCCGCAAATCAGTTTGCCGCGGCTGACAATTGTATCTATCCGGCTCGAACCTTGTTGCGATTTGCCTTCAGCCGTAGTTGTTGCTGTATTTTGTCCGACTTGTGCCAATCGATCCCTACAAGATGCCAGCGGTGCCACTAACAACACACTTGCCAGCAACAGAAATCCCCATTTACGCATAGATTTTAGTAGAACGCTTTCCTGACGATCCTACCTTGTAGCTGTCGAGAACTGTGGCGATCGGCAATCTACAACAGCCGACGACTTTAAATTCACCATTCTGAACCCGGTGTTGCACCCTGACAAGTGTACCGGCTACCCGCCTGCTATTTTTTTGCCCGAGCGATCGAACTTTCCTGTAATATTTATGCCAATTTTGATTTAATGCGCTCAGAACCGCTCTGGTGCTAGGCGCTGCTCAGCTAAATCGCGGATTAGCGACAGCCGAGACTCGATGTACTCGTTCAACAAATCTGTTTCTTTCCCATTAAGCGCAGAGTTAGTCTTTAACTGCTTCAGCAGCCACTGTACCAGGGTGTCATCATCCAAATTGACTAACAGAGTCGCTTGGGTGGTCTCAATTAATGACCAGAGTTGGCGTAACATGACTGGAGTCATAAAACCTCGTTGAGCGTAAATACGCACTTAATGGGCTAGCTGGGCGATAAGTTGGTCTTAGTGTTTCAAGCCGCCGATAGACGAAAAACACCTTAAGAGCGATCGGCTTAATGATTATTTTATATTTCACCATAATAACTGAATATAGTAGTGTCAAAAGCTACAACACACAAGATGTTATAAGAGTTGCCAATTTCGTCACATTCAGATAAATATCTTGATAAAAAATTAAAAATCTTTACATACTATCGCTCGCGCGGGCTCATAGGAGCAGTAAACAGTTGACAGTTGACCCCTCGACAGTTGACAGCTCGCCCGCTCGGCTTCGCCGAAGGGTTGCATAACGGGAATCAAATCATTGATTCGGTACGGGTATCGCCTCTATTCATTCCGGTTATTTACAGCAGATTCCATGTATGTGTGGTACACTAAATTCAGTATATCAGCATAAAAAATGAAAGCTTATTCGATCGAGTTTCGTGAAAAAATAGTTAAAACCTATGAACAAGGTGATACATCAATCAGGAAAGTAGCCC
>JANYGO010000006.1 GCA_025362325.1 Cyanobacteriota bacterium | reverse complement strand
GGGCTACTTTCCTGATTGATGTATCACCTTGTTCATAGGTTTTAACTATTTTTTCACGAAACTCGATCGAATAAGCTTTCATTTTTTATGCTGATATACTGAATTTAGTGTACCACACATACATGGAATCTGCTGTAATTGTCGTAAGCGCGATCGCCAGTTATGCAGGAAAATGGGGCGCTTGGATTTCCCACATCTACGTAGACAACCCTCATTCGGTAGCTGGCGGGCGCGAAATTTGGAAACTTCCTAAAGAATTAGCTCAATTTAGTTGGGAAGGCAGCGATTCAGTAAAGGCATCACCGTTAGGCTACCGCGTTACAGTTAGCCAAGGAAATCTTCAACTGTGCAGTCTCAATTACAGCAAACAGAGTTTGGCCTTACCCGTACCTTTTAGCGGCAATGTTTTTAGCGCTGGCAGCAGCAATTTGCTAATGTTTAAAGGAGAATTTCAGTCTCGCATCGGCTCGATTAAAGGCGAAGTAGAAATACCTGAAGAGAGTAATTTTTCCAGTTTAAAGTTAGGTCAGCCATTGCTTACATTTGGCTGCGAAGATATGCGTTTAATTGCAGGTGCGCCACAAATTGTCGGGAACAGAGCCGCTGAATTCAGTTATTAGCTGGAATCGGTAGGTGGGCATTGCCCACCTTACTTTACTCAAATTAAATGCCAGCGCCCGGAGCGGCTTCGGCACCCATTTCTAAAACTGTACCGCGCAGGAAATCAATTTGCTGCTGAAAGTCCATGCCCTGAATCTTTCCTAATAAAGCTTTTCCGGCTTCGGGAAGTTGATAGTCTGGAGGCACGGGAATAATGGTGCCTTCGTCCATTCCTACTGCTAGGAAATACCAAAAAGCCAGTTTGGTTTCAGGACTCATCGAGCCGTACATCCGGCTGATTTCTGTATTGGCTTTTGAGGCAATGTCGCGCATTACTTGCAGTTGTGCTTCATGGGGAAGTGGCTTGACTTGCTCGAACAATCCCTGAGCGATTTCGGAACCGGAAGCACCGGGAGCTGCTGGTGTTATTGACTTACCCAGTTCGGTATAAACAAACCACAGCAAACCTAATTGGTCGTCTACACTTAAGCTCTGAATATCTGCTTTGCCTTGGTCGTAAGCGCCGGCAGTAGTAAATGCCATTGAAGCCTCCAAAATAATATGTATTGCTCAGTTTTCTTATTGAGAAAACTTTTTTTGCTACTTAATAAAAGTTAGCGAA
This sequence comes from Cyanobacteriota bacterium, assembly GCA_025362325.1. Taxonomy (GTDB): domain Bacteria; phylum Cyanobacteriota; class Cyanobacteriia; order Cyanobacteriales; family Microcoleaceae; genus Microcoleus. The sequence goes on along the minus strand of JANYGO010000006.1, from coordinate 10,636 downwards.
TAAATACCGACGCTAGAATCTTGCTTAAGGTAGAGATGATCCCGGACAGTAATTAAGGATTGAGGTGCGGAATCTGCTAGGAAATTTACAACTAAAGGATGATGCGATATGTCTCAGGTTAATTAGTTTGAGATCGAACCTTTTTTTGCCGTTGGAACGGAGATCATAGGATTTCAAAGAAAATAGGCTGGCAAACAGCCAGCCTAGAATCAGGAGAACTTTAATGGAAACTTGTGGAAAGTCTAGCTAAACAAACCCGAAATACCGCCGACTGCTATTGCTCCAGCCAAAGCCGAAACAACCACAGAAGTTAGAGCCGTACCGAACAGCCACCAAGCAGCGGTTGCGGCGGCTTCGCGCGCATCTTCTGCTTGCTGCTTGGTCTTGTTTCGGATGTCTTTGATGCGTTTTTTGGCTTCAGTTTGCAGGCGTTCCGATCGCAATAAAACGCTGTCCCGCGCTCCTTCCATTTGGTCAACAATTCGGTGAGCGTCTGTCTCGGAAATATCGGAGCGAGAACTCAGCAGCGCTACTAAAGTACCACGATCGAACTCACCTAAACGCTGTTTAATGGCGTCAAATCCGGCCTGCGGATCGTCAAACACTTTGCGGAAGTCCCGCTTAATGCCTTCGTAGTTGAGCTCTGGGCGATCGAGCGAATTGAGGTAATCCCGGATTTTCCCAAAGATACCGTCAATTGTTGACTGGAACTTGTCTTGCACCATTTGAATTTGTTCGACAAACTCGTTGCGCACAGATTCAATGCGATCGGCAATTTGGTTCGCTTCCTCTTGGGAGATGTCTTCCCGCTGCGACAGCAAGGCTACCAGCGTACCGCGATCGAAGTGCTTCAGGCGATCGCCCAAACTTTGCATCCCCGTTCCCGGTTCGCTAAACAGCAACTGCAAATCGCGCTTGATACCGTCTGGATTGAGCTCTTCCTTGTCGGTATTCCGCAGATAATTTTCCAAACTTCCTTGGAAATCCTTGACACTTTTTTGAGCGCGAGATGCCAAGCGGCGGGGCGATTTCACGATGCTGCGAATCGAATCTTGCACGCGATCGATCGTTTGATTGATTTGTTCTTCGCTCAAATCTTCCCGCTGCGAAAGCAACTTGACCAAGGTTTCGCGATCGACCTGAGACAGCCTTTCCCGCAGCGCCAAAGCGCCTTCTTTCGGATTTTCCAACAATTTGGTCAAATCCCGATTGATGCCTTCTGGATCGAGTTCTTCCAGGTTGGTATTGCGCAGGTACTCGCCAATCTTTCCAGTAACTTCCTCGTACTGCTGCTTAGCTTGATCTGCAACAATTTGCGGCGCGTTGATAATGTTGTCGCGCACGGATTCGATTTTGTCGATCGCTCCATTTACCTGTTCTTCGCTGAGGTCTTGGCGCTGCGACAGCAGTTGCACCAGCGTATCGCGATCGAATTGAGATAAGCGTTCTTTCAGCGCTTTAAATCCGGCTTCCGGGTCGTTTAATAGCGTTTGAAACTCGCGCTCGATCGCTTCAGGATTGAGTTCTTCCTGATTAGTATTGCGAAGATACTCTTCTACCTTTTGGCGCACTTCTTGCGCTTTCGATTTCGCTTGCTCTTGCAATTCTTGAGCTTTGGAAATTACGCTATCGCGCGAACTTTCCAGCCGCCCGATTAACTGATCCGCTTCCTCGGGGCTGAAATCCTCGCGCTGACCGAGCAATTGTACCAAAGTATCGCGGTCAAACTGCGACAGGCGATCGCGCAAAGCCTCAAAACCAGCATCGCGATCGTCCAACAGCGCTTGGAAGTCCTTCTCGATACCTTCAGGATTCAATTCTTCCTTACCAGTCGATCGCAAATAATTCTCAATCCGGCCGCGCAAATCTTGAGACTGTTCGTCACCAGCAGCAGCTTTCACGATTTCCAAAACTTCTTGGCGGACACTTTCAAGCTGTTCGGCAATTTCCGCCGCCTGTTCCTGACTAAACCCCTCGCGGCGGCCCAGAATCCCTACAAAATACTCGGGATTAAACATCTCTAACTGGCGCAAAACTGCCCCCGGAGAAGCTTCGGGATCGTAAATAACATCCCTAAATTCCTGCTTTATCGTTTCTCGATTGAGATGCCAAGGTTGGGCATTCAGCAAGTAATTTTCCACATCAGCCTTAGCGGTATTGAAAGGCAGCGCAGGCAGTTTATCGCCCACCTTAGAAGCCACAGATTTAGCTGTTTCCTTCCCTTTTTCTGTCAGTTGCTGCAACTGACCAGAGATTTTTTCCACATCCAAATCCGACAAATCAGTCCGCGACAAAACAGTGCCGACAAGAGCTTCCACACCCATCTGCATCGCTCGCTTCATGCCGCCGCTGCTGCTGGATGTCGATTTATTTTCTCTACTTTCGAGAATTTGAGAGAGTTTGGCGTTGAGTTCGTCAGACTTCAGCAAATCGGGAGCTGCAAACTTGAGAAAATCAACTAACTCTAAATTCGGGTCTTTCTTCTCTTGTTGGTTGCCGAAGGTTTGCTTCCAAACGCCTTCGAGTTGATCAGCTACTTGACTTATTTCATCCTTAGAAAAGTCAGTGCGGCTGCTAATTAAATCCACAAAAGTCTGGCGGTTAACATTCTTGAGAACGTCGCTTCCAGCCAAAGATTTGATATCGGCATCGCCCAGCAATTTTTCAAATTGACCGCGAATTTCCTTAACATCCAGCTTCGGCAACTGCAAAGAACCGACATAATCTTGGATTGTTTCGCGAATGCTATCAGGGTCTACAGCCGAGCCCAACTCGCGGCGCACAGCAGCCACAGATGCTTCTACAGTGTTGACCATTTGGTCGCTGGCCATCTTGCCGCCGATCGCAGCACCCGCAGTACCCATGACGCCTTGAATGCCTGAAAAAGCAGTTTTGATCAAGGAACCAATCATCGAACCGACGGCGCTAGAACCGAGCCATACCAGCGTTAAAAAGTACGCCGACCAAATGACCACACCAATAATTGCCGCGCCGTCTACCGAGGCAATTGAAGTTAGTTTTACCGCCAGAAAACAAGCTAAGAATAAAGCTAGGTTAACTGTGACTAAAATCCAACCTCCGACTAAGCCTTCGATCTTGCGAACTTTATTGCCTAAACTTTCGGACTCGCCATCATCGTCAGTGTCGGGTAAAGCCTCATCCCAATTGGAGATTTTGGCGGCAATCGAGAAATTTGTTAACAGGAATTGGAAGCCGAAAGCCATGATGACTCCGGCAATTAATGCCACGAAAAACTGAGGACTCAGAAACATCAGCCCTCCGATATTGGGGTGGTCAAACGGCACGTCTATTTCTATTGGCATTTGAGCAATATTGAGTTTGGGACTGTACAGCGACATGAATAACTCGCTTTCAAACATAATTTACCTCCTAAAGTTTGATGCCGACTTAGGCATATTTAAATTTTCCCCTAACTTTTAAGTAGGGGATTTGGAACTTTTTAGATGGTGGTTTGTTTCGTCAGGCTTTATCTTACGCAAGCCTTGATTCGTGAAATCCGGATAAGTAGTAAATCAGTTCTCTAGTTATCTCATCCTTACTGCTGATTATGGCTCTTTAAGCTGAAGAATAAATCCGTCTAAAGTCAGAAATGAGTTGATTTGGGAGGAGTAGCCGTAGAGTTAGCCCAAAAAAGGCAAGTTTGAGGCGGAGGCGATGGCTACCAATTATCAATAGTAGTAAAGTGGGATGCGGCGCACTCTACAATATGTAGAGTGCGCTGTCTCTTTAGGATTCCGTTTGATTTTCAGGCTGAAAACGAGCTAATAATTGCGATCGATCTAGCTGCATAGTCAACCGCGTGCAATCATCGAGGGTTTCTAATTGAATCAAAGGCTCGATTATTTGAGCTAATTCTTCATCAATCTCGCCAAATCTCACTTGTAAAATACTATCAACGATCAGGCGTTTACCTTGCTCGATAGCTTGCTCGATAGCTTGCTCGATACCTTGCTCGATACCTTGCTGCATACCTTGCTCGATACCTTGCTCTATACCTCGCTGAGTTGCTTCTTCAAGTCGTTGCAAATAAAGGGGTGACAGTTCCATAATCAACTCCTGATCTTCTCGATCTATAATAAACAGTCAAGTGATATTGAGCGTACCCTACATATCGTAGAGTGCGCTGCTGAGTTAGGATTCCGGTGGGTTTTTCGACATATCAAAACGAGCTAGTAATTCAGTGCGATCGAGCTGCATGATAATTCGCGTGATTTCGAGGGCTTCTAGTAGAATCAAAGGCTCGATTATTTGGGTTAATTCTTCATCAATCTCGCCAAATTTCACTTGTAGTAGACTCTCAACCATCAGGCGTTTAGTGCGCTGAACTTGCTCCATACCTTGCTGAATACCGCGCTGAATACCTTGCTGCATACCTTGCTGCATACCTTCCTGGATACCTCGCTGGAGACCTTCTTGAATACCTTCCTGGATACCTTCCTGGATACCTCGCTGGATACCTTGCTGGATACCTCGCTGAGTTGCATCTTCAAGTCGTTGCAAATAGAGGGGTGACAGTTCCATAATTAACTCCCGATCTTCTCGATCTATGTCTTGGCGGACTTCTAAAATCGTTCGCAAGTTGTACAACAATTCTAACGCGCTCAACCGAAAGAAATTATCAGAGGGTAATTCTCTCAATTCAGCAATAGCTTGCTTTTGGACGTTTCCCTTCCCCAAAACCCTCAGCCACAGCGTTTCGGGAGTGCGGGGGAGTTGGTGAATCGCAATGATTGCTGCTTTCAGAGACGGACTCAGAAAATAAACTCCACTTACCCAATTTTCTGGTTCGGGAATCGCCCCAAATCCAGCTAGCATCGCGTCGGAAACCGTCGGCGACAGTATCCAAAGTTGGGGCAAGTCTGCCTCTACAATCCGGGTATTTTCTCTGGCTGCGATGCGTTCATATTCGGCGTGGACATCAAAGAGTTTTCCCAGACAACTGCGAATTTCTCCGGCTTGCACGCTTACTGCGGAATGGTTCCAACACAGCGGCTTTTGCTGCGATTTGACCTAGAATACCGAGGGCTGTTGGTTCGACATCAGGTTCCGCTTTCGGGGCAAAGAAAACGTCAATCTGTCTCACTTCTCCAGCAATGTCGCGGCTGGTTTCGACATTGCCGAGAGGGGTTAATAGTTCTTTGAGATATTGTTTTGCGAATTGGTCGTGAATAAATCTGGTCATGATAATTGTCAGCTATAAACTGTTTAAAAACCTCGCCATCAACTATCAATTCTCAACTGTCAAGCCAACGACCAGCTTTTAGGGCAAGCTGTCAACTGTCAAGCATCAACTGTCAACGGTTTTCATCTTTTAAGGCAATCCACTGAGATTGCAGAGTAGGATGGTGACAATTATCAAATGCTGTCATACCTTTTTGGTAATTTTCCCAAATTTTATTCAGAGATTTAATCAAATCAGGCTGAGTTCTGATAATATCAGAAGTTAATCTGAGATTACAATCATCCGGTATTTTAAGGAAATCAGCCATGCGACTCTCTCAAATGCTTTTCGTCACCCTGCGGGAAGACCCTGCAGAAGCAGAAATCCCCAGCCACAAACTATTACTCCGTGCTGGGTACATCCGGCGCATCGGTAGCGGCATTTACGCTTATCTCCCTTTGATGTGGCGAGTTCTCAAAAAAGTCTCCCAAATTGTACGCGAAGAAATGGACGCGACTGGTGCTCAAGAATGTCTCCTCCCGCAACTGCAACCTGCCGATTTGTGGCGGGAATCCGGCCGCTGGGATACCTACACTCAAGCTGAAGGTATCATGTTTGCCATGAAAGACAGGCAGCAGCGAGAAGTTGGACTCGGGCCAACTCACGAAGAGGTGATTACTACAATTGCTAAAGATATGATTCGTTCCTATCGGCAATTGCCCGTACACCTTTATCAAATTCAAACTAAGTTTCGCGATGAAATTCGCCCGCGTTTTGGGTTGATGCGCGGTCGCGAATTTATTATGAAAGATGGCTATTCTTTTCACACGAGCGAAGAAAGCTTGAAGAAAACTTATCAGGATATGGCTCAAGCTTACAGCAATATGCTGCGCCGGTCGGGTTTGGAATTCCGAGCAGTAGATGCGGATTCGGGTGCAATTGGCGGCTCTGGTTCTCAAGAGTTTATGGTGCTGGCAGAAGCGGGCGAGGATGAAGTTCTCTATACTGAAGACGGTCAGTATGCTGCTAATGTGGAAAAGGCTGTGTCGATGCCTGCTGATGCGGAACAGTCGCCCTTTGCAACTTTTGAAAAGCGGGAAACGCCGGGAACTGACACAATTGATAAACTTTGCAAGTTTTTGAAGTGTTCTCGGACGCAAGTTGTCAAAAATGTGCTTTATCAGGCTGTTTATGATAATGGCATGACTGTCTTGGTATTGGTAAGTATTCGCGGCGACCAAGATGTGAATCAGGTAAAGTTGTTGAATGAGTTGACAAAAATAGCGGGAAATTATCAAGCTAAAACTGTTTTGTTTTTGACGGTTCCTGATGCAGAAGCTCAAGGGAAATGGGCGGCTAAATCTTTGCCTCTGGGTTATATGGCTCCGGATGTTGCTGATGATTATATTGCTGGGAGTAAGCAGGTAAATTCTAAGTTTTTGCGTTTGGTCGATCGCACTGCTGTCGATATCACCAACTTTGTCACTGGTTCTAACGAGTCAGGATACCACGTTGTCGGTGCTAATTGGGGCAAAGAATTTCCCTTGCCGAGTTTAGCAGTAGATGTCAGGAAGGCCCAAAAAGGCGATCGGGCAGTGCACAACCCGGAACAAACCTTGCAAACCGCCCGAGGCATCGAAGTCGGCCACATCTTCCAATTAGGCACCAAATACTCCCAAGCAATGGGCGCCACCTACACCAGCGAACAAGGCGAAGAAATGCCCTTGATCATGGGCTGCTACGGCGTTGGCGTATCGCGGCTGGCTCAATCTGCCGTAGAACAATCCTACGACAAAGATGGGATAATTTGGCCAGTGGCGATCGCGCCGTATCACGCCATCATTAGCATCCCCAATATTTCCGACGCCCAACAAGTAGAAGTCGCCGAAAAACTCTACGCAGAACTCAACAAATCTGGCATTGAAACCTTATTAGATGACCGCGACGAACGAGCCGGACTTAAATTTAAAGATGCTGATTTAATCGGTATTCCCTATCGCATTGTTCCGGGTCGTTCGCTGAAAACAGGCAAGGTTGAAGTCGTGGAAAGAGCAACTCACAAATCCCATGAAATTCTCATTGAGGAAGTCAATTCTACTTTAAAACAGTGGATTGATGCCGCTATCAAATAAGCCTTGATAACGGTAAGGTGCGCAGTGCGCAACGTATAGAGGTAAGGTGCGCAGTGCGCACCCTACATTAACGAGTAGTAAGGTGCGATATGAATCTGAATCTAAGTCAGTTTCTTCGATTCCCTCAATCCAGAATTTTGCGGTACTTAGCCCAAGTAACTGTCGTGGCGATCGCTTACGCCGTGGGGGCGAGGCTAGCATTTGCAATTCAAGGTGTCAATCCCTTTGCTTCCTCGGTGTGGCCGCCCGCAGGAATTGCACAAGCCGGACTTTTATTGTTTGGCCCAAAAGTCTGGCCTGGGATATTTTTGGGTATATTTTTACTCAATTTAGTTAACCCAAGCGAACAGATATTTGCAATTTGGGTGGGAGGAAACGTCGGAGCTATTTTGCAAGCTGTTTTTGCAGCCACTGCACTGCGCTGGCTCGGGTTTCGTCCATCTCTAGAACGTTTGAAAGATGTAGTTAATTTAATCTTGTTTGGAGGTGTAATTTCTAGTCAAATTAGTTGCACTATTGGGGCAATTTCCATATATTTAGCGGGTAAAATAGAGTGGGCAGACTATTGGTCGCTGCGATGGAATTGGTGGTTGGGAGACACAATGGGAGTTTTAATCTTAACTCCCTTAATCCTGATATTCTTTCGCCCTAAAGTAACGGCAGATCGTTTAAAAAGACAAACAGAGACACCCAAACATTATTTAATTTGGCGGGGAGTCTGGTTGATATTATTAATTGGGGTGAGCTGGCTGGTATTTGAGTCAAAAAATACAGCTTCTATTTCTCGCTATCCCCTGGAATATTTGCCGTTTCCTTTGATAATTTGGGCGGCGCTCCAATTCGGTCAGCGGGGCGCTGTACTGGCATCCTTTATTGTCTCAAGTATCGCTATTTTTGGTAGTTCTCATGGCAGTGGGCCGTTTATAGCCAAAGCCGAAAATGTCAGTCAGGCAATTTTATTTTTGCAAGCTTTCATGGCAGTAGTTACGATTACGTCGTTGTTATTAGCAGCGACGGTGGCCGAACGTGCCGAGGTAGAAAATTCTCTGCGACAAAACGAAATTAAATATCGAGAATTGGTGGAAAATTCTAACAGTATTATTGTCAAGTTAGCTCCCGACGGCACAATTACTTTTTTTAATGAGTTTGCCGAAATATTCTTTGGATACAATCAGGAAGAAATTATTGGGAAAAATGCCGTGGGAACAATTATTTGCCTGACCGACATCGAAGGAAATAACTTAGAATTAGTTTATAATAAAATTATACAAAATCCCGATCGCTTTACCAGCTATAAAAATGAAAACATCCGGCGCAGCGGCGATCGCATTTGGGTATCTTGGGCAAATAAACCGCTGTTTGATGCAGCGGGACAACTGTTGGGCATCCTCTGCATCGGCACAGATATCACCGATCGCCGAAAAGCTGAAATAGCGCTGCAAAAGCTGAATGAAGAGTTAGAAATCCGAGTCAAAGAACGGACAAATGCCCTCAAACAAAGCGAAATTCAGCTACAGAAACAGAAATCGGCATTAATTGATCTAGCCAAAAATAAAGCGCTGAATCAAGGCGACTTAACCAAAGCGCTTCAAGAAATCACTGAAACTGCTAGCCGTACTCTGGAAGTTTCGCGATCGAGCGTCTGGCTGTACGATCGCACAAAATCCAAGATGGAGTGCCTGGATTTGTTCGATCGCGCCCTCAACCAGCATGACTACGGTTTGGAATTAGCAGAATCAGAGTATCCTGTCTATTTTCAAGCACTGCGAGAAGAACGCGCAATTGCTGCCTTTGACGCCCAAAAAGATTTTAGAACTAGAGAGTTTGTGGAATCTTACCTAATTCCGTTGGGCATCACTTCCATGCTAGATACACCGATTCAAATAGGCGGAGAAACAGCAGGAGTTCTCTGTTTGGAACACGTAGGAATGCCCCGCTATTGGACTATTGAAGAACAAAGTTTCGCTGTTTCTCTAGCAGACTCTGTAACTTTCGCAGTGGAAGCGCGAGAACGTCAGCGCGCTGAAGAAGCGCTGCGGCAAGCTGAGGCAAAATACCGCAGCATTTTTGAAAATGCGATCGTCGGCATATTTCAAACTACTCCAGATGGGGAATATCTCAGCGTCAATCCTGCTTTAATTCGCATTTACGGTTACAGTTCCTGTGAGGAGTTGGTGGGAACTTTGACTGATATTAACCGCCAGCTATATGTAGACCCAGAACGCCGCGCCGAAGTCATCCGCTTAATGCGAAAAGACGGCAAAGTATCGGATTTTGAATCTCAAGTTTACCGCCAAGATGGCAGTATAATTTGGATTGCCGAAAATGCTTATACTGTCTGCGATAGACATGGCAATTTGCTTCATTATGAAGGTACTGTTCAAGATATCACAACTCGCAAACAAGCTGAGGCAGCTTTGCGCTTAGAACAAGAAAAATCCGACCGTCTCCTGCTGAATGTTTTGCCGCAAGCGATCGCCGAAAGACTCAAACAAGACCAAAGCATCATCGCCGATACTTTTGCCGAAGTAACAGTATTGTTTGCAGATATCGTCGGTTTTACCCAAATTAGTTCCCAGATTTCTCCCCCGGAATTAGTTTCCCTGCTTAACGACATTTTTTCCACATTCGATCGCTTAGCAGAAAAGCACGGATTGGAAAAAATTAAGACGATTGGTGATGCTTACATGGTAGTGGGAGGGCTGCCCATGCCTCGCAGCGATCACGCGGAGGCGATCGCCCAAATGGCGATCGATATGCAGCAGGCAATTATTGAATTCAGCGATACCCACAATCAAGATTTTAGCATCAGAATCGGCATCAATAGCGGCCCGGTTGTCGCCGGAGTCATCGGCATCAAAAAATTCATTTACGATTTGTGGGGAGACACAGTTAACACCGCTTCCCGCATGGAATCCCACGGCTTACCGGGGTGCATTCAAGTCACATCTGCAACTTATCAGCGATTGCAGGAAAAGTATTTATTAGAAAGTCGTGGCACAATTGAAGTCAAAGGTAAAGGTGAGATGAACACTTATTTTCTGACCGGAATCAAGTTAGTTAGTTAGTTGAAAATATAAAAATCACTATGAACCAAAACAAAAATCAGTTGCTGCGATTTGCTCAATCTATAAATTGGCAATACTTAGCAAAAATAGCTGCCATTGCCTTTGCCTACGCTTTAAGCTGTTCAACATCTAAACTGCATTAACTAAGTTCCCTTTATTTTTTATTTTTCGGTTCCATTTCATAATTAATCCTCCTTCATTTAAAAGTTTATTTAACAGTGATTCTAGTTTTTCAATGGATTCAAATAATCTAT
>JANYGO010000001.1 GCA_025362325.1 Cyanobacteriota bacterium | reverse complement strand
GTCCTAATAAAATTTTTCCATCAATTTGAGTACAACTTTCAACCTTCACTCCAGGCAAGTCTAATATATAGTCCAAATAAAAGTCCATGAAAAAAAATGTATTGTTTGTTACATTATACACCATAAAATCAGGAGAGCCGTTATATTATAGGCTATTTAATATAACCTAATTTGGGGTTGTCAATTGTTAAGCTTATTTTACTATTTGGTGGCGAGCGCCAAATCTTAAACAGCGATCGCCATTCAATCATCAGCATCGGCGAACAGGGCTGACAAATCTCGATAACCGCTGACAACTCGAAAGATTTCTACATCCTGTCTGATCGGCATATAGAGCATGAGATAGTTATCCATTGAGAGACTGCGTAGACTTGGTAAAATCTCGTCTCGTTGTCGTCCCAGGTTGGGAAACTGAGCAATTTGGGCAAATTTTGCATCCAGCTTGCTTAAAAAGCGATCGGCTATATCGAGTCCTGATTGACTAGCGATCTAGTCTGCAATTTTCTCGATGTCTTGAATTGCGGGCTCGGTGAGGCGAAATTTGGGAGTCATGCTTCGGAGGAATTGTAGCGAGAGCGCAGGTTGGCACGGATTTGTGCTATGGCGGTAGCGCCATCTACAACTTCACCGCGTTGGGACGCTTCTTGGCCAATCAGTGCGTCTTTTTGAAGTTCCAGGAGTCGCCCCTGATAAATATCTTCTTGCTGTTCTAGCAGTTGAATACCTGCTAGGATAACTTCGATCGCGGTTTTGTATTTGCCAGTCGTGAGTTGACGCTGCACGAGGGCTTCGACTTCAGGTGACAAAACAATTTGCATGGCATTTGAAAGGAGAAGTGCTGGTTATATTATAGGCTATTTAATATAACCAGATTATCAGGTTTCAATTTTAAAGCTTATTTTACTATTTGGTGGCGATCGCCTTTTCTGAAGATTGCATTTGACCGATAACTTCGTAAAGTAAAGTATAGCAAATAAATTCTCGATCCAAACTATAGCCTTTCGAGCTCTCATATGAGGTACCCGACGGGCATAGGGCATAGGGCATAGGGCATAAAGCATAGGAAATAGGGCATAAAGCATACCTCACCACGCTGCTTGAGAACCGTTACAGATCCAGTACGTGCTGAATCGGGACTCGTGGAGGCGTACAGTATAGAAGTTGCCCAACCGGCACACCGATCGCCCGATCGACCCCCAGCAATTTGTTACCCTAAAAGTAGAATCAAACCTTCCTCAACTGCATCCCATGAACAACGCCTCTCCCCTGATTCAAACCGTGACTCCAGAACGCTGGGCCGGGTTTAGCATGGACTTTATCGGGGCGGGTTACACGGGGCTGTTGGTCAAAAACGGCCGCGCCGTGCGTACCCTGAAATCCGGGCGGCATTTCAGCTTCGCCCTTCCCCTGCTGGAACAGTGTCAAATTGTCCTGGTAGACACCAAACTCCGCAATTTGGACGTGCAATCCCACGGAGATTTCTTGTCTAAGGATAGATTTTTAATTGATGCGACTCTGACGGTTATTTATCAAGTTATAGATCCGAAACGGGTAGCTTTGGAATTGTCCGATCCTATAGCGGCTTTAGCAAGTGCAGTTAAAGATTGTATGGGAGTGGCGATCGGGCAATTTTCCTTACAACAGCTTATCACCCAAGGTCGGCTTTTGCTGCGGCAAAATTTGCTTGATCGCGTCCAAGATTTTTATACACTCGGTTTTAACTTAGAAGACGTGCGAATTGGCGATGTCAGCTTCCCCGAAACCAACGGAGTGATTCGCCAAGTTGAGGGAATGAGTGCCCGACAGGAAGCAGAAAATTCCGCCGCCCTGCAAATGAGAATTGCCGAAGCGGGCCGCCCGATCGCACCTCAAGCCCCCATCCAGCAGTTAAACTTAATTTCAGGTCATTCTCCGGCGAGTCTTCCAGCTTCTGAAACAGCAGCATCATTCGATCGCGATTTGCAACAACTGACAGAACAACTCGCCCAAAATAGTCTCCCACCTGCGAGGAATTTACCTTCACTTGCACCGACGGTACTCGCCAGCAGCGATCGCAAAAACACCGCATATTTAATCTACAAGTTTTCGGGACAGGCGATCGGCTTAACGGCAAATCCTTTTACAATTGGACGGGAACCCACCAACAGTTTAGTGTTACAAGATCCGCAAAGTTCGCGCTACCACGCCCAGATCCGCCGGGCCACTGACGAAGTTGGCAAACAGCGATATCAACTTGTCGATAGCGGCAGTTCCAACGGCACTTTTGTGGGCGGGCAGAGGCTGGCTGCTAACGAGCCTTTTTGGTTGGCGAATGGTTGCGAAATTGCGATCGGCGACCAAAAATGGGTGTTTCAAGACGGGTGAAAAGTGCCCTTTTTTCCATTGAACCTAATGCCTTGTCCCAACTCGGACTACGGGTACTTTAGGCTACTAAAATTGTTTTTTCTACCTAGAGTGGTTGTAGCGCGATAGGTGGAAATGGTTGCTGTTGAAATCGGATGCTCATACCCATACCGAGACATCAAAAGGCTGAAACCCCTTAATTATAAGGGTTTAAAAAAAGTGACTACAGAATGAATGTTGGTTTTGACTGACTTTTAATCATAAAAATGTCAGTAATTGGGGCGATAGACCGCATCATAACTATAAAAAACTAAGTGTAAATTTATACCAAAACACCGTTCCTTACAGAACAGTTTTGTTGCTTCAAAAAGGGCAACCCCTAACCAAAGTTACGGCCCTCGAAATCGCTACTCTACTAAGTAGATGAGTGGCAAAATATGTATCTATGTCATGATGTCTATTCTGTGACAAGTCAACGTTTATTTCTGCCTGGGTACTCTGACAGTCCTGGGCGCATCAAATCCCAGAAACCGGGTTTTTTAAGAAAATCCTTCGTTACACCCAGCACCTTCACTAAAAAAATCGGTAGTTCTATGAGACCAACACTTTCTTAAGTCTCAAATCGCCCGTACCCAATTCCAAATACCTCCGAGTAGGATTCTCTTCCCAACCTTAGGGGGGATATCTCCACAAGCGTTTCGAGCGAGAATTTGTAAAGATTGAAAATATAACGAGAGGACAACCCCATGAACTTTTCTATACAATCTGTTTACAACTGGTACCGCGAAACGCTCCGCAACCCCAAGTACCGCTGGTGGATCATTCTGGGAACAGTCGCATATCTGGTAAGCCCGATCGACATTGCGCCAGATTTTCTCCCAGTGATCGGACAAATTGACGATGTAGCGATCGCAGTATTGCTGATTTCCGAAGTGTCCCAAATGGCGATCGACCATTTTAAATCCCGTCAAACAGAGAAAGATTCAGCATCTGAAGCAACGGGCACCTATTCAGAAGGTACAGCCCGCACCGTTGATGTAGAAGCATCCTCTGTACAATAACTGCCAAAAATCTATCAATAGTGCAGCTTTGTGAGAGTTAGTGGGAGCAGAAGACGATCGGCTCCCTTTTGCATGGGCGCTGCTAAACTCAGGAATGGGCGATCGCACCCATAAATTTTAAGAAATACTTGCCTCCAAGCTTCCACAGCGCGTCTGTCCAGACTGCCGAGTAGGGTTGGGGGCTTTTGAATGGAAAAGCAGTTTGTAGTGAGGACTTCAGTCCTTCGGAGGTTCGCAGTCAGGACTTCAGGCGTCATAATTTTAGGCAATAAAGACTGAGGACTAAAGTCCTTACTACAAACAATCGAACATGATATGATTTTCACCTTGAGGAATATGTGTTAACAGCAAATTTTTATTTATGCAGTTTAGCGAAATAGTAGAAAAACTTAATTTAGCCAGCGGTCACAGTCTCAGGGCTTCCCGCGGTGCCGATCGAGAAATTACAGGCCCCGCCCCGATCGATGAAGCCACATCCGGTACGATCAGTTACATAGAAGGAGCTAAATTTGCCGCTCAAGCAGCCACCACAAACGCTTCGGCCTTAATTTTACCCTTAGACGAAAGCCTGCAAGCTCAGTGCAGCGATCGCAACATTGCTTGGATTTCCGCAGCCGATCCCCGATTGCTATTTGCTCAAACCATCGCCCTTTTTTACCAACCATTTCGCCCAGCATCCGAAATACATCCCTCCGCCACAGTTCACCCCTCAGCCGAAATCGGTGAAAATGTCAGTATCGGCCCCCACACAGTTATTCAAGCAAAAGTCAAAATCGGCAATAACGTTTGCATTCATCCAAATGTCGTAATTTACCCAGATGCGGTAATTGGCGAAAATACAGTTGTACACGCTAACTGTGTGATTCACGAACGTACTCGCATCGGGGCAAATTGCGTGATTCACAGCGGTGCGGCGATCGGTTCCGAAGGTTTTGGGTTCGTGCCGACAGCCACAGGATGGGTGAAAATGGAGCAGTCTGGATGCACTGTATTGGAAGAGGGCGTTGAGGTTGGCTGCAATAGCGCGATCGACAGGCCTGCCGTCGGAGAAACCCGCATCGGGCAAAATACAAAAATCGATAATTTAGTACACGTAGGTCACGGCTGTCAAGTAGGAAA
The DNA here is from genome assembly GCA_025362325.1 of Cyanobacteriota bacterium. Taxonomy (GTDB): domain Bacteria; phylum Cyanobacteriota; class Cyanobacteriia; order Cyanobacteriales; family Microcoleaceae; genus Microcoleus. The sequence continues at coordinate 2,438 of JANYGO010000001.1, read as the reverse complement.
AAATTGCGCTTTTGCTGCCCACGTTGGCTTAGCGGGCGGAGTACAAATTGGCAACAATGTAATTTTGGCCGGCCAAGTTGGCATTGCTAATCAAGCTAAAATTGGAGATGGGGCGATCGCCACAGCCAAAGCCGGAATTCACAGCGATGTGGCCGCAGGTGCGATCGTGACTGGGGTTCCAGCTATTCCCCACAAACTATTTCTCAAAGCCACTGCTGTTTACAACCGCCTTCCAGAAATGTACCAGTCCCTGAGACAAATTCAGCGCCGGATCGATCGTTAAACAGGAAGTTCGGCAACGGATTGTGTACCGGATTTAACGGATGTTAACGGAAGAGGTTCGAGGGAAGTTCGGCAACGATCGCGCGATCGGGATTTAACGGATGTTGAGGGAAGATGGAAGAAGTCCGGGGAAGCGGCTAGAAAGCGCCAGCCCGAAGGCAGAATTATCAAAGGTTTTATCTTGTTATAGTTTGGCTGAAAAAGATTTTTAGTAAAACGCATAAGTTTAAGTATATATTTTTGATAATGCTACAAATCGGCACCCCAGCCTATTTCCAAATCGCAGGTATTCCCAGATAACTTATCAAGATAATGATTGAAACTGCCACAGATGCACTTACAGGAAAAGCCCTGCTTCAAAAACTCAAAGAACTCGCTCACTTGCCCCGGCGAGAAACCGCCAAGCAATGCGGCTACTACTCCACCACAAAACAAGATCGCACCCGCGTTAATCTGACAGGTTTTTACAACGCTGTGCTGGCCGCCAAGGGGATACCCTTAAGTTCAGAAGACAAAAAAGACGGGCGGGGTAGAGAAGCGGCTTATCAGGTAAGCGTCCACAAAAACGGTCAAATTGTAATCGGTACAAGTTACACTGAATCGATGGGGTTAACACCCGGAGATCGGTTTGAAATCAAGTTAGGCTACAAGCACATTCACCTGATTCAGCTAGAGGGCGATCGCAGTCGGGATCGGACTAAGAGCTTCGTAGAGGAAGACGAAGCAGGTAATTCCGACGAATAATCCTTTAACAGCCCAAAAGTGAAGATCAATTAAAAATCAATCTCAAATTCGGTTAATTGTGCATATTGCACCGCTCCCACTGCGGTATAATTCCGCTGTAACCGGATTTGACATTATTAATAAATATTCGATCGCCAAACCAAACATATTCGGCAAAAATCGGGTTTAACAGCGTCAGCCCTATTACCCATAAATCGCCACACTCTCTTTTAGTTGTGAGACAATCGCTTAAATGTGGAACAGCCTAAATAACCTGCGACTGCTGTCGCCCTCAATACCGGCAATTGTTAAAGTAATTGTTTTTTTCTCAACTTGGGTTTGTTTGTGGCTACCCATAGCAACTATAGTGGCGATCGCCCTAAAATGGCATCCCCCCCAACCTTTAGGCAACAAAAAACTGCCTTTACTCGCTTCCCTCTACTTAATTGTGCCCTTAATCTTGTGGGCGACAAACTGGATCGAAGGCACATCTTTTACCGACTGGGGTTGGTATTGGCAACCCGCAACTTTGATTTCCTCGCTGTTAGGATTGACATTAGCCGCAGTCAGCTTAGCCATTTTGTTCGGCGTGCAATTAACTGCTGGTTGGATCGAACTGCAAAGCAGCAAAATTCAAACCGAAACAGGCGAAATAATCATTAATCCTTGGGCTTCAATCCTGAAACCTTCCACTCTAATGACTCTGTTATTAGCAGCGTGGATTAGCGGCACAGAAGAGTTAATCTTTCGCGGTTGTTTGCAAAATCTACTCCAGCAAGATTACTCAATATTAACCGCAGGTGCGATCGCCAGTTTCATTTTTGCGATCGCCCACCTAATTTGGGCAGCCAAAGAAACTATACCGCAACTACCGGGCTTGTGGCTGATGGGCATGGTTTTAACCTTAGCCCGCATCGCCGACAATGGCAGTTTAGGATTGGCGCTCGGACTGCACGCCGGATGGATTTGGGGTATAACTATCGTAGATACAGAAAGCCTAATTAATCCCACAGGCCGCACACCCGAATGGATTACAGGAATAGCAGCAAAACCCCTAGCAGGTGCAGCCGGAATCCTGTTATTGCTAGCAACAGCAACCGTACTTTTGTTAATCTAAATAAGACTTCTTGCTAATGATAAATCAACGGTTTGTAGTGAGGACTTTAGTCCTTTGGATTATGCGGACTAAAGTCCTCACTACAAACCAATCTGTGAGGACTTTAGTCCGCTGGATTATGCGGACTAAAGTCCTCACTACAAACCAATCTGATTGTGGTTGTTCGAGCCGACGGGATATACAGCAGATTCCATGTATGTGTGGTACACTAAATTCAGTATATCAGCATAAAAAATGAAAGCTTATTCGATCGAGTTTCGTGAAAAAATAGTTAAAACCTATGAACAAGGTGATACATCAATCAGGAAAGTAGCCC
>JANYGO010000389.1 GCA_025362325.1 Cyanobacteriota bacterium | reverse complement strand
ATTGGGAAGATACCATCTATCGGGCGCTGATTTTCCTAGTAGTTGCTTCTCCCTGCGCGCTGATGGCTTCGATTATGCCGGCGCTGCTTTCGGGCATTGCTAACGGGGCGAGACAGGGGATTTTGTTTAAAAGCGGCGCGCAATTAGAGATAATTGGTAAAGTTCGGGCGATCGCCTTTGACAAAACTGGAACCCTCACCACCGGAAAACCTGAAGTTATCCAAATTGTACCAGCAACCAGATATACTGAAACAGAAGTTCTGCAATTGGCTGCGGCTCTGGAAGCTCATTCCGAACACGCGATCGGCCAAGCAATTGTCCGCGCCGCCCAGCAGCAACAGTTACCATTGTCAAGTGCTACGGACGTACAAGCAAAAATCGGTCGCGGAATAGTCGGCACAGTTAACAATCAAACGATTACCATTGGTAAAGCCGATTTTGTGCGAGCAACTTCGGAGTTGACTCACATCAGCCAACAGTTGCAAGCAGAGGGCAAAACAGTTGTTTGGGTAGCAAAGGGCGATGAACTTTTAGGAATCATTGCAGTAGCAGATACAGTCCGCCCCGAAGCAGCAGCCACGGTAAAGCGCTTGCAAAATTTAGGCGTAGAACATATCATAATGCTGACAGGCGACAACCAACAAACCGCTCAATACATCGCCCAACAATTAGGCATTAACGAAGTGTACGCCGAACTTTTGCCCCAAGACAAAGTGCACCTAATTAAAAAGCTGCAAACCCAGTATCAAACCGTCGCAATGGTAGGAGACGGCATCAACGACGCACCAGCCCTAGCCCAAGCTTCCGTGGGAATTGCGATGGGGATTTCTGGTAGCGATGTGGCTTTAGAAACGGCTGACATCGTATTAATGGCAGATAAATTAGAACAATTAGCTAAAGCAATTAGTTTGGGCCGCCGCGCTCAAAATGTGGTCAAGCAAAACATTTTTTTTGCACTCAGTTGCATTATACTGTTGTTGGCTGCTAATTTTATCGGAAATATCACAATGCCGATCGGTGTCATCGGTCATGAAGGGTCTACAGTTTTAGTAACTTTGAGCGGTTTGCGACTGCTGAGACATTAATTAGATTACTCGTTACGAGACGAATTTGTAGGGGCGGGTTAACCAACAATTTATGATAAAAAGCAACAATCTCATAAACCCGCCCTCCCCACAAACAATCAAAATGTACTCTTTCACCGACGAATTTGTAGGGGCGGGTTAACCAACAATTTACGATAAAAATCAACAATCTCATAAACCCGCCCTCCCCACCAACAATTCCAATGTACGATGAATTTATTGGTAAAATGTTCATGTAAATAATGGCGGGGATGGGGCGGGTTTATGATATTGCTTGTGGGTTTCATAGATGGTTGGTGAACCCGCCCCTACAGGATTTTGGGATATTTTTTGTAAAACTAACGGCGGAAAATGCGCGGCCACACAGCTATAATTATCGCAGTCACCAGGCTAGCAGCAACTCCTGATAAAATCGTAAATCCCATAATTATTCTCAATCCCGAACCAGGTTCAAAAAGTGGGAATAGCGTATTGATGGCAGCATTGATAGCCGGATTTGCTTCGATTTCCGTTTTGTAATTGGCACTTGCAGAGGCTACTGTACCGCCAGTAGACAGTCCGACTCCGACAATACCGACAATATTTTGAAAAGTGCGATCGCTCTCAGCCTTCCGAATCTCCACCGTCCCTCTAATTGTATCAGTCAAACTCTGCAAAATTTCCAAACAAGGACGAAAATTGTCAATATCTTTTTTAATCTGCTTCGGATACTTTGTTTTAGCATCATCGCAAAAAACTTGCAAAAACTGCAAATCGTCAGTAGGTCTAGCCTTGGCTTGCATCTGAGCCAGCTTATTCTCGTACTTCTCCAGATTCACCTTAATTGTACTATATTGCAGCTCCAGGTAATTAAGGTCGATCGCAAAATCAGACAATTTCCCCATCGCCTCCAGCAATTTCGGGAGAGTCAGCCGAGAAGTATTTCTCATCGCCACAATTTGGTTGTAATTTGTCACCAACCTTTCTTTTAATTGCAGGCTGTTTTCATAAGCCCAAATAATTTTATGGCGGAAACACAGCAAATCCAGCCAACTCACATAAAAGTTGCTGTATTCTCGAAAAGCAGTTTCATCGGGATATAAAATTACCAGCAGTTGACAATTATCCTCAATCTTATCGCCCCAAAACTCAAATACTTTCCCGCCCAAAAACTCACCGCTTCCCTGAGAATCGCCATCTTTGGCAAACAAATACTTGTAAGCTTGTTTAGCAAATTCTGCCACTTCCAAATCAGTCCCAGATTCCAGCCAACCCGAAAGCATCCAAGTTTTGCCAATATTTTCCAACTGTGGCGGTTCAGGAATTAAATATTGCAAACTTTCAATCAATGTAATAACTTGTGGAGTTTCATACTTACCATCCACATAACCATCAAATAAAAGTTGGTAATTATCCGCAACATTCCAGCGGCGGTAGCGCCCCTTGACTGGGTGATTGTTGAGATTCCCCGTGAAAGGTAAATCGGCTACCGTTACCGAATCTAATGCTAGAAATTTTTGTTTTTGTTCCGGGGTAAAAGAAACATTCAGCTTTTGGTGAAGTTGTTCGGATAAACCCTCTAAAAACTTGCGGTAGATTTTGCGAGTTTCGGGTTCGCTGACACCCAACCCTTGTTTGAGAGTGTAGCTAAATAAATTCAGGGTAGGGTCAACTAATTTGAGCATAGAATCTTTTGCTGATGGTTACATAAAATTACCCGGCGGTTGAAACCGCTTTTGACCTCTTACTCGTAGGCGAAGCCAGCGCGAAGCGCTTATGTGGCGAAGCGCCCGTCATCCGAGTAAGAGGTCAAACTACACAAACCAAGTCCGGATGGTGCGCGGACTGAAGAATACCGGGCGATTGGAAATCGCGTCTATACAAACCAAGTCCGGATGGTGCGCGGACTAAAGAATAACATTAAATCTGGATAATGCGGCGATTTCTAATCTCTGAAAAACCCAAAATAACTCATTTACCTCCTAGTCCGCGGAGGCGGACATCGTTTGTGTAGACGCGGTTTCAACCGCCGGGTATCTCCGTTTACATTGTTTGTGTAGATGCGGTTTAAACCGGGTAATCTTCGCCAAGCGCCCTTAAATCAAAACCTCAATCGATAAACCCGTTCCACCAAATCGCTAGCCTTTCCCAATAATTTTTGAGCCAAACTCTGCGGGTTAGAATTAGTCAAAGGAGGTGCTAAGAAATTATTATAATCCTCAGTTTGGCGCAGCGGAGTATTTTCATCTAACTCAGGCAAATACTTATCCTTTTCCTCCGATTCATCAAGTTCCAGCAAATCTTCATAAGCCTGATTAAAACATTCATAAAAAGCAGCATCTTTTTCAGCTATTTTTTTCAGCAAAGCCGCTTTCTGTGAATCGCCACTCGCCAAAGCAGCGCCAACTTCATTCACTTCAGCTATCAACTCCGGCGAGAGAGGAGTTTCAAATTTCGCGAGGGCGATTAAAAAAGCTTTGGGCGCAAACTGATCGAATCCCGATAAGGTAGCTTGTTCTGAAGTCATATTATTTTAACCGTTGCCGGCGATAGTGAAAGCAGCCCAGTGGTAAGGGTGCTCGTAGGGTTTCTCATCTATTGTAGCTAATTTTTTTTGCAGCCGCGATGCTTCCCTTTCAAAGAAAAATATGTTGTCAAAGTCCGCTTGTTTCAGCAGCGGTAACAAGTCTGTCTCGTACCACTCGCATAGCTTGCCATTCGTGAGCTCTCGCAGCCAATCTTTGGCTTGTTGCAGGGCTTCCGGCGGCTGGATTCCCTGCTTCCATAATTGATAGAAATAAATCGTTAACAAAGCGCTAGAACGTTCGTCCACCCGCCACAGCGTGCTAATTACATAGTTAGTCTCTGGTAAAAAGCCGCTGGCTATGCCTACGAATTCATCGATTAACTCGCCTTTGTTGGTAAAGCCGGTTTCGCAAGCGCTGAGGCAGACTAGGTAATAGTTGACAAAGTTTAATTGCATGATTTCGGTCAATTTCAATTCTTCGTTGTTGCCTAAAAGCAAGGCGGAAGTTTCGGATTTTTCGGTGTTGTGGTAGGCGTGACCTGTATAATGAAAGATGCCACTGTTGGTTTTGAGGGCGGCAATAATTGCGGTTTTAGTTGTTGCATTCGCAGTGCGGTGAGTTACGTTAATTTGTTTGATGGCGGCGGCTTCTATTTGGGTGAATTTTAAGGTGCTTTTGCCTTGGGAGTGCTCTACCATTAGCAGTGAGTTGGGGGTAATTGCTATCGGGTTTTGTTGTTGTTGGAGGATGGCAATTTGGGCACTGGGGAGGCGGGTAATTTGGCGGATTTTGGCGGGCGGAGTGCGTGTGGTGGCGGTGAAAAAGGGCGGGTGAAACAGGGCATCGAGGGGGAGGAGGTGCAAGTCGCGGTGGGGAATTAAGATTAAGTTTTCGATGTTGGTGAGGTGGGTGCAAATTTCGGGAATTTTCAGGATGTCAGCGAGTTGTTGCAATTGCGCTGTCATTGACTCCCGCCAGGGATGGGATTCTTTGCTTTGCTGTTGGCTTTGTTGTTGGCTTGGTTTTTTGCCAGTTTCGCAGTAACTTTGATAGTTCTTTTTCCAGTTTTCCAGCCATTTTTCTAAACTCAGACTGTTGCGCTTTGCGAATATATCGATGACTGGTGTGGCGATAGTTTCAAACTTGTCTGGGGTAATGATAAAAGCTGTCAGGGAAACAGGGCTGAGATGCCAGTAAATTATCGCGGTTGCGGTGTGGTTTGCCAGCAAGTCTCGAATTTGGGAATAAGTCGGGCTGTTGGTGGGTTTTGCCGCAACTGCGCGCATCCATTGCAGGCAAAAGTTTTTCCGAGATTCGGCTTTTTCCAGGGCTTTTACCTTGTCTCCAGACTGGGCGAGAATATCGACTTCTGATTGGTAAAGTCCGGCAAATTTACGCTGGAGTCGTTGTTTTATTTCCGGGTGAGTTTCATTATCTAAAAGTAAATTTTCTAAGACGGTAGTTGCTTCGGTAACGTACTCCTTGGTTTGGGGATCTCCCAAGCTTTGGCAGACGGCAATTAAGCCTTGCATTACTTGTAAATAAGTTTCTGGGATGAGGGGAGATTTCAAGAATTCGCGGGCTTGTTCGTAGCTGGCTTTGGCTTGGTGGAATGATTCAAAATATGTGAATGTTTGTTTGCCGTGTTGGTAGTGTGCCTGGCCTTTTCGCTGGTGCAATTGGCCGCAAGCGAGGGGATAGTCGTGGTTGCTGGGGAGATATTTCTGTAAGCCTTCATCCCAGTTTTGAATGGCTTCAATGTAGCGCCCTGAGTTGAGAAATGCCAAACCTCGATTGGCCCAAGGTTCCCAGAATTGAGCGGCTGTAAATTCTAAGGCTTTATCGAAGGCTGCGATCGCCTCACTGTAGCGGCCCAAACCATTTAGGGCATTGCCCAGCCCGTTCCAGGCATTGTGGTATTTGGGGTCAATTTCTAAGGCTTTATCGAAGGCTGCGATCGCCTCACTGTTGCGGCCTAACTCATTTAGGGCATTGCCCAGCCCGTTCCAGGCATTGACGTATCTGGGGTCAATTTCTAAGGCTTGATCGAAGGCTGCGTCCCCCCCTTCGCAATCTCCTGCCTGATGACGTTCTCTTCCTTGAAAAATTAATTCTTCTGCTTTTGTACTTATTTGTCTTATAGATTCTGTCTTCGAGTTTGATTCCCCTTGATTAGTCGCCGATAAATTATGTGTAGGAAAACTCACACTCTGCCGCGGCAACAATTCCCTACCAATATTCCCAGCAACCTCACTAATTCTCCCGCAATTCAACTCACCCAGCCGCACCATCCGCCCGCCCAATTCTAAATGCGTTTCCGGCGATACCAGCAACCTCGATTCAAATTCTTGCAGCCAGTTTTCCCACTCAGCATCTTTGATATTGCTGCCGATTAAAAAGCCTTTAATTTTGCCGCGACTCCAGCCTGCTGCAACTCCATCTAATAGTTCGAGGAATTTCTGTTCGCATTCTTCTGAAGAGTGAATCGGAGTTGGTGGTGGGGGTGCTGGTGGTTGGCGTTGCGGGAAAATTTTCCGCCACAGGTTGAGGATTGTTTGCCAGATTTTTCGGATCATTGGCTGGGTGGGTGAGGTGTTGTTGGTTATTGTAGCAGATTTTTGGGTTGGGTGGATATTAAGACTCGGAGAAACCGGGTTTTTTTTCGAGTTTGTTGGTGATACCGAGATATTGTGGAAAAAACCCGGTTTCTGGCTACCTGTGAGTCGGTTTCTGGCTACTCGTGAGGCTAAGAAACCGGTTTTTTTTTCGAGTCTGTTGGTGATACCGAGATATTGTGGAAAAAACCCGGTTTCTGGCTACTCGTGAAGGGAAAGAAAGTTATTACGCTTCAAGAAAGCG
>JANYGO010000379.1 GCA_025362325.1 Cyanobacteriota bacterium | reverse complement strand
TTAGAACAAATGCTTTCTAGAGTCAATCCCGGCAATTTTAACCCTCGGATTTTGATTAAAGATGTTCTTAAGTGGACGCTAGAAAATTCTGCTGCTGATATCGAGGGCGGAGAGTTTCCTGCTATTTCTGTGCGAGAACACTTTGGTAAGATGCGGCTGAGTGCAATGGTTCAGGGAGATATTCAAGCGAAAGATCCAGAAAATGGCGATCGCCGCCAGATTCTCCTAGATTTGTGGACGGATAGTAACGAGCTTTGCGATTTGCACCCAGAAGTTCACTCTGCATTTGATATTCCGGCGCTGGGCGTGAAGGTTCAGCCTACAAAAAAATCCTCATCTATTTCGGGTGCTAAAGAGTCTAGGTCTTCTGTTAGTAAGTATCAAGTTGAGTCACAATCTCAAACTAAAAAAAATCTGACAGCAGCCGGACAAGTTCCCGACAAGCTGACTAGGCAAAAAGAAAGTCTTGATAGGTGGAACAATCAAGAAATTCTCCCGCAAGATATCGCTGGGGAACTGCGGCCGTTGATTTACTCAGCTATCGGCGAGCGGATCGAATGGGATACGGAAATGCTGCTTAAGGGGGTTTTTGCTAGTAGTGGGACGACATATTTTAAAAGCAGAAATATTACTTTTTTTAGTCCAAAAGTGACGAGGGAGACGATTTCAGGAGTTAAACTATCTCTTCCTCTGAATCCTGATGATGCAGATGAGTTTCGGGAAACGGCGATCGCCTTTCAAGGTATGTTGCAATACAGCTATTACAAGCATTGGAAGTTCCCGGAGGGCGATCGCTACTTGCGCACCTATGCTAAACAACTGGAAAGATGGAGTCAGTATGTCCTCCAGCAGATTCGCCTGTATCCCCGCGAGTCTGGGGAACCCTGGAGCCCTGTACCTGCGGCAGTTGAGCTACTGGCGATCGCCACCACAATGGCAGGACATTCTACGAATTCTACTGAAGATTTGATAAATGCTTTGTTTCTCAAACTAGAGCCAAAAGATTTAGAACATCGTTCAGCTACTTGGAAAAAGCTATTTGGTACTTTACAAAAACACTCCCTAGCTTTACTAGAAACTCTTACCAGCCGAACGGCTTGCACGAAAGGAAGTTCTAAACACTTTCAAATTATTGATACTGTTCAAATTTTGGAACCTTTGAAACAGATTAGCAAAACTTGGCAGCCTCAATATGAAATTCCGGCAGATGTTCGGGAGAAGTTTCCAGAAATTGATAAAGCGCGTCAAGCGGTAGATGATTTGCTAGAAAAAGCGATTCAAGAGGAGTGCGATCGGCAACTCGCTGTTTATCATTCTCTTGTATTTGAATTAGGAGAAGATATCAACAAAAAGGATGTTGCTGATGTTGTAAAACAGGCAATGGAGGAAGCAAGCAAAGCAGGTGTAATTCGGGGTCGGAAGAGTTTAGATGACCTAACATCGGTCGTAAAACAGTTTAAGGCGAGCGGGCTTTCTAGCTATGTAGAGACTATGAAGCGCGTGCAAACTGAGAAAGATAATCCCGACAGTCAACCGGGGAAGCTGCTTAAGTATGTCAGCGAAAATCATCAAAAAGCAATGACAGAATCTTCGGACTTTCTCAATAGTACCAATAATTTTCTTGATGCTTCTCTAACCGAGGTCAATAACCGGATTGAGGAGTTAGAAGCGTCTGGTGGTGCAACAGTAGAATCTAGTCATAGAGCTATTCAAGATGGATTGGCTAAACTGCGGAATCTAATTAGTGAGATTAAAGGATAAACAATATGCTTTTACAAAACTCCCATCAACTGAGTGAGTTGTCTCAAAAGATAATTAATCTTCGGAAGTATGCAGAGAATTTTCAAGCGTTTCAATCTAGACAAAAACAGATCGAGCAAGCTGTCGCTGGAACTATACCTCTTGTGCAATCTTTGAGGGCTTTTCGCCAAAGAGAAATTGTCAATTTTGATTTAACTCAAAAGGCTGACAGTTTGCTAGAATTAATTGCTAATGTTGAAGCAAGATTTCAGGAAGATCCTGAGTGGATTATCGACAATCAAAATTTCAACAACAAAAATAGTTTCAACTCTAAGGTAAATCAATTACAAAATGCTCTGAAAGAGCAATTAAATCAAGCTTGGTGGCTGTACCGAATTCAAAAGATGCCGAGCACGAATCAGGAAGTCCTGAAGGTGCTGGATAAAGTTTCGGCATTTAAGCCAACTCTTCAACGAATTAGATATTTAGAGCTGCAAATTCAGGACTCTAACTCAATTCCCGAAAGCCTTGAGGATTTTGCAAAAGTCGATCGGCTAATTGAGAAATTGAAGCAATGCTGGGATGAACTGGATGCTGATGAAGTCCCTGAAGCAGTGCTGGATTTTCTCAAAATTGCTGCTAATGAGGGTGCTGCTTTGAGTCTTTTAACTCCTGAAGTGAAAGATTGGTTGACTAAACATGGTTTGATTGATGCTTTACGAATTCGCTTGACGTGATAATTTTAGCAGTAAAAAAAGGTACGCAATGCACACCATACAAATAAAGTTGATGCCTGGTAATATCCGCAATCCACACCCTACAAATAAAGTTGATGCCTATCATTTTGTTAAACTATTAAACCGCATTCTTTCATATACCTGCGACGGCAGCATTTTGTGAACTTTCGTCCGCTTCTCAATCGTTGCAAGTGTCGTCCCTTGATTCGATTCTGATGTTTGTTTTAATTCTAAGCCTGATTTGGTTGGCGGTGAAACTATAATTTTGAAAAGGCTTTCTATTGACAGCAAGTACAGATTGTGACGCAATAGTGCCATAAATAAATCTTCTTTGAAAGCTTGAGCCAGCCAGGATAATGTACTCCGGTGATTGCCGCTGCGGTTGCTTTTAACAGCTAGATAAATGTAGAAATTGCTGCTAGACCACCGATAAATATTGCTGGGAATTTCGGGATGTCGCTGCCGGACATCTGCCATAATTAAAGAGTGAGATTTTGCCATTGCTGCATAGTTGCAAGACATACTGCTGGCAATCTGTCTGTAACCCACTAAATATTCTGGCACTACGTTAAATTGATAGTGTTCGGCGATGCGGAGGTGAAGTTCCCAGTCTTCGCAGCCTTGAGCGTTTTCTGCTTTTAATTGGCAGTTGTAACCGCCGACTTTCTCGAAACAAATGTGGCGGATCAGAGATGAGCTGGCATTTCCTATAAAATATTTATAAACTAATGCTGTGTAAACTTCTCCTTCGGTGGTGGAATTGTAAAATCCGCCTGTGAGCAAGTCTTGTTCGTTGATGTCAACTGACCAGGAATAGACAACTCCGACTGTTGATGCTGAGGAAGTTAGGCAGTTTAGTTGTTTTTCTAGGTTGGGCGGATACCAAATATCATCGGCATCGATGGGTGCAATATATTCGCCTTTTGATTTTTCAATGGCTAGGTTGCGAGCGGCGGCGACTCCGGCATTTGATTGCTGCAATAATATAATTCGCCTATCTTTTTGAGCAAAAGATTTGACAATTGCGGCAGTTGTATCTAGGGAGCCATCGTCTACTACTAGAACTTCTATGTTTTGATATGTTTGAGATAAGACTGACTCTAATGTTTTAGCAATAAACTCTTCAGCGTTGTAAGCCGGTATAATTACTGAAATTAATGGCTGATTTAAATTGTGTTTGGTGGTGTTCATGTCAAATATAAATTTGTTTGTGTAAAAGTTTTGGCTCAAAGGCAGCGAGTTAATGGTATGTTAACAAAGAGCTAAGGTCGAGCGTACACTGGAAAAATTTTTTACCAGTGTATCTTAAATATCTTGCCAAAACTCATAAAATGTGCATATATACAGCAGTCGGGATACAGACTAGGTGCAGCAGCCACTCACTGATGAGGTTTGTAAAAGAAACTGTAGCGGGCAAGTCCTGACCGCAGAGGAGTCTCCGTATAAATATGTTCTATTTTATACTTGATTGAGGCTGTAAAATCAAAGTCTTGTGGGCTGGAACGCTGTCAGAGACAATGGCTGGTGGGGCTTTTTCTAAGGTTTACAAAAACAATCATATATTTAAAGATTTGGTAAAGCTGTTGTCTGGAGCGGGTGAGTCTCAGGAAGATGTGGCGTAGAATACAGGTACGAATGGGGAAAATGCAGTCGAGAATGCCTCCAAAAAATCTAGTTGAATAGAAACACAAATCGGGCTATAAACTAAAAAGTAAAGCTGATGTTACTCTTGGTAAAGTAGCATAAGTAAAATTTAAGCCAACTTTTTCTGATGCAATTTAAACGATTTAGGTGATGATTTCTACCGCCGACCCGACTGTATCCGTGATTATCCCAGTCCACAACGGGGGCTCTTACTTCCGCACCTGTTTGTCAAAACTGGCTCAAGCTGTACCGAGACCGATCGAGATTATTGTAGTAGCAGATGGCGAAAGCGACGGTTCTTGGCGGATGGCAAAGGAATTCGGGGCAAAATTAATCAGAATTCCCGAATGCGGCGGTCCGGCCCGAGCGAGAAATTTGGGAGCGCAAGCTGCGAAGGGAGATATTCTGTTTTTTGTGGATGCTGATGTGGCTGTTTGTCCAGAAGCTGTGGGCTATGCCATCTCGGTGTTCAAAAATAATCCCTACTTGGCTGCTTTTATCGGCTCCTACGATGATGCTCCTGGAGATCCCGATTTTCTATCGCAGTACAGGAATTTGCTGCACCACTACGTGCACCAAACCGGTAATGAAGAAGCTTCGACTTTTTGGGGCGCTTGCGGAGTGATTCGCCGGGAAATTTTTTTGCAGATGGGTGGTTTTAATGAGAATTACCGCCAAGCTTCGATCGAGGATATTGAACTCGGCTACCGTTTGAAACAAGCTGGCTATAAAATTCGGCTGTGCAAAACATTGCAAGTCAAGCATTTAAAGCGCTGGGAAGCGGTGGGGATGGTGAAGGCTGACTTTTTTTACCGAGCGCTGCCTTGGACAGAACTGATTTGGCGCGATCGCCAATTAAATAACGACCTCAACTTGCAAGTGTCGAACCGCATCAGTGTGATTTTAACTTATGCAATGCTGCTGGCAGTTTTGGGGACGTGCTGGTCGCTGAGCAGTCTGTTATTGGCTGGGTTGCTGGCAATACCGCTAGTAGCAATTAATGCACCACTTTATAGATTTTTTCAGCAAAAACACGGTATCGTATTTGCCATGAAAACAATTCCGTGGCACTGGCTTTTCTATTTTTACAGCGGACTGGCATTTGCGATCGGCACGGGTCGTCACTTATCCCAAAAAAAGCCCTTGACTGGTAAAATTAACTTGCCGCCAGTATCGCTGAATAATTCAAGGCAAATTGTGCTTCAACATCAAGGCGATCAATAGTTTTTCAGGGTATTCACGGGTGCATCTATTAATTTTAGAAGTTATAAATAAGGATATAGTTCGATAAACAAGCTGGAGGTAGGCTGAGTGAAACATTATCCGGTTGCGATCGTCGGTGCGGGCCCTGCGGGTTTGACGGCAGCCTACGAGCTAGTCAAGCAAGGCATCATCCCTGTTGTACTGGAAAAAGGAGATAAAGTTGGCGGGTTGGCGCGCACTGAAACCTACAAAGGCTACCGTTTTGACATTGGCGGGCACCGCTTTTATACTAAAGTTGCAGCCGTGCAGCAGTTATGGCAAGAGGTACTGGGAAATGAGTTTATTAAAGTGCCGCGATTGTCGAGAATTTTTTATCAAGGTAAATTTTTTAACTATCCGATTAGTGCCTTCAATACTCTGTTTAATTTGGGCATAATTGAGAGTGCGCTGATTATTTTGAGCTATCTGAAAGTGAGAGTCTGGCCGCTTCCGAAAGAAACAACTTTTGAACAGTGGGTAATCAATCGTTTTGGCGAACGTTTGTACAAAACTTTTTTTAAGACTTATACTGAGAAAGTTTGGGGAATTCCTTGTTCGGAAATTCAAGCAGATTGGGCGGCACAGCGGATTAAAGGATTGTCGCTGACGACGGCGATTATTAATGCTTTGTTTGGTAGCAACGACACCAAAACGTTAATCAAAGAGTTTGACTATCCGGCTTTGGGCCCGGGGATGATGTGGGAAAATTTCGCGGAAGCTGTGGAGAGTAAAGACGGCAAAGTTTATCTCGATACTAAGGTGATTAGCTTTGAGCGTGAAGGTAATAAAATTAAAAGTATTACTGCTGAGCAGAACGGAGAATTAGTTCAATATTCGGCGGATAATTTCATTACGAGTATGCCGATATCGGCGCTAATAGCAAGGCTGAAACCGCAGCCGCCGGAAGAGGTGTTGCACGCGGCGCGATCGCTCAAATATCGAGATTTCTTGATTGTATCGCTGATTGTCGATCGCCCAAGTTTGTTTCCCGACAACTGGATTTATATTCATTCTCCCGAAGTCCAAGTCGGACGGATTCAGAACTTTAAGAATTGGAGCGCTGCATTAGTTCCCGATGCTAGCAAAACTTGTTTGGGAATGGAATATTTTTGCAATGAAGGCGAGGAACTTTGGGTAATGTCGGATGCTGAACTTGTGGAGTTAGCAACTCGCGAGTTGGTTGGGTTGGGTTTGGCAAAAGCGGCGGATGTTGAGGATGGGGTGGTGCTGCGGCAGCCGAAGGCTTATCCTGTGTACGATGCGGAATATCGCGGACATTTGCAGGTACTTGAAGGTTTTTTGAAGGGAATTGATAATTTGCAGACGATCGGGCGAAATGGTATGCACCGATACAACAATCAAGACCATTCTATGCTGACGGGGTTGCTGGCGGTGAGAAATATTCTCGGCGAAAAGCACGATTTGTGGGATGTGAATACTGAGCGATCGTACTATGAAGATTTTAGTGTCGATCGCTCCAAGGACAAAAGAGATGCGTCTTTGATTTCGCAGTCTAGTTGATTTTTGGGAATTATGGCGATCGGCCATTTTGCTTTTTTGGGCGATCGCTCAACTATCATCAGGTAACGGTGGCAATAATGCCTCTACTTGTAGCAGTAAACTAGGCAAAACATTTGTAACAATATTCCAAATAACTTCCGAACTCACTTGGTCATAACGGTGAACCAAAATATTTCGTAAGTTAATCGCATTTCGCCAATCGATTTCGGGATGGAACTGCTGAAACTCGATCGAAACTCTCGCCCGCTGCCTCTCCCAAAATCCCCAACTGCCGCTCTACGGCACTTTGAATAAAAACATTTTCAAGCCGGAGTCTCGCATGAAACATCAGTCGTAAACTCTTGAATCAGACGGATTGCCTGCGCCATGTCGAACAAGTGAACCACTATCCCGCTGGTTGGGTTGCATAAATCACTCGATAGGTTTTCAAAATGTTCGATCGCCGATAGGGATTTTTTAACTGCTTTTTTTCCACCAAATCTACACAACGGTGAAATAAATCCTCTATCTCCTCCTGCATTCCCAATAAATGAGAAAGCGTCAGGCGGTGCGATGGCTCATAGGTAACTAATACATCCACATCGCTATCGGGGCGAAAATCATCCCGCAGCACTGAGCCAAATAGCGCAAACTCGACAATGTTCCAGCGCTGGCAAAATTGTGCGATCGCATCTAGAGAAACTTTTACAGCGGATTCCAGGTTTATGCAGTACAGTAGCAGCAGTTTGTAAACCAGTTTTTAAAGTGCTTAATATTAACTAAATCAAGCGCAGTAGCTAGTAAAACGTCAACCATCTTGGTAGTAGTGGGCGAAAACTTACGTA
>JANYGO010000367.1 GCA_025362325.1 Cyanobacteriota bacterium | reverse complement strand
AAAATTATGGCTTTTATTGCTCCTAAAATTGTCGGCGGCCAAGATGCTCCAACTCCAGTCGGAGATTTGGGGTTTTCGGCAATGACTGATGCTTTGACTTTAGAGCGGGTTTCTTGGCGCGCGGTGGGTGCAGATTGTGTGGTGGAAGGCTATTTGAAAATTAAAGATTGAAAGTTAAAAGCGAGTCTTTTGAGTTTTGAATTTTTAACTTTTAACTCCTTTTATGATTGAAATTCTGATTTGGAGTTTGATGGTTGGTAGTCTCGGCTTGGAGGCTACACTCGTCGGTCTCTTGGTGAGCCACGAGCAATTGGCTGCGGGGCAAAAATGCGATGAGGAGGAGGAAGTTTTGACTCGGTACGAATCTCAAGAAGATAATTTTACTGCCCCTGAAAATGCGATCGCTAATGGCAATCCTAAATCCGATCCCCATCCTGAGGATTTGACGGTTTGGGAGTACAAGATTGTGCGGGCTAGCAGCGATTTGTTCCGCAATCCGGCGATTTTTCACAAGCTGTGCCGGGAAGAGGGGGAAATTGGCTGGATATTGCTCGAAAAGCTGGATGACAGGCGGGTGCGGTTCAAACGTCCGATCGCGCTGCGGGACGCCCCGAGGGCTAATTTACCGCCGTTTGACCCTTACCGCACTCACTACGGCCCGATGTCGAATGCGATGACTTGGGCGGTGGGGATCGTGTTTCTGAGCGCGATCGTGCTTCCTGCTGTTTTGGGCTATGCTTTGGTATCGACTACTCTCACCAGAAATCGCTCTAGTTGGCCTCCGACGCCGGTTCAATCTATGCCCTCTCCCGGCGGGAAAACAACTAATAATTGAAACTTCAGCAATTGGTCATTGGTCATTGGTCATTGGTCATTGGTCATTGGTCATTGGTCATTGGTCATTGGGCGAAGCTTGTTTTATAGCAAGTATAAATCATTGGCGAACTAGATTTTTTAACTAACTGCGTTGGCGTAGCCTGCGCGTAGCGCTTAGGCGCAAAGAGCGCGAAGTAAGATCGGAAAAAAGTGTGTGTTCGCTTGACGATTTAGGCTGGCGATATATGGCAGTTTTGCAGTTAGTTTAGTCAAGCGCAAGCGATTGCTTTATTACCCATGACCAATGACGAATGACCCCGATCAATTACCCATTACCAATTACCCATTACCAGTTACCAATTACCAATTACCAATGACCCCGCTCAATTTAAGTTTTGGGCGGTATTGCGGAGGGAGCGGATAGCAATCTCAAGTTGTAATCTGTATCGCCTTGAAATTGAGAAACGCGGACGAAATAATTTCCCGCAGGCAAAGCTCCATTGCTGACAATTTTTTCGGACGCTATACCTAAATTGTTAGAGGAAGCAATAATATCGTCCGCTCCAACTGCGCCGTTGCCGTTGAGATCTTTAATTAATTCTACATCAACATCTGCACTCAAGCCGTCTACAGTTGCACTCAAAAGGCTGGGAGTATTGAGGATGAAGCTGTATATATCGGCTGGTTCAGCAGTGCCTACAAAATCGCTGGCACTTAGACTGTCTGTGAGAATGCCGAGGTTTTTTGCTGCGTTTAAATTGTCGGCGGGAGCGGGGAGTGCGCTCAGCAGTCCTTCTTGTTCGCCGAATTTAATGTAGTGGTCGATCGCACTTTTAACCGCGCCCCTACTTACTGCTGCTGCTACCAGCGGATATCTTTCTAGATAAAAGCTGGGATCGAAGAAAACGCTGGCTTTACGGTTTTCTAATTGACCGACTTTGAAGTAGTGTTCAAATGCGGTAAATTGATTGGTTTGGACTGCTGTCTGAACGTCTGGATTGCTTGTTAGATAAAAACTAACATCGAAGAAAGGGTTGGGGTTGCGCCGTTCAAATTGACCGTATTTGATAAAGTGATCGGCGGCTGCAAAGCCGTTGAGTTTTGCTGATACTGCTACGTCTGTATTGGTGTCTAAATAATAGCTGGCGTCGAACAGGGCGTTGGGATCGCGATTTTCAAATTTACCAATTTTTTGGTAGTGATCGAAGGGACTCGATACTGTGCCTCTGGCAACTGCTACGGCGACATCTGGGTTGTTTTCGAGATAAAATTTGCTGTCGAACAGTGTTCTGAGGGTTAGCATTATTAAAAAAATCTCTTTGTACTTTAGTCTGGAAAGTGCATACTCAAATTCGATCGAGAATCCAGTTTACATCAATTTTTTTGTGAGGGCGTCTCAATTATGGCTAAGTCTGCACTGATGGCAATGTTACGCCGCGCTACGAGTATTGCCCAGAAATCCAGGGAAACAGGGATTCCGGCTGATGAATTGCTGGGGATGCTGGGCGTGAAGCGAAGCTATCCCCTAGGGAATGGCATTTCCAATTCTCCCATATCTCGGCGCCAGTTGCTGCACGGGGGTTTAGCTGCTGCGACAGCCGTCGCTGCTGCGACTTTTACCCGGGAGGGAGCTGTTGCTCAATCAGCCGGACGATCGCCCATTTTGGTTGTCGGTGCCGGAATTGCGGGTTTGACGGCGGCCTATCGCTTGCGCCAAGCGGGCGTGCGCGCCGATGTCATTGAGGCAAACAACCGCGTGGGGGGGAGGATTCGCACGGTGCCTAAGGTGGCTGGAACGCTGATTTCGGCGGAGTTGGGGGGAGAATTTATTGACACGGGTCATACTAATTTAATCTCGCTGGCGACGCAATTGGGTTTGCGGGCGATCGACTTAGTTGCTGTCCAAGCGGGATTCGTACCGGATACTTTTTTCTTGGAAGGGCGCCGATTTTCTCTCCAGCAATTAATCGCTGATTTTGCGCCGCTCGCCACTAAAATTAATGCTGATTTGCGGACAGTCGGAAATAACATCAGCTATCAAGATTTTACTGAATCAGCGGAAAGATTGGACAATCTTTCGATCGCTCAATATCTCGACCAAGCTGATACTAGCACGATTGTCCGCCAGTTGCTGCGCATCGCTTACACGGCGGAATACGGCCGAGATCCCGAGGAACAGTCGGCGTTAAATCTGCTGTTTTTAATCGGTGCTGATGCTAACAGTTTTGAATTGTACGGTAACAGCGACGAGCGTTATCAAATTGATGGCGGTAACAATCAAATTGTCAACCGTTTAGCGGATCGATTGTCTGATTCGATCGAGACGGGGACGGTTTTGGAAGGGATTAGTCTTTTACCTGACGGGCGCTATCGGGTGAGTTTGCGATCGGGACAAAGCGCATTCGATCGCACTTACGAACGAGTTTTGTTAACTTTGCCGTTCAGCACTCTGCGAGACGTTAAAATTAACGTACCTTTGCCCCAACCAAAGCTGCGGGCGATCCAGCAGTTGGGCTACGGTACTAATTCTAAGTTAGTTACCGGCTACCGCAGCCGCCTTTGGCGCGATCTTTATCGCTCGACTGCTTCTGTTTATACCGATTTAGGATTTCAAAATAGCTGGGAAGCTACGCCTTTTGCTCCTACTGCTAACGGTTTAGTTACTAATTTTACAGGAGGAAAGCAGGGTTTGGCGATCGGTAGCGGAACTCCCGAAGACCAAGCACAAAGATTTTTGAACGAATTTGAAAGAGTTTTTCCCGGTGTCAGAAACTTGAGAACCGGTAAAGCTGTGCGAGCTTTTTGGCAGGGAGAACGCTATTCTAAAGGTTCATATTCCTGCTATTTAGTCGGACAGTGGACGCAAATGCACGGCGTCGAAGGCGAAAGACTTGGCAACATATATTTTGCCGGAGAACACACTTCGCTGGGAAATCAAGGTTACATGGAAGGCGGTTGCGAAACTGGACAAAGGGCGGCTCTTGAAATATTGAAAGATTTGGGTGTGACAGCTCCTCCTGGTGTGGTGAGCGATCGAAATGCAAGCAGTTTGAACAATCGCCGTCCCAGCCGAAAAGTTCCCGGAGCGCAAAGTTTTTAGCATAGGAATCGGAGTATTAGATAATCTCCTAAGCTGCGCCGAATAGCATCTACATGACTTACGCTCATAAACCGGGTTTCTTTGCAAAATCGTTGGTTTCCCAACCAGAAATCTACGAACAAACCCGGTTTATGACCTGTGCGCAAGTCCCGATGGATTGTGGGGCGTTGCTCTGAGCATCGCCCGATTGACCGCACTGCGAACCGTTTTTGTTAGGATAATCGACCGGACATGATAGGAATTACCTTGTACAAATAATCTCAAGAAATACCTAAAAAACATGAAACTGTTACTACATTTAACAGTAGCTTTATCAACATTGCTAATCTCGCCAATCTCAGCTCGCCCTTTGCTTGCAAAATCTACAAATAAAATTGCTCAAAACTCAGCATTTGACGAGCCGTTTTGCTACATGAAAACCCCCGACGGCAAAACAGTAGACTTGGGCAAATTGTGCGAAAAATCCCCCACTTCTGGAACTTCTCAAACTTGCATTCCCGGTGCAAACATGGCGGCGAAAGTCTCAATCGCGCAGGCAAATTATGACGGCAACTTTTTTAGCGGTCAAGTCCTCAATCAAGGCTGTAAAACAATCAAGAATGTCAAAGTCAATTATGAAGTTTTGGACGAGTTAGGTGATTTAATTGACAACGGATTTATCTACACTAAACCTGTTACTCTTGCACCCGGACAGTCAGCCACATTTCGGGGCGCAGTTGTCGCCGGGGCTAAGGTGCAGGCTACTTATGCAGACGCTCAAGAATGATTGTGGCGATTTGCCCGATCGCTGATATCATATTTTGGCTCAGATATCTTTATGACTTACGCAGAGATCCCCCTAAATCCCCCTTCAAAAGGGGGACTTTGAATAATAATCTTGTCCCCCCCTTATTAAGGGGGGTGAGGGGGGATCGAAGTTTGAATATTCTTGTAGAGATCCCCAAAACAGAATTTGCGACGGTAAAATATCTTGAAAACTCGATCGACATACTGGCAAATCTTACCCTACCTCCGCCCCCAAAAACAAACCATCGGTAAAGCACTAGCTTGTACCGTAGTATTCACCATATTTTGGCCAATTATCGCGTGGCTGGTGGGCGAAACAGCCAAATTTATAGGAAAAGGAGATTTACATGGATTCGCGCAAATTGCGGCACTCAGCGCTGTTATATTTCTGATTCGCGGTACAGCTCAGTACGGTCAAGATACGCTGATGGCAAAAGCAGCTTTGACTATTGCTTTAGAAATCCGCAAAAAAGTCTACTCCCACCTCCACAAGCTCAATATCGGCTACTTTGAAACCGCCAAAACCGGAGACTTATCCTACCGCCTCACAGAAGATATTGACCGCATTGGTGAAGTTGTAAATAAATTTTTCCATCAGTTTATCCCTTGTGTTTTGCAGCTAATCGCAGTCATGGGATATATGATTTATCTCAACTGGCAATTAACTTTGGGTGCATTAATTATTGCACCGCTGATGGCTATCTTAATTGGCTGGTTTGGCGAAAGATTGCTGAGTTACTCGCGGCAAAGTCAAAATCGCATTTCCGATTTATCAGCTTTGCTGACAGAAGTATTCAGCGGCATTCGTTTAATTAAAGCGTTTGTGGCTGAAGATTACGA
Organism: Cyanobacteriota bacterium; assembly: GCA_025362325.1. Classification (GTDB taxonomy): domain Bacteria; phylum Cyanobacteriota; class Cyanobacteriia; order Cyanobacteriales; family Microcoleaceae; genus Microcoleus. Next base: position 3,395 of record JANYGO010000367.1, on the reverse strand, counting down.
AATTGCCCGCTTTGCAGAAGAAGCAGAACAAAACCGTCGCGCTAAGTATTTGTCGGAACGAGTAAAAGCTCTTCAGTTCGTGGTAGTTGGCTTTCTGGAAGCGATGAGCGTGATTTTGCTCTTTTTCCTGGGAGGTTGGCAAATTTCTCAAGGAAATCTCACCGGTACTCAATTTATCAGTTATATCGCAGGGGTGGCACTTTTAATTGACCCGATCGCCATTACGACTGCAAATTACGGTGATTTCAAGCAGGGAGAGGCTTCTAGCGATCGCATTTTTGAACTTTTAGCCATTGAATCCACAGTCGTTGAAAAGCCAGGTGCGATCGAACTTCCCCACGTTACCGGCAAAGTCGAATACCGCAACATTAATTTTTCCTACCCTTCTCAACCCCCCCTCGATCGGGGGGGGCAAGGGGGGGTTCCAATTTTGCAAAGTATGAGTTTGCTGGCACTTCCGGGAGAAGCGATCGCCCTTGTCGGTGCATCCGGTGCGGGTAAAACTACTTTAGTAAACTTGTTACCCAGATTTTACGATCCGCAAGCTGGACAAATTTTAATTGACGGGATTGATATTCAAGATGTGACATTAAATACTCTGCGGAGGCAAATCGGAATTGTACCGCAAGAAACTATTTTATTTTCGGGTACGATCGCTCAAAATATCGCTTTTGGTCAGTCTTATTATGAACTAAAAGATGTTGAAAAAGCGGCGCAAATTGCTAACGCCCATCAATTTATCAGCGAGTTTCCCGACGGTTATCAAACTTGGGTGGGGGAAAGAGGTGTAAACTTATCGGGGGGACAAAAACAAAGAATTGCGATCGCCCGTGCAGTTTTGCTAGATCCGCGAATTTTGATCCTCGATGAAGCGACATCAGCGCTGGATTCGGAGTCGGAAGCTTTGGTGCAGGAAGCGCTGGAAAGATTGATGCGCGATCGGACTGTGTTTATTATCGCACACCGTTTGGCTACTGTGCGGAAGGCTGACAGGATTTTGGTTTTGGAAAAAGGTAGAGTGATGGAATCTGGAACCCATGAGGAATTGCTCGAAAAGGGCGATCGATACGCTCGTTATTACGCACAGCAATTTAGTCAGTAGAATAGATTAGAAACCGGGTTTTTGGCCGCTTCTGTTGACGTTAGCGAAATATTCTCGAAAAACCCCGGTTTCTGACTACTCGCGCGTAAGTTCGATCGGAATTTACTGCAAATCGTATATACTTAGAATGCAATAACTATCCAAGATACTAAACACAACGAGTCAGTATAGCTATGTCTGCTAAAGATGTCTTTCACGAAGTTGTTAAAATCGCTCTCCAGAAAGATGGATGGCAGATTACTCACGATCCATACACTTTACAGGCAGGAACTCTAGAACTTTACATCGACTTGGGTGCCGAAAAGGTGGTTGCAGCCGAAAAAGATGGACAGAAAATCGCCGTTGAAATCAAAAGCTTTACTGGCCCATCTAAAATATCCCAATTTTACACAGCTTTAGGACAATTCATTAGTTATCGGGCAGCTTTACAAAAACAAGAAAATGAGCGTGTTTTATACCTAGCAGTACCAGGAAATGTCTACGATAGCTTTTTTACGATGGGGTTTATTCAGTCTTTAGTTCAACAGAATCAAATTCATTTAATTGTTTATGATATAGAGCAGGAGGCGATCGCACAATGGCAAATGTAGACCTTTATCGGCAGCACATCCAAAATCTGCTCTCGCAACACGCTAGTCTGGTGTGGGATGAGCGGATTCAGGCTCAAACTATCTTTGATACTGAGCGAGACCATTATCAATTAGTATATGTGGGCTGGCGCAATCAGCGGCGAGTTTATGGCCCGGTTTTGCACCTGGATATTATGGACAATAAAATCTGGATTCAGCAGGATGGTACTGAGGTGGGTATTGCTAACGAGCTTGTTGAATTGGGAGTTCCTAAAGAAGATATTGTACTTGGGTTTGACCCGCCGATGATGCGGAAATTGAGTGAATTTGCGATCGGATAGGTTTTGGGTTTTTTATGTTAGATTATCGCCCGAATGTTTCGCACCTACGGAAGTTTGCGCCGAAACGCAAAATGCGATCGCTAATCAACCCAATTTTCTAAGGTTAATCCTGGGATTCGCGACAATTCTCTTACATTATTCGTCACCAGTGTCAGCCCCAAACTGATTGCTTGGGAAGCTATCAGCAAATCCATTGGGCCAACGACAATACCTTGACGTTCTAATCCCGCTCTAATTTGTCCGTAAGTTTGGGTGCTTTTTTCATCAAAAGGAACTACTGGTAAGGTTATTAAAAACTGAATGAGTGCAGCCAGATTTTGCTCTTGACGCTGACTTTTGTAAACCCCATACTCAAGTTCGGCGATAGTAACAGAGGAAATGCCAATATCAAAAATTTCAATTGTTTGGAATTTATCGAATACTTTTTGTGGTTTGCGCTTGATGATGTATATGCAGATATTAGTATCTAGTAAAAATCTCATTCAAAAGCCTCTCTCGTCTCCAAAGGAAGCTGCTCCCTGACTAGCATAAAGTCGTCAGAAAACATATTTAAACTATCAAAAAAAGTTTTCCAAGGATTTTCTTTGGAGATTAGGACAAGAACATCTCCTATTTTTTTTACATACACTTCGTTTCCTGCCAAATGAAATTCTTTGGGTAATATGACTGTTTGGTAGTCATCGGCGATCGATAGTTTAGCAGTATTCATTGTTTTGCCTCCTGGTGGTTCAATTTATATTTTAGATTGACCGTCCACTTGCTCCAACTAAATTGTAGCAGAGGATGGTAGGTTTAGTTGTCCCATGAGTTTCTTTCTTTTTGAAGTTCGCGATCGATTTCTTCAACAGTTCGGGAAACATGACGGCTGCGGATTTCTGTAAGCAATTCCAACACCTTACGCCGCCCGCCTTCAGGCTTTTCTGGTATAATCACAAAAACTTCAACCTCTTCACCCACAGAACCAGCCGGCACTTGAATTTCAAGTTTATTTCCTGCAAGAACTTTGGTTGTAATCCGTATTGCTGACTGCATACTTCCTCCTTTGCGATGATTAATTTTCAACAGCCCCTAAAGCTTTGAGCGTGACTTTTTCAGCCTCCGTTAAACCCGTAACTCCTGCAATATTCATGTTTTCATAAGGTCGATCGCTTTTCAGTATTTTGAGGCACTCACCAGTCTCAAAATCCCAAAGTATAATTGTGCCATCACGACTGCAAGCAGCAATGATTTTTCCATTTGAACTAAAGGCAACAGAGTTAATTCTACTGGTATGACCTTGCAAAATTTTGAGACATTCACCTGTACTGATATCCCATAATCTTACCGTTCCATCGACACTTCCACTAACAAGTATTTCACTAGAAGAACTAAAGGCAACTGAAC
>JANYGO010000345.1 GCA_025362325.1 Cyanobacteriota bacterium | reverse complement strand
ACGAAGTTTCGCTCCAACTACCACATCAATGATTGATAAAATCATTGCAGTTGCCCTCAAGTTGATGAACCCTAAACATTTAAGAAATTGGTTTGCTAATTGCTGCTACTGTACCTCATAACAGCGGGAATCGCTGTAATTCGCGATGCGGCGGTTGACATCTTCTCGGAACCAAGCTGATAGCAATTGTGCAAGCGCCGAATTGCTAGCAGTTGATTTTGGGGATGCAATGTCAAATGCGCTGCACAAAAACATCGACTTTTTACAGGAGCTTACGGTATGGTTTTATCACAAGAATTTGATGCCAAAGAATGGGTTAAAACGCGCAGTTCCCTAGACGGTGAAGCAACATTTCTCACCTGGAACGGCGCTATTTACTCTTTTGTGCCCAACGAACCGAAAAAGCGTTTGTTCAAAATAGTTGGGATGAGTGCGAGCAGGTGTATTGCTGACGGCGATGGCGGCTGGGAATTCACCTCGCGAGAACTAACTTACTATCTCCACCCCAACAGCGGAGAAATTCTCCACAAATGGGAGAACCCTTGGACAGGAGAAACCCTGACAGTTTGTCACGTTGCTAACAACCCCGTCCAAGGTAATTTTAAAGGAATTTTCCCAGCTAAAGTAGATGCAGAAATTACGACTTTTAGCTTTGATTTATTTCCTAACTATCCCAATCCTTTAGCTGACGATCCGAGATTTGTTGATTACAGTCCAAATCCCATCTATCAAGCAGCGGAATTATTTAAGCTGACAGTGCCCACAGCGGAATTATTAAATCCCGAACTTGTTTCAGTTTCTCAAGTAATTCTGAGTTGGGATAGAATCGGGCCGTGGCTGGCGTGGATGAAAATGGGAAATCTGCCTGGTAACATGATTTACAGCGCTACTGGTTCCAAAGTCAAGAGTTGGACAGATTTACCTCAATTGCTGCAAGATGAAATTAGGACTCGCATCCCTTTGTATAAAGATGCGCCACAATCGCAATTAGATGTGGAAGATATGACTTCTTGGATTTATTTTAAACAGAACTTTGACGCTTATCTGGCGGGTGAAAGATTCCCTCTCCCAGCACCAGAATAAGCTCATAACAGCAGCAAATTGGTTCGCAGTCACCACTTTAGTCCTTAAAATCCGAGGACTAAAGTAGACTTGAATTGCATTCATTCACAAATTATCTTGAAACTATCTGCGTTGATCTGTGTTCATCTGCTTGAAATCTGCGGTTCCTGTATTAATCAAAGATTTATGCAATTCAAGTCTAGTCTTCACTGCGAACCTGATTCTATCAATGTCCAGAAATATCCGTCAGGAGCGGTGAAGGAAAAACTGGGTTCCCCAAATTCATTGGGGACTATTTCGGTGATTTTTTGGGCGTTACTGGCTTTGACTCGGTGAAAATATTCTGCGATGCTAGACACTCGATAGGTGTACAGCGACATTCCCAAACAGCCGGGATTCGCGTGATTAAATCGATCGTCTAGGGCGATCGAACTCGGGAACCTCAGAATATACAGTCTACCCGATCGCGCGGCCGCAAAATCTGTTTTTGACGATCGCGGATCGTCAAAAGCCGTCACCACAAATTTTTCGCCCGGGTGAAGATCAAAAATCTCCCTTCCCGCGAGGGAAGATTCAAAAGTAGTTTCTACATCGTCGCGGGCGCGAATCAAGCCCAGAACTTCTTCATAAAACAACAATGTTTCTTTGCTGTCATCTTGAATTATCATGCCCATGTGGGTAATTTGACTCGTTTTGAAAAAAGCATTTTCATCAATTTTCCCATAATTGGGAAGCGCATAATTGAATCTTTGAAAAAAAACTTGCCGAGTCAAAGGCTGCAAAAGCATCATCTCGCGCACGCCGACAGCCGCCTCCACAAAAGGACGTGCTTTTCGCTCTTTGTTGTAAATAACCTCCCAGCGGGGAGAGGTATATTTGACAGGCAAATTGGCGGACTGGGCATCTTCGGCATGGTTGAGAATATTCAACAAATCAGCAGTTAAAGTAGTAGCCCAGCGGTTGCCTTTTACCTTCATTGACAACATTTCCAAACCGTCGTTGGTAGGTTTTTCCCAAACCATCAACCGAATTAATCCGTGATCTGCATCTTGGTGCTCGAGTCGCACAGATCGCACTTTTGAACAAACTCCATATAATTCGCCAGCCGCAGATGCCGGTAATTCTCCGATTTGACCGATGCGATATCCAAATTGCTCCCAATATTGAATTTGTGGAACCGCATCGGTAACGCCGATACACACTTCATAAATGCCTGCGATGGCAAGGGGCTGCACTTGATTCATACTCTTTGATAAACACCCAATTGAATAATTAGAGTCGGACAACCCGATTTTTTCTCGGATAACTCGCTACTAAAACCAAGATTTATGAGGAGAAATCGGGTTAATGAGCGTCAGTCTTAGAAAGAGTAAATTCGGCCTTTTTCGTCAATATAAACTGACCGATCTTGTCTGTTGCGGCCGTCTGATGTGGTGATGCGAATCGTCACCAGGTTTTGCTTGGCGTCAACGCTATAATCGTATTTTAAAGTTGTGGTTCCTCCTTGAACATTAATCGGAATATTGGCAATGTCGGCGGTGCGGTTGCTGACGCGAACAAGGATGTTTTTGCTAGCTCCAACGGGCAAGGATGACAAGCCAACACCTGATTCACCGTATTCTAGGTTTAATCCTGTTTGATTTAACAGTCTGAGGGTAACGTTGCGAGTAGTGTCAACTTGCGCTTGAGGTTGCCAAAATCCGGGTTTTGTCCCGCCGTCTGTTGCAGGTTGAGACAATGCTGGATAGGGATTCAGACAGCCGAGGGCGGCAAGTATTGCTGCGGTTGTAATGATTTTTGATTTCACTGTTTCTACCTAGGTTAAAGCGTTAGTGATATTTCTATCTTAGCTTGAAAATCGGATGTTTTTAATTTAGGACTTAGGTTCGGAAACCCGTTATAACCAAATACGCTTGGGTTAATACTGTTTATTGCCCGGAGATCCCTTGCAGCATCCCCCGGATAGTCGGGGGACGCAAGAGAATATTCTTGTCCCCCCCTTTTTTAGGGGTGTGCCAGGGAGATCGGTCTTAAATAAACTGTATTGCAGTATAACCGAAAAAATCAAGGATTGAGGGTGATATATCTATGCAGAAACCGGGTTTTTGTAATCAAGGTTAAATATTGTTGCCGTTTGCATCGGAATAATAATTTTTGTGCTGGGTTCGCGGGACGCTGGTTAATTGTTAACGATCGATCGCGCGGCTTCTAGGAGCAGGCGCTGTTCGGCGCGGGCGATCGCCCTGTAAGTCTGTTCTACAGCATCGACATTCACCGAAATAGACGAAATCCCCCACCGCACCAAGGAGTCAACTATCTCCGGATACAATGCGGTCGCATCGCCGCAGATCGAGCAAGGAATGCCCGCAGCCCGGGCCTGTCGGATCAATTGTTCGATCGCCCTCATCACTGCTCGATCGCGCCCCCTGAAACCACCTGCTACCTGTTCGGATTCGCGGTCAATGCCTAACAGAAATTGAGTTAAATCATTGGTGCCGATAGAAATTCCTTGAACCCCCGCTTTTACATAATCTGGTAATAAAAATAATACCGAAGGAACTTCCGCCATAATCCACAATTGAAACTGTGCAGGCCGATTTTTCCCAAGAGTTTCTAAGCGCTGGCGACAATAAACAAATTCGTCCACCGAGCGCACGAAAGGCAAAATTAAATTGATATTTGTATGGCCTGAATCGCCGACTTTTTGAAGTACACACAACTCCCAATCAAATAACTCCGGTTCAAAGGTATTGCTGAAACTGCCGTGGGTTCCTGAGTCGCGCAAATCGAGGGATCGATAAAATACCGGCCGCGGCGCCACGGCTGCTGCAAATAAACTGAGACAATCCGCCATGCGCGAGACAAATTCCGATTGTTGGCCGTTTTGCAGCCAAATTTTGGGGTTTTGACAGTCCAAAGCTTCCAATGCCATCAATTCCGATCGCAATAATCCGATGCCGTCGATTGGCAGATTTCTGAGGCGATCGATCGAACTTGTTTGGCTGACATTAACTAGCAATTGAGTCGCCGTTGGCGCGCCCCAAACTGATTCGGGAGATTGTGCCCTTCGAGGTAAGGATGCGGGATTGGACGATCGATCTGATGTTGAAAATTGGTGGTTTGCTATTGACATTTCTGCTGCTGTAGTATAATTTTCTGGATTTTGTCCTAGTTCCCGAAGTCGATCAGCATCTGGTTCGGCGGTGGCAAAAACTTGTCCGCTATCGCCGTCTACCAACACCCAATCACCGGTCTCGATCGCCCTCGTGGCCCCAGCAACTCCCACAACGGCAGGAATCCCCAATTCTCTGGCTAAAATGGCGCCGTGCCCTGTCATGCCTCCTTGTTCCACAACCACCCCAGCAGCAAGTTTCAGCCAAGGCAGCCAATGCGGCTCGATTGTCCGCGCTACCAAAATGCCTCCGGCTAAGAATTCCGCGTTTTCTGGGTGAGAATTCGTCATAACTTGGGCAACTGCTTCGGCTTTGCCTGATGCGGCTGCTAAACCTCTGAGAATTGCCGGAATTCTGGCTGCTGGGGCGATCGCATTTTCCCGTACCGACGCGATTTTTTTCCCTTTCAAAAGACGAACTTGAGTAAAATACAACTGCGGTTCGTCATTGTTTTCTGTCTCGCTGATTGTCCACTGCAAAATTAAATCAGAGTCAAATTCTGCGACAACTTTTTTGCTCAATTCAATGATTTTTTGCAGTTGCGATTCCTCTAAAACATATTCACTTTGTGATTCCTCTCCCAGCGCCAAAACTTCCACGCAACTGTCAGTAAAATCAGGAATTAGAAATGCAGAATTGGCAATTTGGCTGCCTTTGAAATTCTCAATCAGTGATTTTTTTGTCTGGTCTCCTTCATCAGCTTTGAGATTGTATGCTAATGTTTTGTAACCCAGCTTCTGGAATTTAACCGCGCCTGTTTCCGGCTGCACTTGATAGTAATCGGGGATAGTTTCTCCCCTAGCGAGGGACATTCCTAAACCGCTGGTGGCTTGGATTTCCCATGCTGCACCCGCGTTCGTTTTCACATCGCCCGCCGCGCGAGATCCTTGAAGCGACTGCACCAAAACTGCGGGATTGATTTCCTGTATCCTCAAACCGCACCGCTGGAAGTAAAATAGACTTCGGGCTCTGAACAGTTCTGCCCAAGCTCGTTTGAGTCCTGCTTCAATGGCTTCGGGTTCTGCCCGTACTGCGTGAGATTCCAGGATTCCGGCTGTTTTGGGGCTCCGGGAAGTTAGGGAAGGGCGAAAAATTAAGGCTTTGGAGTTGGAGTTTAGTTGACTAACGGCAGACTCTAGGCCCGATAGCAGTGAATCTGGCAGTTTGGTGGCGAGAATTTGGTGGCGGATGCTGCGGGCGATCGATTGCAGTTGTCTCGGTTCATCGACATTCAAGTGTAGCGAAGAGTGTGGCCAGTCAGCAAACAGCGGTTCTAGCCAGTCGATCGACTCCAAAAACTGCCAAAATGTTTTAGCCGGCACGACAAAACCCGGTACAACGGGATAATTTTGGGCGAGCAAGCAGCTCAAGTAAAATGCTTTTTCTCCCACTGCATCTCGGTCTGAAAGTTGAATTTTGTCTAGCCAGTAGAGGTTTGTCACGCTGCGATCCTGTCCTTAGAAACTGATTGAATTTTGATAGTTTTTCCCATTAATCACTTACCACAATTTTAGGATGAACAAGCGAAAATGGACGGGATTAGTCAAATCTTTTCTCAATCTATTTCTTAAGTCTAACTGTCCTCTTTGTCAGCGATCGGCTGCCGGAGAGTTTTGTCCGTACTGTCACAAGCAACTTCAGCGGTGTCAGTTAGCCGATCCGGCTCGATTTTGGGATTCTGGGCAGCGTGTTTTTGTGTGGGGCGAGTACGGCGGGACTCTGAAACGGGCGATCGCAGCTTTGAAATATGAAGGCAATCCGCAATTAGCGAAACCTCTCGGCGGCTGGCTGGCCGAAGCTTGGTTGAGTTTTCCCGAATTAGCTATTGACAATCTAACAGTTGTACCGATTCCCATGCACCAAGAAAAGCTCAAGGAGCGCGGTTTTAACCAGGCGGAACTTTTGGCGGAAAGTTTTTGCGAGTTGACTGGTTTGCCTTTGCAGCGGCACGGTTTGGAGCGGGTGAAAAATACTCAGGCTTTATTCGCTCTGACAGCACAGCAGCGAAAAGCGGAAATGGAAAATGCTTTAAGTTTGGGGAAAGATTTTCGCCGCCGTCTCCCGCGCGATCGAGTGCTGTTAGTTGATGATATTTACACTAGCGGTACTACGGTGAAGTCGGCAATTAAAACATTGAAAGAGTCGGGAATTTCGGTTTACGGAACTGTGGCACTTGCAACTCCTAATAAGAGCGATCGGTAAGCTGTTTTGCCTTTAACTTCAAACAGGTTTGTAGTGAGGACTTTAGTCCTTCTAAAAATGCTGCGGACTAAAGTCCTCACTACGAACCTATAACACTTTTTTTGGGGAGAAACGAAAGCAAGAAGACGCGAAGTACGCGAAGAAAGAGTAGAGAAGGAAGAGTGTTCAGGATTGATTGAGGATTGTTGGAGGCTGGACATTCAGCGGGAATTGGTTGCTGATGTTCCAGCGGCTGTCGTCGTGCAGTAGCAAAGTTAAGGCTGAAGCGGTAAACTCAAATTGGAGATCGCGCCCGGAGAATTCCGCCCAAGCGGTGTGAAAATTCTCCCGAGTTAAATCGCGAAACGCTACTGTCATGTGCGGGACAAATGGGCGAGTCTGAGAAAGTCGATCGACAATTCCCAAATTTGCCTCCAAATAACTCATCAAATCTTGTTGCATCTCCAGCAATGCCGGCGATTTGACAACATCAACATAAATGACGCGGGGATCGAAAGCCGCAAAACCGGATAGAGTAACCGGAATTGACAGCCGATTTGCCGAAAACTCCTTCAAACTTTGCTCTAATGTTGGAACATCCTCCGCTAACGAGTGAAAAGGAGGTTGCAGCGTGATGTGCGACGGCGAATTCAAAGCACCGCGGCTGTTGTAGTGTTCCGCAAAATACAGTTTGATCTGAGTAATCTGCTGTTCAATATCGAGAGGTGGCACTAGAGCAATAAAAAATCGCTGGTTTGACTGGCTCATGGGATAACATCGCAGTTAAGAAAGGATGGTGGAAAATGGAATATAGAGCTTAGGCCCTAGCTCCCATTACTCATCACCCATTCCCAATCTAAAATATAAAATCTAAAATCCCAAATAAAATGCCTTGGTTTGTCAAAATTGAACAAGGAATTGTCGAAAAGCCTGTCTTTGACCAATATGTGCCAGCTCACAGAGCTTATGTCCGAGAGTTGATTTCTAAAGGACACCGAGCGAAAACGGGCTACTGGGCGAGGCGGGGTGGCGGTATGTTGATGTTTGAGGCGGGTTCTATGGATGAGGCAAAGGCGATCGTCGCTGAAGACCCGCTGGTGAAGAACGGTTGCGTTGTTTATGAAATTTATCACTGGTGTGTGGTTGAAGAATAAATAACTGTGTTATACTCATAAATGAACTGGACCCACGCGATTCCAACGCCCAAATTTTGTCAGGACCGGAAGGTAGCAGCAATACGGGATGCTTGTAATAGGCGTGGTCTCCGGTTCACCCTGTTTTATGAGGTATAGCTCCTATGCCTGGTTTCGGAGATATTTTACAGAAAGCAGTTTACCTTGGTGTCGGGCTAGCTTCCTACGCTGGTGAAAAAGCTGGCAGCAAGTTAACTGAATTGCGCACTGAAGCCCAAAAGCTGGCAGACGAATTAGTCAAGCGGGGCGAGATGTCAACGGAAGAAGCTCGGCGCTTTGTTGAAGATATGGTGCAACAGGCTCAGCAGCAGCCTCCCGTAGAATCGGCTAGGGAAGAAAAACCGGCTGAACCTCGGCGTATCGAAATTATTTCTGAGGAAGAAGAAGTTTCTGCAAAAGAGACTAAAGAAACCGGCGGCGTAGACAAGCTCCGCGAACAAGTGCAGAATTTACAAGACGAATTGCGGCGACTCAAGCGCGATTAAGCTCAAACAAGTTCGCGCAGCAAAGCATGAAGGGAACTCATGATAATACTCTTGAGTTCCCTTTTTGCATATCTCCCCTGTCAGACGTGGACAGATATACCGCAATAGGTAATAGAATTGAAAGTAGGTGCAAGCACTTCGCATGAGGCTGGCTGCACTTCTCTGTTAAATATTTTGTAATAACAAGCTGTCAAATTCATGGAAGATTGGTCTAAAGATTTTTTTGAAGTAATGGAAAATGCTGTTTCTGAAGTAGAGCATTTTTTTACAGACATGAGCGAAGAGTTTGTCGAAATGCTGGACGTTTTGGCTCATATTTCGGAAGAGTTTACAGACCAAGTACAAAATAACCTGATTACTGAAGTTGACGGTTATTTAAATGAATTCGATGGTTATTTCAATGAATTTCTCGAACCGATAATTGAAATTTGCCGGGACTTTGACCCGGAGTTTGATGAGATAGATTTGTCGATGGTGACTTATGTAGACCCTTCGCCGACTCAGCATCCGGTTTGTCGCGGTTGTACTAACTATCACGGTCAAGTTTACGGCGGAAATTTGTTGGTTTGTGCGATGCACCCTACTGGTGTGGAATCGGAAAGTTGCGCTGATTGGGAAGCTGACAGCGATGTGAATTTTTAAGTTTTTGAGGGTTTAATCGCTTATGTTAACGTCAATTCAGTCTCCGTCAAAGATTTCTTTGGAAGAGTTTCTGCTGCTTCCAGAAACTAAGCCTGCTAGCGAGTATGTTGATGGTCAAATTTATCAAAAAGATATGGCACAAGGAAAACACAGCACGTTACAAACCCGTTTTGCTAATAGAATTAATCAGGTGGGAGAACTACCAAAGTTAGCATTTGCTTTTTCAGAATTACGCTGCTCTTTTGACGGACGTTCTATTGTTCCAGATATCGCAGTATTCGAGTGGCCGCGCATTCCTCTAAATTCTCAGGGAGAAATTGAAAATAGGTTTGAACTTGCGCCGGATTGGATAATTGAGATTTTATCGCCGGATCAAAGTTCAACTCGCGTGATTAATAAGATTCTGTTTTGTCTCAAAAATAAGACTAAATTGGGCTGGCTGATTGACCCGGAAGAACGATTAGTCATTGTTTTTAAACCGCAGCAGGAACCTGAGATTAAAGAGAATCAGGATATTTTACCTATACTCGATGTGTTGTCTGATTTACAAATGTCGGCGGATGATTTGTTTGAGCTGTTAAGTTTTAGTCACAAATGAGTTACAGTTTAATTAGGGTAATTTTGCATCTAACGGCATTTAAAGGTGAATCACTCAACAGCCAATAATTCGCAATTTGGGTTTCCGAGAATGCCGCCAACGCTACAATTGCGCGAGTATCAGCGAGTTGCGGTTGCTAATTGGTTTGCCAATAATGGACGCGGTACGCTGAAGATGGCGACTGGTAGCGGTAAGACGATTACTGCATTGGCGATCGCAACTGAATTATATCACAAAATTAACCTGCAAGTATTGCTCGTAATTTGCCCGTACTGCCACCTCGTGAATCAGTGGGCGCGCGAATCTGAGAAATTTGGTTTACAACCTATCTTGGCGTTTGATAGCGTCCGCAGTTGGCAAAATAAGCTGGATAGGGGTTTGTATAAAGTGCGATACTCTTCGAGGGCTTCGCTAACGGGCGAGGGAATATTTCTGACAATTATAACCACAAACGCCACATTAATGTCCCATAGTTTGCAGTCTCAACTCCGATATTTCCCAGAAAAAACCCTAATTATTGGAGACGAAGTACATAACCTAGGCGCACCCCGTTTAGGACAAAGTTTGCCACGGAACATTGGACTGCGCCTCGCCCTTTCCGCTACCCCAGAAAGACACTTTGACGAAGAGGGAACCGAGTCTATTTTAGATTATTTCGGCCCAGTGTTGCAACCCGAACTCACCTTAGCCGATGCCATCCGCCAAAAAGCATTAGTACATTATTTATACTATCCGATTTTAGTAGAATTAACCGAATCAGAAACCCGCAAATATTCCCGCTTAACTCAAAAGATTGGCTGGGCGCTGTGGGGCGATGAAAAAGTAGAACAAAATGATGCTTTAACAACTTTATTAATGCAGCGAGCTCGGTTGATTGGAGCGGCGGCTAATAAATTAACAGCGTTGCGAGAATTAATGATGCACCGTCTCGACACAGCCCACACTTTATTTTACTGTGGCGATGGCTCTATCGAAGCAGGTGCGCGCCGAAGTAACAACCGCCAACTAACAGAAACTGCCAAGTTATTGGGTTCAGAATTAGGCTATCGAGTTAACACTTATACGGCGGCGACTCCCTTAGCCGAAAGAGAACGATTGCGCCAACAATTTGAGAGTGGAGAATTGCAAGGTTTAGTCGCGATTCGGTGTTTGGATGAAGGCGTTGATATTCCAGCAATTCGCCATGCTGTAATTTTAGCCAGTAGCAGCAATCCGCGCCAGTTTATTCAGCGCCGAGGACGTATTTTGCGGCCGCATCCGGGGAAGGAAAGGGCAACTTTATTTGATATGATTGTTTTACCTCCAGATTTGGGTCGAGAAAGCTTAGAAGTTGAGCGCAATCTGCTGCGAAAAGAGTTGAAGCGGTTTTTGGAATTTGCTGATTTGGCTGACAATGCTGGGGAAGCTAGGGTGAAATTGCTGCAAATTCAGAGGCGTTACGGATTGTTAGATATTTGACATTTATTCAGGTTCGGTTTATCTTAAAAAGATAGAATTATTTTATTGCAGTTTGAGTTGCTAGTTTCGTTAGCGATCGCACTTACGAACTCAGAAACCCGGTTTCTTCGTAAATTTCTCGTTTTTAGTCACAAAAATCCTAGAAACCGGGTTTCTTTGTAGATTTCTCGTGACGCGAGAGCCAAACTCGTAGAAACCCGGTTTCTCACCCCATACGTAACCCTGTAGTTTTGATTTTTGCAATAAAATAAGTAAATCCACTTAATTAAGCGTCAAAGAGAGATGACTAAAAAGCTAACTATATAAGCATTCTTCCTTCTTCCTTCTTCCTTCTCCCTTCTTCCTTCTAATTATGACTAAAAATCTGAATGAAAATCTGATTATGGCTTTTAGATATGCAGATAGCGCGATCGCACCTGGAGCGATCGCCATTTTAGCAGAAAAGCGCTCCTCCTATCACACGGACCAAGATTTAAGCGACGTACAAGAACCAATTACTAGCGCGCCGCCGGAAGTCCGACAAATTATCGAGCAGGTATTAGAAATTGAAAAAGATAAACTCTACATGAAATCTCCCCGCTATATTAGCGATGACATTTTGAAAATCATTAAGGAAGCAATTGTATGAAGTTAATTTCAATTACTCTGTGCAATTTTCGGCAGTTTTACGGCAAAACTCCCGAAATTAAGCTAGCCTGTGGCGAGCATAATATCACAGTCATTCATGGTAATAACGGTTCTGGAAAAACAGCATTAATTAATGCCTTTACGTGGGTACTTTACGGAAAATTTAGCCCTGCTTTTGCTGCGGAAGAACAATTGGTAAACAAGCGCGCCCTTGCTGAGGCGGAAATGGGAAAAGCCGTAGGTTGTTGGGCGGAACTTGTGTTTGAACACGACAGCAAGCGCTATCAAGCAAGGCGTGTTTGCCGTGCTTACAAAAGTGAAAATACTGTAGAATACATCAAAGACGAATTGTTCCTACAAGTAGCAAAAGATGACGGTCGCTGGATTGCGACAGCGCAGCATCCCGATGATATTATCGGACGGATATTGCCGGCAAGTTTGCATCAATATTTCTTTTTTGATGGGGAGCGAATCGAGCAAATTGTTCGCCACGACAAGAAAGCAGAAATTGCTGAAGCTACTAAGGAATTGCTAGGAGTAGAGGTATTGAGTCGCTCGATTAAACATTTGATAGATGCCAGAAAGTCTCTAGAAACAGATTTGAGCGTGATTGGTAGTTCTGAAATCAAGAAACTTTTAAAAAACAAGCAAACTTGTCAAAAAGAGGTAGATTTACTTTCACAAAGACAAGTAGAAATTGAGCAAGAATTGACGAATCAAGGTGAATTAAAAAAAGTAGTTAACGGTGATTTTTTGGAACTCAGCGGTGCTGCTGAGTGGCAAAAGTTGCGAGACGAATTGGCAAAGCAACGGACTTTATTTAAAGAACAAATTGCTTTGGCTTCTGATGCGATGAAACGAGCAATTTCTGGGCGCGCTTACACGGTATTTCTTTCGGAGGCTGCGGCTGAATTTAACTTAATTTTCGGGAATTTGCGGGAAAAAGGCGAGTTGCTTTCGGGGATTGGGCGGCCGTTTTTGGAAGAGTTATTAGCGCAGCAGCGGTGTATTTGCGGTGCCCAATTGGTGGAGGGTTCTGAAGCTTGCGAAAATGTTAGCGGTTGGATCAATAAAGCGGGTGCTGGCGATGTGGAAGAAACTACTATTCGGATCAGTGATCGCATCAATGAAATCGATCGCCAAATTGCTGATTTTTGGGACGAAATCGATCGCCAACAAGGCAATATCAGCCGCGGTAGATCCGAACTTTCTCGCGTGGAAACGCAGTTAGACGATATTCACACGAAGCTGAAAAATTTCCCTGACGGCGATGTCAGCCGCTTGCAAAAGCGCTTGGATGAAATTGAGGCAAAAATTGGGGAGTTGCACCGGGAAACAGGCTCTAACCAGCAGCAGATTGAGAGTTTGAATGCGCAGGTGGCGGCTTTGGACAAGCAAATCGACAAGCAGCAACTGAATGAGCAAAGGCAAGTTTTGGCCCAGCGCCGGATTGCTGCGTCTCAGGATGCGATCAATCGCCTAACGGAAGTGCGATCGCGCTTAGAAAAACAGTTTTGTTCGCAGTTAGAAAAGCGGGTGCAAGATATTTTCAGTCAAATTTCTTTTACTCCTTATATCCCAAAGTTGAGCGATAAATACGAACTCACGCTAGTAGAAAATACGTCGGGAAAAGAATCTTTAGTTGCTGCTTCTACGGGAGAAAATCAAATTCTCAGTTTGTCGTTTATTGGCGGAATTATTGAGGGCGTGCGCGAGTGGAGTCAAAAGAATACTTTGATGGGCCCGGATAGCAGTACCTTTCCGATTGTGATGGATTCTCCCTTTGGCAGTTTGGATGAGATTTATCGTAAGCAAATCGCGAATAAGCTGCCGAAGTTGGCGAATCAATTGGTAGTTTTGGTGACGAAAACTCAGTGGCGCGGAGAAGTTGCTCAAGAGATGGAAAGCTGCATTGGTAAGGAATACGTGCTGGTGTACAATTCTCCGAAGGCTGATTGCGAAGAAGATGCGATCGAACTAGGCGGGATGCGCTATCCTTTAGTTAAGCGCAGTCCGAATGAATTTGAATATACGGAAATAGTAGAGGTAGATTATGGCTTCTAGTTCGGCAATTACGCAGGTTTTGGAAACGGATATTTGGGTGAAAGCGACGTGGGAAGAGTTTTTAGCCTTCGCTGACGATTCAGCTTGGGAAAAGGGTAAGTTTTATTACTATCAAGAACACATGAGGGTAGAAATGTCACCAGTAGGGCCATTGCACGGCAGCGATAATTCGATTGTTTCCTATGTGGTTATTCTGTTTGCTACGTTGAGAAATATTCGAGTAGTTCAGTTTGCAAATACCAGTTTTCGCAAAGCAGGTATTCGTGAGTTTCAACCCGATCTAGCTTACTACATCGGTTCAGATTTAAGAGTGCCTCCTAAAGACAACAATTCACCTGTTAATTTGGATCAATACGATCCACCTAATTTAGTAATTGAAATTAGTGCATCTTCTTTTAATGATGATTTAGGCAGCAAGCGGTTGCTTTATGAAGACGCAGGAATTAGCGAATATTGGGTGGATCGTGCGAATAGGCAGGAGGTTTTTGCCTTTGCGATTAATGGCGGTGGTAGCGGGAGAATTAAAGAGTCGCGGGTTTTACCTGGGCTGGAAATCGCGTTAGTTGAGGAAGCTTTGAATCGGAGTCAAACTCAAGATGATGGCGAAATTACTCGCTGGTTGATTCAAACTTTTAATCAAGGTTGAAGGGAGTTTGACATGGAAAAAGAGTATCATAAGTTGGTGCGCGATCGCATTCCTGAAATTATTCGCCAAAGCGGGAGTGAATGCGAGTTTGTCATTTTGTCCGATCGCGAATACCGTCAAGCTTTGCGCCAGAAATTGATTGAGGAAGCGGCGGAAGCTGCGGCGGCTGATGAGGATGATTTGTTGGCGGAATTGGCTGATTTGTCTGAGGTGATGGATGTGCTGATGCTGAGTTTTGACATTTCGGGCGATGAACTTTTAGCAGAAAAAATCAAGCGCCGGGAAACTAGAGGAGGTTTTGCAAAAAAAATTATGCTGTTGCGAACCTTCTGAAAATTATCGGCGTTAATCTGTGTTAATGTGCTTCACATCTGCGGTTGTTCTATAAATTTAAAAATTACATATTAATCCCAATGGCTGCTAACAAAATTAGAATTGCTAAAGACAAAGCTGATTTAGTTAAATCCTTAACTTTATCAGATAACAACTCCGGCCCTTTTCAGACTTACGCCGATGTGATTGTGTTTGCTGCATCCTTGGGAAATAAGCGGAAAAAACGATCGCCCTTGGGGGAAATTTCCAAACGAGAACCCGGTGCGATTGATGTTGATATTTTTGTATCGAGAGGTTACGATATGACGATTAAGCTAATTGCGATCGCCGAAACCAAAAATCCGCAAATTCTCTCCCATCTTGATGAGAAATCAGAGGCAGAACGCTTGCAAATTTTTGAAGAATATGCTAATGGCGGACTGGAAATATTGCGAGAAGAATTTCGGGGTGCGGCTGATTATACCGATCGCCTTTTGTTGTTTTTAATCTCCGAAAGGGACAAGAAACATGAGTCAAACGAAGAATTCGACTTAAGCAAGTTCTTATTTTAATAAATTTCCAATGCAGCACAAACTAACAGATATCATCAAAAGAATTTTCCTGAAATCTGTAACAATTCTCACTTACAGCTACTCACTATTTATTATCTGCTATTTCCTGCTCAGACTCATCTTTTGGGAGCGAATATCAATTATTGCCTTAATTAGCACTTTTCTGCCATTAATTTTATTTCCAATTTTCCTACTTCCCATCGTCGGATTCTCAATTATCAAAAAAAGATGGTTCTCGATTATTTCTGCGATATCCTGCATTCTCCTCATAAGTTGGCTGCACATAAAATACTTTTCCCCCTCACCAATCAACATCACAAATTCCCAACCCCACCTCAAAATATTATCCCATAACGTCGGCTGGTATACAACACAATCACCAACTTTATTTAAACTAATTGAACGCGAAAAACCCGATATTATCTTTTTACAAGAAATCGTTAAAAAACATACCGAAAGAGCTTTCGCATGGTTAAAAATAGACTACCCATATCAAATTGGGATTCCTCCGGTAGGAATTCTCAGTAAATATCCCATTGTCTCCAGCGAAATACTGCACTTAGCCGGTCATGCAGAAACGCAGCAGCGAGCAATTATTAAATTTAACGAACAAGAAGTAGTGATTTATAATATGCAAGCTACCGGGCCGTGGTTTAAGAGATATAACATCTTGCCTTTTCTCAAAATTCCAGTTTACAAATATGGACAACGAGGGCCGGAAATTCAAGATTTAGTCCAGCGAGTTGAGCAAGAAACTCTACCCGTAATTGTCGCGGGCGACTTTAACATGACAGACGAAACTCAAGACTACTATAATGTGCATAAAGTTATGCAAGATTCTTTCCGAAAATCGGGGTTTGGGTTTGGTTTTACTTGGCCTCACGGTTGGGAACTTAAGTTCTTGTTGAAAAGCTCGAATTTGAGATTAAATTATCCCGTTTGTCGGATTGATTATATTTGGTATTCAAAGCATTGGGGTGCTAAATCGAGTTCGGTTTTGGAGGCCACCGAGTCCGATCATTTGCCCGTGGGAGCAGAACTTATTTTGTTAAAATAAAGGAAAGTTTGCGGATGAGCCAAGTTAACTATAACGCAATGTCGAATACTGAATTGAAAAAGTATTTTCTTAGACATCGAGGAGATAGAGCCGCATTTCAAGCGTACTTAGACAGAATCAATCAGCATCCGCTGAGGATTATTGCAAGTCCCGGCGATCCTGATTTTGATCAGAAAGTTCAAGCCGCAATTCGGCAAAAGTTAGAAGCTGCAAGAAATGGTAGCAGTTAGCTATCTAACAATAGCCTTGAATTGCAAGCAGTTGCATACTATCTTGACATTATCTAGGTAAGAACTGGCGGCAATCCCACCTCTTTCGGATGCACAAACCTGCTATTAAAACTCACAGCTTTATCCTCAAAAGTCCTCGCTTGGGCCACCGCTTGCCGCAAATGAGCCCGATCCATATCGTCCTCAATTCCCGCGACCAAATATACAATTAACTTCGCGGCTAAATCCCTTCCAGAAACTAGCATTCGCTTTTTGTTCGGATCGTACAAAATCCCGTACCACGCAGACTCAGGATTGTCCATGTGGCTAAATCCTTCATCCACATCATACCTGCGGAGTTTGTCAAAAACTGATTTCAGCGAAAGTTTCTTTCTAAATACTAGAATTCCCAAGGCATTAGCTAAGGCAATTTGACCGACTGGACGGAACAAAATATTTCCCTCGCCCCCCGGCTTTTCAAAACTAAATCGGCGCAATTCGGCTGTTTCTTCGCCGCTTTCAATTCTTTGATAGCTGGGTAAAGTTGCTAAATGATCGAACAATTTCTGAAACTCTTCAATTCCCTCTTTCAGTTCCTCATCTTCGGGCCGCATCGGAATTAAACCTTTTCTTTCCGGCTTCCAATGGGGGAATTTATATTCTAAATACCGTTCCGACATATCTTGCAGCGCTTGCAATGTGGTTAACACCGTTGATTTGGCTGCGACTGTCGCACTGTCCCAATTGACGCGGGGATTCCTGTCATCTTGTTCTTTCAATAAGGGATGGGTGACGGCAATTTTGCGGGCGCAAATCGCAAATCCGTTATCTTCGTTCAATAATGCTAGTTGTCCCTGACTCAGCGTTACCGCCATCAGGTTAACGTGCACAAAGATCGATCGCACGCGCCGTTGTGCTTGCTGCCGAGTTTCCCCCGCCACAGCCGCCGGGATAAACTCAATCCCGATTTTTTCGTGAGCTAATTTATACACTGTTTCGGGGTCAATTTGATACTCTTCCGCTAAATCTTCAAGAGTAATTGCAGCGCCGACAGGTTTTTTATTTTTGTTGTATCTTTGCAGAATTCCGGTTTTAATTAAACTCATTAAACCTTGAACTCCCATCAGCCGATGCTGGCCGTCTAAGGCAAAAATTGAGACTTTTTGAGAAACATCCAACAGCCCTAAATTCCCGTTTTTATCAAAGGATATAAATTCAGCAGCGGATTTAGTTGCTACGCCGTTTTCATCCCATTCTTCCGCGTGAGGATTGTCTACCCACGGGGGACTGACGACTACTAAAACTGCGGGGAATTTGTGCGATTTGCGGGCGGCTAAATATTGAGTGAGGGCGGCTTGGCGCGACCAATCTAAGGGGCGCTGGATGATTTCGTCGATGGTTTCGTCGTCACGGACGATGTTGTTGGTTTGGAGGTCAAATTTTTGCCGGAAAAGTGGCATTTGTGAGGCGAAACGGACGCGGGAATCTAACCATTCTAGGGTGACTGAACCGATGTAGGCTTCGCTGTTTCCCATCTGGGTTTTTTGTACGAAAATGCGATCGTCCTTTCCTAAATAATTATCTAATAACAGTGCGATTTCCTGTCTTTCGCGATTTTCTTTTTCCAAAAATTGGCTAGCGAGATCAGCCGCTGGGTTAGTATTCATTGGTGGTTTTTATATAATTAGGCTATTTTTTCAAAAATATCATAGGTTAAAATTGATGTCAAGCCTTGTTTTTTAAAAATATTTGTGAAATACTTGACTTATCTTGCTATAGCCAGGACACATACCACAAGCCAGACAAAAAGTCAATAAATGTTAATTCCCATTCCCGATGCCCGATGCCCGATGCCCGATGCCCGATGCCCGATGCGCGATGCCCAATTCCCAATTCTAAAATATGTCTACTCCTTCCTTTGAATACATTTTGCCGGTAATCCGGGGAATTCAAGCGGGCCGCGAATATTACGTGTCGATGTGTCCGGTGCGTTTTTTGCCGAAATTGTTCCCCTTAGATTCTGAAGAATTGCCGCCGTCTCTGCGGGCGAAACGCGCGCTTAATCATGCTAGAATTCCCGAAATTGCTGATTATTTTGTCCAGAATTCTGGGAATTACACTTGTGGGGCAATTGCCGCTTCTATTGATGCGGATATTACTTTTGAAGCTGTGGGAAATCAGGCGGAGGAACGCAAAATCGGTCGTTTGCGAGTGCCGATGGATGCTAAGTTTACTATTAATGATGGACAGCATCGCAGGGCGGCTTTTGAGATGGCTTTGCAGGAAAATCCGCAGTTGGGATATGAGACGGTGGCGCTGATTTTGTTTCTGGATATTGGGTTGGAAAAGTCGCAGCAGATGTTTGCTGATTTGAACAATTTTCAAGTTCCTTTGGAGTCGTCGCTAAGTCTACTTTACAACCACCGAGGCGATTCGGCTTTTGTGGTAAAGGCGGTTGTTAAGCAGGTTGAGGTGTTCCGGTGTTTGACGGAGATGGAGAAGGGGAGTTTGAATGGGCGATCGCCCAAATTGTTTGTGCTAAGTGCGATCGAGCGCGCTATAATGGCTTTGCTATCTAATATGCACGGCATCAAACACGCAAAACCCCCTCGTTACCGCGCCACAAAACAGGAAAAAGAGGCAGAACTTACTCACCAAATACAACAAGCAGTTAGTTATTGGAATGCGGTGAGCAGTTTTATTCCTGATTGGCAATTAGTTCTGCACAAGCAAGTTGCGGCGGGGGAAATACGCCGGGATTCCGTACACTGTCACGCTGTTGTACTGGAAAGTTTGGGGGAAGTTGGGGCGAGTTTGCTGTCTGCTTTTCCTGAGAGTTGGGAGGAACGTTTGGCTGTTTTGCGGGAGGTTGATTGGTCGTTTTCTAATCCTGATTGGGAGGGAGGAATTTTGTTGAAAGGGGGGATTTCTAAGTCTAGGGCTAGTGTTAGTTGGATGAATGATTATTTGAGGGTGAAGTTGGGTTTGGGAACCGCAGATTGAGCGCAGGGCTAGCTGTGAGTCAAATTAAAATAGCGTCGAAACGGTTCTGCAAGAATGCCCAAAATTTGGTCTAGCTGGGTAATATAATATTCAGTTAAATCAATTTTTAATAACTGATTTTGCAGGATGAGGAATTTCCAGTTTGTCCCGGTTGAAACAGCGCCGTAAATAGCAGATTGCTCTTGTCCTTTGCGGGCATTAAATATTTGAGCTGCTGCCATTTGAGCCGCGCACTGTCCCAATCCTATTCTAATATCGTTGTCTTTGGCTTCGACTAATGTCAAGACTGGGGCTGTTACTAATGATTGATTGCTCGACGCACTGAGGAGAAAGTCACAAGCCCCTGTTAATCCTTTGCTCTCTTCTACGTTAAATGTGTTGCCGGAAAAGTAGCCAATTTTGTTGTTAAAAGTGCGCCGTATTTCGAGTAGAATGGGAGTGATGATTAGTTCCGA
>JANYGO010000302.1 GCA_025362325.1 Cyanobacteriota bacterium | reverse complement strand
AAAGGGGAAAAAAACCGCAACCTCAAAAGCGCGATCGCCTGCTATCAAAATGCGAGCCAAGTCTACACCAAGCAGGGCGATCCCAACCGCTGGGCGATGCTGCAAATTTATCTCGGCCGCGCTTTTTCGGAATTGACGGAGACGGATAACTCTTCTCACCTGGAGCGCGCGATCGCCTGCTATCACAGTGCAGGCTTTGTCTACACTCGCGAAACCTATCCCCACCGCTGGGCTCAAATTTTATTTTATTTGGGTGAAGCTTACCGAGTTCGAGGCGAGTTGCTTCGCGCCTACGGCGTTTTTACTGCTGCTGTCGATACTGTGGAATTTTTGCGCAGCGAAGCGCCAGTTGATGCGGCCGATTTGGGCGATTCCCTACGGGATAGCTACGCTTCACGGGCGAGTACCGCCAAAGCTAAATTAGCCCGCACTTGGACTGAACTCTATCAAGGCCTGGTGGAAGTTTGCTTAGAACTTGGCCCCAACCAGCCGGAATATTGCGCTAAAGCCCTGGAATACGCCGAACGCCACAAAAATCGAAATTTGGTAGAACTGCTGGTTAAATGCCAGTTGATGCCGAAAGGCGACATTCCCGCAGCGGTGCTGGGCGAGCTGGAGTCGCTGCAACTGGAAATAGCCAGGGAACAGCGACACCAAGAACAGCGAGAGTCTGAGTACAAGACTACCTTGATGTCTGAGGGCGACAGCCAAGGTTTGAACAGCGCTTCTCTGCTGCCGAACTCGGATTTCATGCACTTAAATCAATTGTGGCAGCAGTTGGATGGGTTGATTGCTCGATCAGTGCAGGCAAACGACCCTTTCTTCAGCCTAGCTCGCAAAGTTGAACCGATTACTTTCGAGCAAATTTGCCAATTGTTGCCTGATGCCAATTGCGCTGCTGTGGTGTGGGCGAATTTGGGGGATTTGCTGGTGGCTTTTGTGGTGGTGAAGAGTGCAAAATATCCCGCCGTTCACCTGTGTTCGCCGGAAAATGCTGTGGCTGCCGAAAGTTGGGCCCAGGAGTATCTCAGCGCTTATTCTGAACAAAAAGGTCGTTGGATCAATCATCTCCCGGCTCGCCTCAAACGTTTGGCTGCGCTGCTGGAAATCGATCGAGTGGTGGCGCTGATTCCCCAGAATTGCGATCGGCTGATTTTTGTGCCGCACCGATTTTTGCACGCTTTGCCGCTCCACGCTTTGCCTCTGGGGGTGAGAGAGGGGTTTGAAAGCGGCGGGGGCAGTTTTAGGTCTAATTGGGGATCGAACAGCGGTTTTGATGTGGAGACGCACAGCGGTGCGGATTTTTCTCAAGGTTCGGCTTTTGGGGAGGTTGCAGCGCCTGTTTATTTGATCGATCGATTTGCTGGAGGAATTCGCTATGCTCCTAGCTGTCAGCTTTTGCGGTTGAAACAAATCGCGCGCAGCGCTGCTATTGGCCGCTACAGACCGCGTTTGCAGCACATTTTGGCAGTTCCCACTTTCAACAAAAATTCGCTCTACAGCAACATTGAAATCGGCACTATTTCCCAGTATTTTTCTAGTGCAGAAGTTTTGCGCCAGAAGCCAGTCATTAAACAGGCTTTTTCCCCAGCAATGTCTGGGAATCACGGGCATTTCCGCAGGCTTACAGGGCAGTTGCAGCAGAAAAAATGCGCTCACTTTGCTTGTTTGAGTTTGCTCGATCTGGCTGTGCCGCTCAACTCTGCGGTGTGTTTGAGGAAGGATTCTCTGAGTTTGGAAGAAATTTTTAATCTGGATTTTCGGCAATACTTTTTAGTTACTTTATCGGCTTGCGAAATTGCCGCAGGCTCCCAGGGCGGTACTACAGATTTTGTCGGTTTGTCGGCGGGTTTTTTGTATGCTGGTACGTCTAGTGTTGTCAGCAGTCTTTGGAAGGTGAACGATGTTTCAACGCTGCTGTTGACGAGCAAGTTTTATGAAAATCTCGGACACTTTCCTCGGTTGCAGGTGGGAGATGTGGCGCGAGCGCTTTCGGACGCTCAAAGGTGGCTGCGGGATTTGACTGGCGAGGAGTTGGAGGTGTTGCTGGCGGATTTTCAACCTCAAATTTCGCAAACGTTCGATCGGCTTTCTCAAAGTTCTCGCCTGATTGCGGAGGCTTCTTTGCAGCAAATTCGCAACCGCAAACGCTGTCCTTTTGCTAGTCCCTATCACTGGGCTGCTTTTACAGCTACTGGGGTTTAGTCAATTGACTGTTGACTGTTGACTGTTGACTGTTGACTGTTGACTTTTGACTGTTGACTTTTGACTGTTGACTGTTGACTGTTGACTTTTGTCATACAAAATCCGGCTTAAAAACCCCGTTTATTTCTTAGTCGGCGTCCGGCGGACATCGTTTGTCTAGGCGCGATTTCAATCGCCGTCTTCTCTTTAAGGCGGATTTAACGCGGATTTGAGAGCGTTGAATCATTAAAAAACCCGACACTGACAATATATTTAAAATTGTCAGTGTCGGGTACAATTCAACTAATTACGAGCAAAAATTTAGGATTTTTTGCCGAAAACTTGTTCTTTCAAAGCTTGAATTTCTTGACCTAATTGTTGGCGGTTGGAAGAGCGCAACAAATAGCGATATACAAACCACGCGGTGTATCCGATCCCAATCAGCTCGAATGTGGGTGCTAGCAGGGGGATGTCATTGAGTTCGTCTACTACGCCCAAAAGCACTTTCAAAGAAACAATCGAGGCTAAAATTACACCGACAACTGTCAGAGGACTTTTGTACTGCTCGTAAAAGCTGCCGATGTAAGCGGGAAACTCCGACAAAATTGAGATAATTTGTTCTTTGATTTGCTGGGTCTGACTTGGCGGTTCTTCGGTAATTATAACTTTTGTGGTACCGCTCGAACTGCCTGCTTCATTTTCAGCAGGAATTTCGGTGATAATAACGGTTGTTTCTGGTTCGTTTGATGAAGTCATTTCTCCACTCGCAATAGTTTTTTGCTGGTTGGCGGCAGGTATTTCAACCGCTGCTACGGCTGTTTCAACTGTCGAAATATCGACTGCTGAAACCTCCGTTCCGACTGTTGAAACAGCCGGTGTTTCGACTACTGTAACTTCTACTGCCGGTTCAACAGTCGGTGTTTCGACTGCTGTTTCAACAGCAGGCGTTTCGACTGCTGTAACTTCCGCTGCTGTTTCAAGAGTCGGCGTTTCGACTGTTGAAACCTCGACTGCTGGCTGTTCCGGCGCGGGAGTTTCGGCGGGAGTTTCGGCTTTGGGTTGTTCTGGGGTAGGAGTTTCTACCGCGACACCAACTGCCGGCAAATTCAAGTTGCTAATGGCATCAAGCAAGCGGGTTTTAGCCGTCCCCCGCTGGTGAAGGATTACCCAAGATTCTATCAGGTCGGGGCCGTGCATTGCACCTGTCAAAGCTGCTCTGAGCGATCGCATAATCAGCCCTTTGTTAAGATTTTTCTCTTTACTGAGCTTTTTAGTGATTTTCTGAGCTTCGGCTGACTCCAGGGTGGAATGACTTTCCAGAACTTCTAGAACTGCTTGCAAAGCCTGTGCAGACCCTGGCTGCTGCAATTGTGCGACGGCATCTTCTTCATATTCCACCGTGGTGGAGAAGAATAACTTGCACATATCGACAGCATCGGTTAAGCGAACGAGACTCGGGCCGATTAAAGCAGCTATTTGTTCGAGCCAGGGGCGGTCTGCCTCCGAATCAAACTCATAATCGGCTTTCTGCCAATAAGGTATCAGCAAATCTGTCAATTGCGGCACTGGCATTTTGTGGAGATATTGACCGTTAAGCCAATTCAGTTTATCCCAATCAAATTTTGCACCGGCTTTGTTGACTCGATAGAATGTAAATAATTCTGCTGCTTCGGACAGTGTAAATATTTCCTGCGTTGAATCCGGCGGAGTCCAACCGAGCAAAGTCATGTAATTGACTAAAGCTTCGGGCAGGTAGCCCATATCTTTGAAGTCAGAAATCGAGGTTACGCCGTCGCGTTTAGAAAGCTTTTGCCCTTGGGAGTTTAAAATCAGCGGCGTGTGGGCAAATTCTGGGATTGTCGCGCCCAAAGCTTCGTAGAGCAATATTTGTTTGGGAGTATTGCCGATGTGATCTTCGCCGCGGATGACGTGGGTGATGGCCATGTCGATGTCATCGACAACTACGGCGAGGTTGTAGAGTGGTTGGCCGATGACGCCGCCGCTGGATGCCCTGGCAATTACCATGTCGCCGCCGAGGTCGCTACCTTTCCAGGTTACGGTGTCGCGCACCATGTCGTTCCAAGAAATTGTGCGATCGTCGTCGATGATAAACCGAATCACAGCTTGTCGCCCTTCGCCTTCAAAAGCTGCGCGCTCTTTGCTTGTCAAGTTGCGGTGGCGGTTGTCGTAGCGGGGGGCTTGTTTGTTGGCTTTTTGTGCTTCCCGCATTTCGTCGAGTTCTTCCGACGTGGTGTAGCAGCGGTAGGCTAGTCCATTGTCGAGAAGGGTTTGGACTGCTTGGCGGTATATTTCCAGACGCTGCGACTGAAAACTGGGGCCTTCGTCCCAGTGCATCCCCAACCAGGTGAGTCCTTCGAGGATGTTATCGGTGTATTCGCTTTTAGAACGTTCTACGTCTGTGTCTTCTACCCGCAGGATGAATGTGCCGCCTTGGTTGCGGGCAAACAGCCAGTTAAATACGGCGGTTCTGGCGGTACCGATGTGGAGGTTTCCGGTGGGACTGGGGGCTAGACGGACTCTGACGTTCATGTATCTTTTTGTTTTTAGATTGGGGGCAATTTGCTGGTTGGGGGATTTGCTGGGGCTGTGACTACAAATTTTATTATATTTTGTTGCCGGCTTAAAAGTTGTGCTAGATGGTTGCTGTGCCTCGAATTGCTCGACAACAGGCCGTCGGGCGATCGCGCGAAAGTCTCGGGCTTTTGCAGCAGACCGCATCTTGACGATATTAGCATTGCCGGCGCCCAAGACTGGATTCACCTTTGGGACGATTTTTCCAAGCACAAATAACTGTCGCAGGAGTAGCCAAAGTGCACCTGATAATTATTAATTCTTGTAAAATGTTTGTGTGCGATCGATCTTAAAATATATTTACCTATGTCTGCTGCTAAAACTGAGTTTTCCGAATCTGTTGAGGTTAAGCCGTCTTGGCAAATCGAATTGCTGTACGACGGTGAATGCCCGCTGTGCGTGCGAGAGGTTAACTTTTTGAAGAAACGGGATGCAGGGCGAGGTTTGGTGTCGTTTGTGGATATCGCGGAGGATGGCTACAACCCGGAAGCCCACGGCGGAGTTGACTACGAAACGGCGATGGGCCGGATTCACGCGGTGTTACCCGACGGTACGACGGTTAAAAATGTGGAGGTTTTTCGCCGTATTTATGAGATTTTGGGAATGGGATGGATTTATGCTGTTACTAAGTTGCCGGTGATTGGGGCGATCGCTAATTGGCTGTACGGAATTTGGGCAGATTGGCGGCTGAGATTGACCCGAAGGCAGGATTTAGCAAGTATTATGAGCGATCGAACTGCGCGGGTTGAGTGCGATGTTCAAGGCCGCTGCCGATCTAACTGAAAATGAGTCATATTGAGTAAGTGCGATCGGTCTATCAGAAGATGTCAGCAGAAACAGACTGCAACTAATATTAAAGATTGATTGCTATTGAAAGCAGGTAAAAAAATGCAAGATGCAGGATATACAGTCTTCATGGGCTTCGGCGCCCTCTGGGTAGTCATGGGAATTGTCGCTGTGATTGTCCTGTTCAAATCGGACGGTCAAAAACTTAAGTTTGGCAAATGGGGACTGTTAGTTGCTATTCCGATTATTTTGCCGATCGCGCTGGTGTTACTCTATCAAATAGCCCGACCTTTTCTGAACTCGTATCTGTGAGTACGATCGAACTCATTTTTGAGTGAGGTAATTTGCCAGTTCGGGAATTTCACCGGCTCGAATCCACTCAGCTTGTCCGCGCCGCACTTTGGTGCGATCAGTAATTTTTTGAATATCTCTCAGTTGATCTTTGGTATAAGGGCCTTCAGGTTGACCGGAGCGGAATACATACCACTGAGGTTTTTCTGGTTGAGGTTTTGGGGTTGGTGATGGTCGCCTTACCGGTCTCATGCGAGCGTCGCCGGATTCGGCCGAAAGCTGATTAAGTTCCACTTCAATTGGATTGACTGGGGTTAAGTTGGAATTGGGCGATCGTCTTTTTGCCGGTTCTTGAGCTTTGGTTTTAGCGGCTTGCTTGGCAGCGCGACGCTGGCGCGCCCATAAATCGTACTGGTAAAGGTAGGCTGAAATTATCACCATTCCGACCGGAATCAAGTCAAACCTTAGTCGAAGTGTCGCTTGCCTCAACAAATAAAGATCGTATTCGTAAGTAACTTGTTTGCCGGGAACAGGTACCAAAGACACGAGGAAAGCTGAAACAATAAACGCTACAAAGGTAACAATGAAAGCGTTTAGCCCTTCTCTCCAGTGCGATCGTTTTAAACCGAGAAAACGATCTTCCAGGTACTTACGAGGAAGGTCGAGTTTGGAGTGCGTCGGCAGGTGTGCCAGCAAAAATGTTACAACAAAGGCGATCGTCCAATGGAAGAAAGCAAACAGGAACGGTACTGTAACCCAAGCCCCAACTAAGGCGACCAAAACGCCACTACTGTGCCGGAAAGGGACGTGAGATTGGAACAGAGAGACAAGAATGAAATTGAGCGCAAAAGCCCTAATCCATGAGATAGGATAAGGGAGCCACGTGGGCCACGATGGAATTTTCATAAAGTTGGGTTTGATAGGGATCTCAACATTAATTGCATAAATATTTGATTAATAGGTCAGCCGCAGATTTAAGGCAGATAAACAGAGAGCAACGCAGATAATTTTAAGAAGAGCGAGGGACTGAATACAATGTAATTCTATTGAAAGCGTTTGGAGTTTGCCTACAGTCGCATTTTTTTAACTGCTATTACCAGACAAGTGCTGTAAGTTAAGTATTATTGCTCAGTTGCTTCTTCGGGCGATCGCAATTTCTCTCTCACCTATTGACGCAAAGCTAAAATTATGGCATTATCATCTTTAGTTTCTGCCATCTGCAAAAATTGATTGAGCATTGCTACAGAAAGGATGGGAAATGTCGGACTGCGATCGCAGATAATATATTCCCGATTTTGCCATTGATAAATTTGTACGCCGTCTCCCCTATACCGCCAAATTTCAGGAATTTTTAGCTGTGTATAAACTACAAACCGATTAGAAGAAGGACTGGTAATATCAACTTCTATCACCAAGTCTGGCGGCGGATCTGTTGAGATGTCAAGCCTTCTCCCTAGAATGCGATCGACATTTTGGATATAAAAACACGAATCTGGTTCTGCACCTTGTTTTAAATCTTCACGATTGAGAGTCGTCGAACCAAATCCCTTAATCTTCAAGTCCAACTCTTCAGTCAAAGCTGTAACAATCCGTTTTAGCAAACAATTAATTGTTTCATGCAAGTCTGATGGCATGATAATTTCTAAGACTCCTTGAGAATACGAAAATCGCGAGGATCTCTTGTCTCCCGCTTCTGCTAATAAGCTTTCGTAAGTCTGCCAACTGATATTAGATAATACTATCCGTTGTGTAGTTTTTTCCGGTGACGGCTTGATGGGCGTAACGAGCATATTTTCCCACTCCTTAATCATGTCCGGTTATTTAACTATCATAAGTTCGCACTCAGGACTTTAGTCCTTGTTTACCTTGTTTAGGACTAAAGTCCTTACTACAAACGAACTTAATCCACAAACAGGTTTGTTAAAGCCTTAAACTTGCGATTTACGAGAGAACGGGACAGACGGGGCTCGAACCCGCAACTTCCGCCGTGACAGGGCGGTGCTCTAACCAATTGAACTACTGTCCCTCGTTTTGCCGTTTTTTCAGGCACAATTTCTATTATGCCTATAACCTCACCTTTTGTCAAGAGGTTTTTTGAACTTTTATTTGGAAGCCCAAAATTTGAGTCTCTTGCAGGGGACTGAAGTTGTTGTCGCTCACCAAAATCAGACCTCTGCTACCATCGGTCAATTCGGGGCCAAATGTCAAGCCCTCAATGTTGTCTAGGGGGATTTTGAGGGTTTCCAAATCTAGCAGCAGCCGTTTTTGAGCGGGAGAAACTTCGCTGATACGGCTTTTGAGACTTTCGATGGCTTCAATGCGATCGGCTTTTTCCAAGGAAATCTCAAATAATCTAACAGTAATGCCCGTTTCCAGGGAGAAAGCGCGCTCTAAACTCAGCAAGCGCTTGTCGTCGATCGCCAACAAATCCGCTAAACCGTTGGTAGTGAATTTTCCCACAGGATTTGCACCAGGGGGTAGCGGTTCGGTGATGTAGGCAAAGGAGGCATCTGGATTGCCACTCGCAGCATCGTAGCGCAAAATCCGGCACGGGCTGCCTTTTTCCAAGGAAGGCACGGCGCCATCCTGTACCATAGCGTTTTCGGTGGCGGTGAATAGATATTTGCGATCGGGCGTTAGAGTCAAACTTTCAAAAGCAAGATTGTTGCGAATACCTTTAGTGCCTTTGTCGTCGGGCAAAAATAGTTGAGGAATTGGCAGCGTTTTCAGCAGTTTACCATCGAGGGAGAATTCTTTGATGAAAGGAGCGATTTGGCGATCGACATCTCCCTCCGAAGAAACAAACACGCTGTTGCCAGTAAAAGTTATCCCTTCCGGATCTAAACTAAATTCGGGAAAACTTTTGCCGTTTTCATCCAATAAAGTAGTGACGCCAGTAAAAGCAATCTGCTCTTTTTCCAGCTTACCAGATTGCCAGTTAATTTTGAGAGAGTAGAAGCGCGCCGGAGCCTTGCTGCTGCGGTCATCAGAAATGGCATAATAAACTTGTTTCTGTGCATCGTAAGTAATGCCCGAAAGCCCGCCAATTTCCGTCCCCTGAAACGGAGAACCTGTAGGAAATATTGCTCTGCCGATAAAATCTATTTTGGTGACAGCGAAAGATTGAGCTGACTGGTTTACCAAAATAGCAACAGTTGCTGCTATAAAAAAACAGGCAATAAATATAGTTGCTTTTGCTAGATTTCGCATTTTACGAATAAGTAGGTGGTCATACCAAACCAGGGTTAAAAACCTTCTTAATTCTTGAGTCGGCGTCCGGCGGACTTCGTTTGTCTAGACGCGGTTTCAACCGCCGAGTCATATCTTCTTCTCTTTCTGACTTCGCGCCCTTTGCGTCTTCGCGGTTCGTTAAATCATAAAATCACTGTTTCTGGCTTAGCAAAAAATTGGTCAACCAATCCTTAACAACATAAGTAGCGCGACAGTCGTCTTCATTGTAGCGGACGATCGCCTCCAGGATCGATCGATCGCCCGTTTTGAGCCAATCATCGTACCAGCAGACACACTGAGCACCGTTAGCCTTAGCATCACGCCAGTCAAAACCCAGCCAGCGGGCAATGGGTTTGAGGGCGTAACTTTCCACTGGCATAATCGCTTTTTGCGTCACTTGTTTGTGAATATCTACAAACCGTTTCAACACGGGCTTCCACAAATAAGCTGGAGTTTTGTAAAGTTTAGCTAGGCGTTTGAAAGTCTTGACTTCGTAGTCGCAAAAGTGGAAAATGGGAGCAATGGGATAAGCCCACATTAGTTCTAAGAATTGCTCCCAGATTGCACCTTCCTCCGCTGCTGATTCTGCTAAGAAACCGTGGAATTTTTCAGTCTTGTTGTACCTGTCCACAACTAAGACACCGTGGAGATAATCTAAGTTTAACTCAGGTTCCGCTTCTATGTCAAAGTAGAGTTCGATTGGGGCGATCGGCAAAAACACCGATTGAGAATAAGGAATTGGCTTACTGCGGAGAATTGGCGCTGGTTTAGAAGGTGCAGCAGATTTATTTTCTGCTGTTTTGACAGGCTCTATTTTAGCTATTACTAAACGATTTCTTGCATTTTCTGGTATTCTTATAAACTGATTAACCTCTGCCGCTGCCGAACCTACATCCGTGACATCCGCTAAATCCCGCACATTGCTCGTTGCCGAACCTACATCCGTGACATCCGCTAAATCCCGCACATTGCTCGTTGCCGAACCTCTATCCGTGACATCCGTTAAATCCCGCACATTGCTCGCTGCCGAACCTACATCCGTGACATCCGCTAAATCCGGTACAAAATCCGCTGCCGAACCTCTATCCGTGACATCTGTTAAATCCCGCACATTGCTCGCTGCCGAACTTTCTTCCTTTCGCAACAGCGGTTGATTTAACAAGTGAGATTGAGCTTGCCGCACCACATCAAAAGCAACTCTGTCGGGAAATTCTGGATAACTAGCTAGCAATTGGGAATTCGCATTAGCAAGAGATTCAACGTCGGTAATTTCGAGAATTTTTAGTCTAGCATAGCGGCCGGCAGTAACTCCGGGTAATAGCGAAAGATGTTTAATAGATTCTGCTTCCCCATGACAAGTAGTATACCAACCGCAAAGATTGCATTTTTGGCGGGAAATGAACACTTCTGGTTTATCCAGATTTTCTATCATCTGAATGCAGTCGTCTAAAATCTCGAACATCTGAGGAGTTCGCTGATCGAGATTGACTTGCCAAGACCCTTTTGTTCGCAGCATCAGCCACGCAGTCTCCGGCATGGTTCCCTGCATTGAAGCTAACACTTGGGCGTGAAAAGCTGCGATAATTTGATAGTCTAGTTTCGGTCTTTTGCTAAGCCAAATATCCGCAGTAGCATAACTCCAATCGCCAAACTTGGATTGTCCAGGCTGTTTGATTAATAAATGCGGACGGCTGACGAGGGTAATGTTTGAAGAGTGAAGAGTGGAAGATGAAAGATGAACGGAAGTTTCGGGAACTTCCCCAATTTCTGGGAAATATTGACTGTCAATCCCTACCATAGAATCTGTGGTGGCGTTGGTTTTGCCGAATTCGCCCTGGACAAGAACTCCTCGGTAAATGCGATCGACTCCTTGCTGCATTAAACTCAAAGTAGCCGCCGCCCCTGCTTCCCAATCCCCTCTAGGATAAAATGGTTGTTGGTAAGTCTCGTGTTCCAAAACCTGCTGCTGATACGTCCCGCTGTCGCGCATCAGTTTCAGCAGAAAGTCGCTGGGGGGGTCGAGTTGTTTCCAGTCTCCGCAGGTGTCTAAAAATGCTCGGAGATTGCATCGCTGATAGGAAAGTAGTAGTTTGTCAGTTATTAACATTTAGTGTTCGCAAGGCATAGAGTATTAGGCAAAAGGTATATAGTACACAGCATCTGTTATTCAATATTAACGCTATCTAATAAATCCCCAGAAAATATGACAAAGGACACTCACCGGCAACAATTCCCAGCTTTGGCCAATAAAGCTTATTTTAACTACGGCGGACAAGGGCCACTCCCTGAGCCTGCTTTAGAGGCGATTTATGAGGCTTACAAGCGGGTGCAGCTTGGGGGGCCTTTTTCGGGGGAGGTGGGGGCTTGGGTGGTTCAGGAGGCGATGCTGACGCGACGTGCGATCGCATCTGAGTTGGCCGTACCTGCTGAAACCATCGCCCTGACTGAGGATGTCACCGTGGGCTGCAATATTGCGCTGTGGGGCATTGATTGGAAAGCGGGCGATCGACTGCTGCTTTCTGATTGCGAACATCCGGGCATTGTAGCTAGTGTAATGGAACTTCAGCGCCGTTTCAAGATTGAGGTTGCGATTTGTCCGCTGGCGGCAACTTTGAATGAAGGATATCCGGTGGCTGCGATTGCTGATAGTTTGCAGCCAAATACTCGCTTGTTGGTAATCAGTCATATTTTGTGGAATACTGGCCAAGTTTTGCCTCTGACTGAGATTGTGAATGTCTGCCATCAAGCAGGAGTTAAAGTGTTAGTTGATGCGGCTCAATCTGTGGGGGTTTTGCCTTTGGATTTGATTGAGTCTGGGGTTGATTTTTATGCTTTTACTGGTCATAAATGGTGGTGCGGCCCCGAAGGTTTGGGCGGGCTTTATGTGAGTGCGGCGGCTTTGGCAGATTTGCACCCAGTGTTTATCGGTTGGCGGGGAATTGTCACTGATTCTAGTGCTAAAGTTCTGGGATGGAAGGCTGGATCGCAGCGCTACGAGATTGCGACTTCGGCTTATCCTTTGTATGCGGGTTTGCGAAGTGCGATCGCCCTTCAACACGAATGGGGAACAATTGCAAAAAGGTATGCAGAAATTTGTCGTTTGAGCAAGTATCTCTGGGAGCGTTTGTCAGAACTTCCCGATGTGGAATGTTTGCGAACATCTGCGCCGGAAGCTGGTTTAGTTTCGTTTCGATTGATGAATGGGATGCCGCACAAGCAGCTAGTTGATTTGTTGGAAAAACAGGGAATTATGGTAAGGACAATTCTTTCTCCTGACTGCGTGCGGGCTTGCGTTCACTATTTTACAACTGAGGCGGAGATCGATCGGTTGGTTGAGGGTGTTCTTAGTCCAATGGAAAAGATATAATAAGCTGAGATACTTCTCGGAGACAACCACTATGCAAGTCACAACCGAAGAAATCATTTATCCATGCAGCGACGGTCAACCAATGGCAGACAGCACAATTCAATATAAATTAATTGTCACCATCAAAGAAGGTTGCGAGTTGCTGTTTAAAGATGACCGCAATGTGTTTGTAGCTGCCGATTTACTGTGGTATCCGGTTGAGAGGAGAAATGACATCTCTCAAGCACCGGATGTGATGGTTATATTTGGCAGATCAAAAGAGGATCGACGCTCCTACCTGCAATTTAGCGAAGATAATATTGCTCCCCAAGTCGCATTTGAAATTCGCTCTTTCAGCGACAATCAAACCAAGATGAGCAAGAAATTTTCATTTTACAATCGCTATGGAGTCGAGGAGTATTATCTTTACGATCCAGCAGAAAACGAGTTAATTGGTTGGCAAAGAATTGAAGGAGTGTTAGAAGTAATTGAACCCATAGATGGCTGGATAAGTCCGAGATTGGGAGTGCGGTTTGAGTTGCCAGAAACAGGGTTAGAAATTTATAGACCTGATGGAGAAAAGTTTCTTTCCTATTCCGAATTAGATCAACAGCGAGAATTAGAGCGACGGCGCGCTGAAGAAGCCTCGCAGCGCGCAGAACGTTTAGCAGCAAAACTGCGCGAATTGAACATCGATCCTGATAGCATCTAAGCCAGAACAACGAGCAGAAATCCGGTTTTTAAAGAAATCGGGTTTCTGGATCAGGCGAGCATCTCAGTTGACTTAGAAACGCTATACTAATTTAACTAGCTGAAAAATATCGCAGCGGCGCACCATAAAAAGTTTGAGCGATCGACATCAGTCAGTATGCGGTTTCTGGTGCGGCTTGAACAATCTTCTTAAGAAGATTTTGGGTATTCCTGAAGTATACTCCCTTCCCGCTAGAAGACTATAGAATGAGATTATAGATATGTTGAATCGTGTTGGCAATTTGGATTGGAGTCTGCAATTGTTGAGTTTCAAAAAAGGTTTTAATTCGCAGTTCAACCTGCTCGATACTTTTGTCA
>JANYGO010000299.1 GCA_025362325.1 Cyanobacteriota bacterium | reverse complement strand
CGAGCGTGAGGACTTTAGTCCTTCATAGATGCGGACTAAAGTCCGAACGATCGAACCTGTTATACTTAATTTAATGTTTAATTGACAAGAGAATTTGACTTCAAGGACTGCTGCATGATATTTCCGGTTAAGGACAATTTTGATTCTGAGAGCAAAAATGCTCCTTCGAAGCGATCAAACGGAAAGCCCGCCCCTACGGGAGGCTCATCAACGAAGAGGATCGCCCGCTGCGGAAAATCCCAGCCAAAAGTTGGCAAAGTGCGGCTGTTACAGACAGCTTTGGTACTGCTTAGCAGCTTTTTTGTAGCAGAGTTAATCGCTGCGATGAGTTCTCACAGTTTGTCTTTGCTAGCGGATGCGGGTCACGTCCTCTCAGATGTGGCGGCTTTGACGATAACTTTGGCCGCTACTTGGTATTCGTCGAGGAAGACGGCAAAGGCAGGAAATATGCTTCATACTTCGGGATTGCCCGATCGCCCTGAGATCGTTGCTGCTTTAGTTAATAGTATCAGTTTAGTGGCGATCGCCCTGTGGATTGCCTTCGAGTCGATCGACCGATTGCTGTCCCCAACTCCCGAAGTAGAAGGACTCCCGATGTTAATTACCGCAATTGTCGGTTTAAGCGTAAACTCTGTCAATGCTTTTTGCCTGCATTCTTGCTGCCACGGCGACCTCAACCTTAAAAGTGCTTTTCTGCACGCAGTGGCGGACATTTGTTCCTCGATTGGGGTAATTGTAGCAGCGATTGCCGTGGCTTGGCTGCACTGGAATTGGGCGGACGGCTTGATTAGCTTGCTGGTGTCCGGGGCGATCGTTTTATTGACTTTACCATTATTAATTGAAAGTATCAATTTGCTGCTGGGTAATGTATCTGCTGTTGCCGCAAATCAACAGCCTTGCGATTGCCCAAAACAAAGCGCTGAAAACTTACTTTTTCCCTCCCTCGAAGAACTAATTAAATGAAGTTTCCAGTAAAAACTCACCTTTAATTCAGATGAAGTTAGTTGTTACTACAAACGGTTGAAATTCCAGGTAATCGAGCGGAAATAAGCTCGCGCCAAACTATGAAAAAAATCATTATTGGCATCATGGGCCCCGGGGACAGCGCCACATCAACCGACTTAGAAAACGCCTATCAACTCGGACAACTCATCGCCGAAGCAGGATGGATATTGCTAACTGGCGGCAGAAATATCGGCGTGATGGATGCCGCCAACCAAGGAGCAAAATCAGCTAACGGTTTAACAATCGGTATCCTTCCGGGAAACGATACTCGCGGCATTTCCGAAGCTGTAGATATTGCCATTGTCACCGATATGGGAAACGCCAGAAATAACATTAATATTCTTTCTTCAGATGTGATAATTGCCTGCGGTATGGGCGCGGGTACTGCTTCGGAAATTGCCCTCGCTCTCAAAGCTCACAAGCAAGTTATCTTGTTAAACGACAGCGCCGAAAGTCAACTTTTCTTTAAAAATTTAGGCAAAATTAACATTTTTGTGGTACACAATGCTGTAGAGGCTATGAATCAAGCTCGCGAAATCCTAGCAAATCCCAGATGAAATTCAAGATGAAAGTAAGCAAATTCAACTTTTGTGCGATCGGCATTTTCCTAACTTTGGGGATTTTCGGCAGTACCAAAGCAGACGGAGGAATTGCACAGTTCAGTTTCAGCAACAAATCCACTCAAACTTTAGCACAAACCCTCCCTCCTCCTCCTCCGGCTCCCCCTGCCAAATTGCCTGTCACCGAACAAGAAGCGCCACCTATTCGCAGCGAATCAGTGCCGGATCAAATAGCTTTAGCAACCCATTTGCAGACTATCAAAGCTAGAATGTTCGGTGCTTACTGGTGTCCTCACTGTCACACGCAACAAGAACTTTTTGGCAAAGAAGCATTTACCGCGATTACATACATTGAGTGCGATCCCAGAGGCAAAGATGCTCAACCAGATTTGTGCAAAGCTGCCAAGGTTCAAGCTTATCCCACTTGGGAAATTCGGGGCAAATATTACACCGGGAGGCTATCTTTGGAAAAACTTGCTATCTTGTCCGGTTATAAAGGCAGCAGCAATTTTCAGCCACAAGTTCCTTCTCCTTAAGAATAGCTAAATTAGGACTTACGCACTCGCCCACTAAGAAACCGGGTTTTTTAACTTATATTGACGGTTGTGAGCAATGATTTTGGTTAAAAACCCGGTTTCTGGCCGCCCGTGCGTCTAGGAGTATCAATGTAAGGTGCAGAAGCCGCTAAAAATATGACTTTTATGAATCGAACTTCTGAATAATATGAATTGACATCACAGCGAGCTGGTTATTTAATTGTAATTAGGCGGACATATCTATTGAAATTTAAGATTAGCACTTATTCAGGAGACTGAAACGATGCAGTTACAATCTAGCAAAAAACAAATAATTTTTAGCAGTTTGCTGTGCTTCTCGGCAATTGCCTTTCCGGTAGCGAGTCAAGCTATAACAGTACAAGAAGTACCGAATCCTCGCCAAAATCACACTTGGGTAACAGATAAAGCCAATATTCTCAGCGACAGCACGGAAACTCAGCTAAATCAGATGATTGCGGAGTTGGAGGCAAAAAATGGCTCAGAAATCGCAGTTGTGACAGTGCCTGATACTAAGCCATCGGCGACACCAAAGGCATTTGCTACAGAGTTATTTAACTATTGGGGAATTGGCAAGAAAGGTAAAAATAACGGAATTTTATTGTTGATTTCGTCTGGTGAACGCCGGGTTCAGATTGAGACTGGTTCGGGGATTCAAGACATTTTGCCCGCTCCGAAAACGGTGAGTATTATTCAAACTGAGATTACGCCCAGATTTAAACAGCAGGACTTTGACGGGGGCACATTAGCCGGGACAAAGGCGTTAGTTAATGTTTTACAAACTCTGACTGCAAACGTGCAATCTCAAAATACGCTGCCTTTAGCTCCAATAGTACCAAATCAAGCGGTAAAACCTTCGGCAAAAACTCAATCTCAAAACACGCTGGCTGTGGCTCCAACAGTACCAAATCAAGCGGTAAAACCGTCGCCCATACCTGCTCAATCGCCAGTTGTTACGGATGATAACCCCCTATTTGGCTTGTTAATATTTTTCTTAATCTTGGCCTTCGTTGTGGGATTGATAGGATGGATAATTTGGTCTATTATCTACAGCATACTTAGTGTGTTCTATCCTGAGAGATTTCCTCCCCGTCCCCGCTCCTATTCTAATAGTAGTAGCAGCGATTGCAGTAGCAGCGATTACAGCAGTAGCAGCAGTAGCGACTCGGGCGGTAGCTTTGGTGGTGGTGACTCTGGGGGTGGCGGCGGCGGTGGAGATTACTGATAGTTCTAAGGTGCTATAAGAGCGCACCTTATTCGATTGTGAATTATATCATTTTCCCTAGAATGACCGCAATCATATTGGTTTGTAGTGAGGACTTTAGTCCTATGATGGATGCGGACTAAATTCCTCACTACAAACCTATTTTAGGATTATTTTTTACTCTGAAAAATAGTCTTCAACTATTTTCACAATCCGGGAGGCGGCGAAACCGTCGCCAAAGGGATTAATTGCCATTGCCATTGCGTTGTAAGCTGCGGGATTGCTCAGCAATTCTGCGGCGGCTGCTGTAATTGTATCGGAATTTGTACCGACAAGTTTAGCGGTTCCGGCGGCAATTGCTTCGGGTCTTTCTGTGGTTTCTCGCAATACTAAAACGGGCTTGCCCAAACTCGGTGCTTCTTCTTGCAAGCCGCCGGAATCGGTGAGGATTAAATGACTTCTCTGCATTGCTCCTACTAATTCTGCGTAATCTAATGGTTCTGTTAAAAAAATTCTTGGATGGTCGCCCAAAAGTGCTTTTAATGGTTCCCGGACTGTGGGATTTTTGTGCAGTGGTAACAGCAAGGCTGTATCGGGAAATTTATCTAAAATTTGGATGAATGCCTGTGCAATTCCTGCTAAGGGTTCTCCCCAATTTTCGCGGCGGTGCACTGTTGCTAAAATGGTGCGATGTTTGCTCCAATCTAGGTTGGGAATTTTGCATTCTGGTTCGCGTTTGGCGACGGATAACAAAGCGTCGATTACTGTGTTGCCTGTACGGTGAATTTCTCCTAAAACGCCCGATCGCCCTAAATTCTCTGCTGCCAGCGCTGTTGGGGCAAAATGCAGCCTTGTGAGCTGAGATATCAACCGCCTGTTAGCCTCTTCGGGATAGGGATTGAACACGTCGTCAGTCCGCAATCCTGCTTCTACGTGACCTACTGGTATTTTCTGGTAAAATGCAGCCAAAGCTGCGGCAAACGCTGTTGTTGTATCTCCCTGAACTAGCACGATTTCGGGCTGCAACTCTTTAAAGCAGGTTTCCAAACCCTGCAAACTCCGGGATGTAATGTCTGTCAAGCTTTGCTGGTGCTGCATAATTGCTAAATCCCGATCGGCTTTTAGGTCAAACATTCGCATCACTTGCTCGACCATTTCTCGGTGCTGACCGGTTAAAATTACTTGGGTGTCAAAATTTGCTGAACTTTTGAACAGTTGAATTACTGGGGCTAGTTTAATCGCTTCCGGGCGAGTTCCTAGGACGATGCAAACGCGGTGTGTGGCTTCGGGCATGGTAAAATATAGTTAAGTTTATTGATGTTCACATTTTGCACTATTTTCAAGAACAGGCAGGATGCCTGTTCCACAAGAATTCAATGTTCTTATGGGTGGGTACGCGAACCTGCACCTAAATGGATGATTGCTGAGAGCGCAAAATGTTAGTTCGTAGCAACCTACTTAATGTTAAAACTATCTCGTACATTTTTAATCTTTAATCTTTAATTAATCATGCCCTATCGCTATATTCTATTTTACAAACCTTACGATGTTTTAACTCAGTTCACTGACAATTCAGGGGAGACTAAACGCAGCACTCTTAAAGACTATATTCCGATTCCTGATGTTTATGCCGTCGGCAGGCTCGATCGCGATAGCGAAGGTTTGTTGCTGTTAACCGATGACGGACAAATGCAGCACCGCCTCAGCGATCCGAAATTCGCTCATCCTCGCACTTACTTGGTTCAGGTGGAACGGGTTCCAGATGCAGGCGCGATCGCCCTTTTGCAAACTGGTGTCACAATTCAAGATTATCGGACTCGATCGGCAAAAGTGCAATTATTATCAGCAGAACCCGAATTGCCGCCCCGCCAGCCCCCGATTCGATTTCGCAAACACATTCCGACGGCTTGGCTGGAAATGACTCTCACAGAAGGCCGCAATCGCCAAGTGCGCAAGATGACCGCAGCAGTAGGGTTTCCGACGCTGCGGCTGGTCAGAAGTGCGATCGGGCATTTGCAACTAAATGACCTGAAACCCGGTGAATGGCGCGAATTAACTCAAACAGAAATCAAACTATAGCCTTTCGAGCTCTCATATGAGGTACGCGAACGGCATAGGCCTCCGTGGCCTCCGTGGCCTCCGTGGCCTCCGTGGCCTCCGTGGCCTCCGTGGCCTCCGTGGCCTCCGTGGCCTCCGTGGCCTCCGTGGGCATACGTCACCACGCTTGAGAACCGCTATATTTTAAGACTGGCGCTAAACATCATCTCCGGTGCGCGGTGCAGGCCCTACTTTCTGGGAGGTAAAATAAAACTTTCCTTTCCATCCTTATCTTTTCGCACCACAGCTCCCAACTTAACAAGAGCTTGTTTCGCCCTTTGCCGCACCAACTTATCAGTTGTTTGATAATAAACGGTACTCCAAGCAGTAAACCGCACCGGCACGCTATCGGGATCTCGGCGCAAATACTCAGCAGTTGCTCGAAAAATTGGCGCTAATTTCGGGCCGTCTGGCGTGTTTTCTACCCACTCAGCGGCCATTTCGTGAG
Source organism: Cyanobacteriota bacterium (assembly GCA_025362325.1). Classification (GTDB taxonomy): domain Bacteria; phylum Cyanobacteriota; class Cyanobacteriia; order Cyanobacteriales; family Microcoleaceae; genus Microcoleus. The sequence goes on along the minus strand of JANYGO010000299.1, from coordinate 12,691 downwards.
AGCGAATTGAGTCGGGAATATCGCCCAACAACAGCAACTCATCAAGACCTTTGGTTCGCCACACAATCCACGCTTTGGGATGATTTTGCCGCGAAAGGGCGTTAGTACCGCGCTCGATCAACTTAACAGCAGTTTCAGGGTTTCCCTGATAAAAAGACACGGCTGTGGAAAGAAACAGGTAGATGTCAGCCCACCTGGGGTCGCGCCGCGTAACTATGTCAAAATAATCTTCGCTGAGATTGTAGCCAGTCACATTTCTCGCTTCGTCGTCGCCAAAATACTGCAAAAATTTCAGAAATGTCCAGTCGGCAATTAAATTGTCAAACCCAAAACTCGGGAAAGTTTTGAGCATTTTCAGCCGCAGGGCTTCTTGCTGCGCGTCTTGCTTGAAACTGGCCGCAGACATTGCAGAGAGTGGCTTTTGCCCTTGAACGCCCACTGGCATTCCGCCCAACTGCCCGATCGACTGCATGGTAACGACGCCCGCTAGCGCTGCTAAACCAATAACTCCATTCAGGAGCAGGCTCAACCACTTACGCGAAAATTGTTCGATTTTAGCTTCCACGGCACCTTTAAATCCAAGTTTTAAATTAAGTTTATTAAAATACAGTAATGATTGGTGGGCGATCGGCTATGAATCTCGTTAAACTATCCAAAGGGATGGTGGAGTCTCCACACAATAGTTTAAGTAGTAGTGTGAGATTTTTTAGCAATCTAAAATCTCCAATCAAAAATCTAAAATCGAATTGAGCCAAAATTCAATGAATCAAGCCCGCAGACGCTTTTCTATGTTACAGGCAGCCCTGTTCACTGGGGCGATGGCCACCACCGCTTCGATATCTTTACTCGTTCCGGGCCTGAGTCAATCAGTCCGCGCCGAGCTTCAAGATAGCCCCAAAGCTGTTTTAGACGAAGCTTGGCAAATTGTGAACCGAGAGTATGTCGATGGCAGCTTTAACAAGACTGACTGGCAAGTAACTCGCCAAGACTTGCTCAGCAAAAATTATACCTCTCGCGAAGCTGCTTACACTGCCCTCCGGAAAGCCCTAGAGAAATTAAACGACCCCTACACGCGCTTCATGGACCCGAAGCAGTACGAAGCGCTGACGAATCAAACCTCTGGGGAACTGACAGGGGTGGGGATGAGGCTCGAACAAGACGAGAAAACGAAAGCGATTACGGTAGTCGAGCCGATGGAAAATTCCCCGGCCCTGAAAGCAGGGATTCAAGCGGGCGATACGATTTTGGTGATTGACGGCAAAGCTACCAAAGGCATGACTGTCTCGGATGCGGCTCAGATTATTAGGGGCGCTGAAGGCACGAAAGTCACGCTGCGGCTGGCTCGTCCAGGCAAAAGCGAGTTTGATATCACTCTGACTAGGGCGAGAATTGAGGTAGCAGCGGTTCGCTACAGCCTCAAGAATGAAGGGGGCGAGAAAGTCGGTTACATCCGCTTGCAAGAGTTTAGCTCCCACGCGGGCGAACAAATGCAGGCGGCGATTAAAAAGCTCTCGGATCAAAAGGTTGACGCTTTTGTGTTGGATTTGCGGGGGAATCCCGGCGGGCTGCTGCGGGTGAGCATTGATATCGCCCGGATGTGGATGGATACTGGGGCGATCGTCCGTACAGTCGATCGCGCGGGCGATTCTCAGGAAATGCAGACAAACCGCACTGCCATCACTAACAAGCCTCTGGTGGTGCTTGTGGACGACAACTCTGCCAGCGCCAGCGAGATTTTAGCCGGTGCTCTGAAGGACAACAAGCGCGCAACTGTGATGGGCAGCCAAACTTTTGGCAAAGCTTTGGTGCAGTCGGTGCATTCTTTGTCTGACGGTTCGGGATTGGCAGTGACGATCGCTCACTACTATACTCCCAACGGTACGGACATCAGCCACAAGGGTGTTACTCCCGATGTCAAGGTAGTAGTCACCGACGAACAAAAGCTGAAATTAGCTAACAAACCGACGTTGGTTGCTACTAAGGACGATCCTGTTTACGCGCAGGCGATCGCACTTTTGAAAACTAGCGCTGCGTCGGCTCCTCGGCCCGCTGCTAAAGAGGCTCATGCTCCTCAGAAGTAGTTGAAACCCTCAGCTATTAACAATTAGTTTTAAGATAAAACCCGCATCGGCGGGTTTTTTTTGTGGTTTGATTGGGAGCAGTTTTCAATCGGATGCAATACCAATTTAAAAAAGTCTTGCTACAATCCTTATACCAATTGTTAAAAGTCGCAGCTCAGGGAGCCGGAAACGGCATTGCCGTTTCCCTACAGATGCTGACGGACAATCTATCTGTAACTCTACTTTTCGCAATTGTTACCGTAGGGAAACGGGACTGCCGTGTCCTACTCCCAGTATCTGTAATTCACTAGACTGATTGCTAGAAAATTATTTGTAATAACAGCCAACTATTTAATCCGACTATAATACTAGCCACTAACCAAGCTACCGCTTTCAGCCAAAATGGATTCACAAACTCTCCCATCAAGCGGCGGTTAGAGGTAAACATTACCAAGGGAATTACGGCAAAAGGTAATTGCAAACTGAGAATCACTTGACTGAAAACCAGTAAATTAGTTGTACTGCCTTCACCCAACAGGATAATTGAGAGCAAAGCCGGCACAATAGCCACCAGTCGAGTCAGCAAGCGCCGCAACCAAGGCCGCATACGAAAATGCAAAAAGCCTTCCATCACAATCTGTCCTGCTAGAGTTGCAGTCAAGGTTGAGTTCTGCCCCGAAGCCAATAAAGCAAAGGCAAAAATTGCACTAGCCGAACCCACACCCAGCACCGGAGAAAGCAGTTTGTAGGCATCTTGAATTTCTGCTACTTCTTGATAGCCGGAAAAGTGAAATGTGGCAGCAGACAAGATCAGAATTGCTGAATTAATAAACAAAGCTATTGACAACGCTACTGTAGAATCAATCGTGCCAAATTTAATTGCTTCCCATTTTTTATCAGAAGTTTCTTCCCAAGCGCGAGTTTGCACGATCGATGAATGCAGGTAAAGATTGTGCGGCATCACAGTTGCCCCTAAAATACCAACCGCAATATAAAGCATTGCCGGATTTTGCAAAATCTCTAGGCTGGGAACATAACCGAGTAAAACTCCTCCGGCATCTGGTTTGGCAAAAATAATTTCTGCGACAAAGCAACCGCCAATAATTGTAATAATGGTAATCACCAAAGCTTCGATATAACGAAAGCCTTTCCCTTGTAAAAATAACACCATTATCACATCTAGTGCAGTAATGCACACTCCCCAAACTAAGGGAATACCAAATAGCAATTGCAGTCCGATCGCACTTCCAACAAGTTCAGCTAAATCGCAAGCAGAAATAGCAATTTCACAAAGTACCCACAGCAAAAAACTGACTCGCGGACTGAAATAATCCCGACAAGCTTGTGCCAAATCTCTTCCCGTTGCTACTCCCAAACGCACGCAGAGTGATTGCAGCAAAATTGCCATCAAATTAGATAGCAAAATCACACTTAATAGCGCATAGCCAAATTTTGCTCCCCCCGCCAAGTCAGTCGCCCAGTTTCCGGGGTCCATGTAACCCACTGAAACCAAATATCCAGGCCCTGCGTAAGCCAGCATCGTACGCCAGAAACCTTTGCTGTTGGGAACGGGAATGCTGCGGTGGACTTCTGGAAGGCTGGGTTTGTTCTCCGAGTGAGTCATTTGTTTTATCGGTCAAGGCTTTTCATATTGTTTTCATAATCTCACAAATTCTGCTAAATTTCATCAGTCCTATGGCTCAAAATCCGGCGGAGTCACCGTATATATTAAGTTGTGTATCTTTTGTCTAACATTCTAGGCAATGTGAATGCAGCAACAAAAAGTGTGGTACTGTCTAAATATCAAATCGGTTCTGGTGAGGAGCAGCCACCAGAGGTAACGGGGAAAGTTTGGTGCAAATCCAACACTGTCCCGCAACTGTGAAGGAGACAAGTTCTCCAAGTCAGGATGCCCGCCGATGCCCAAATTTACTTAAATTCATCTGCGAGGTACATGATGACTACTCAATCTTCTTCTTCAATTTGGCAACAAACGGCACGGTTGACGCTTTCAACACCCGTGCAAGCGACTCTCTACATATCGCTATGCGCTTTGACTGTCTGGACTGTTTACTTTACAACTTATCCCGCCGTCCATAACAAGGTACACTCTCTGCGCCACCACACTTTGATGGTTAGTTGTCACTAGACAAGATTGTTTTCATTCCATTATTTGGGATAGGGGCGATCGCATTAGCGCTGGATTCGATCGATCAAAAAAGAGATTTTTTGTGCAAAGGCGATCGCCCTTAAAATAACTTTTGCACTCTTGTCTACTAGAGTTCGCATAGCGCTTTCCTCGTACTGTAAAAGTCCAGAATTAAAATGTCAAAATTCAAGTTTTTTGCACTCATCAGTGCTGTCTGCATGATGAGTATCGTTTTCTATACTTGGGTAGGGTTTTCGCAGTCTCCACAACCAACTGTGCGACTGACTACTGAACCGCCAATCAATCAGATTTTACCCTTTGAAGCCGAAGCAACTACACCTTTATCTCCAGTGTCGTTAAGGCTGCAAGCTTTAGATGCAGCGGGTATTCCCTTAGAAAATGCTCGAATTGCGCTGACAATTCTAACTCCGCCTAAAAATCCTTGGTTTACCACCGATTTTCCGATCGTGGAGGGAACAAAGTTGCTGGATATAGAGGCTGTTGCAGCTAAAGGTGAGTTGCAAATCCAACAAATGCTGCCGATTAGAGGAAATTATCAATTGTTAGCAAAGATGACTCCGATCGCGCCAAATGCTTTTACTCCTTTTCAGCAAACTTTAACACTATCTGTCCCGGAAAACGGGGTGAAGTATCGCAATTTTTGGATTTTAGCTGCGATTTTGTTAGCTGTTGGGCTAGGTGGCGGCTTGGCAATTGGAGGAAAGCCAAAAATCCAACCAGGAGAAATAGCGCCCGAGAGAGTCCGATTGCTGTTAAGCGGGGCGATAATAGTGGCGATTGCTGCTTTATTATTTGTCAATGTCAGTGCTGAAATCGCTCAGTCAGAGATGTCGATGTCAATGTCACACATGACTGAATCTGCACCAACAGAAAAAATTAGACCGATCGTGCAATCTCAGGGTTTTGAGGTGCGACTTTCTGGAGATGTTAGTGCCACAGTAGGTAAAGCTGCTAATTTACAAGTTCAAGTCACCGATCTCAAAACAAATCAGTCTATAACAGACGTATTGTTGAATGTTAAAGTCACCCAACTAGAAAATAATTGGATTGCTTTTGCTTACAAAGGTGTCCCGGATGCAACCGGAAAATTGGTATGGCAAGAGCAATTTTTTGATGGTGCACCTCATAAAGTTGAAGTAGAAGTTTCTCCCCAACCCAATGCAGCCCGTCAGTTTTCACCATTCCAGGTTTCACAAACTATTGAGGTTGAGGGAGTCGCACCTCCTCTTTCGGTGCGGTTGACTGTCTTGGCTTACTTTACAAGCATTGTAGTCGCGGGGATGGCGATTGGATTTGGATTGCAGCGCCGTTTCCTGGGGCGGTGGCGGCTAACTTAGCCGAGTTGCGCGCGATCGACTACGATGAGGTCGATCGCCAAAAATCACTCTTGTCAGCGATCGTGATTTGAAAGATTTTTAAATTCGCGAGTTCCCTGATAGCCAGATAAATCAGCTAACTCCTGCAACGATTTTTGCCCCTCGTAAAACTTACCGTTAATTTCCCAAGTGGGAGTCCCCTGAATCTTCGCAGCTTCGCAAAGATCCCGCCGAGCATTTTTTCCTTGAGGATTGCACTCGATATAATTGATAATGCGAGCCGCCTCTTTGCCAAAACTTGCCTTCTGCATCTGACAGTGTTCGCAGGTAAAAGAGCCATACATTTTAGCTCCCACTCTTCTTAAATGCCGCGCTAAAGCGATTTCCGAAGCACCAGAAGATGTTGTCACCGTCAAGCTAGTTTCCTTAGCTGTACCGAGATTATTCACATCTGCATAAAGACCGATCGAGGAAATCAGCACTAACATAGATACCAGAATTCCTATAAAAAATAGTTGACCGATATCCTCCCACTCGCGACCGATTAATGCTAATACAAACAAGCTAATTGCAAACAAGGCAGATGCAACACAATAAATACAAACTGCTTTGATATCAACAGCCAGTACATACATCAGATAACCACTGAAAATCGTCATCGCCGTGCCACCAGCAAACAGCAACAGTCCCGTCCCAGAATATAACCTAGAACGGAGACTCTTCTGTTCTGCGGAACTGACAAATAGGGGAGCTACTGCAAAAACTACCATGCTCAAATAGCCCAAAAACCCGAATAAAGAAAGAGGCAAACCAAAAACATAAGCATAGGGACTCGAAAGCACGATATCGCAGCCTTCGATCGGACAAACTGCCGTTCCTTGGGATAACTTGACCACTGTTAGATAGGCGGTTATCGCAGCACCAATAGTTGCAATTCCTGCCATAATTGGGCGGGAATATCGGTGAATCCAGGGCAAAGAACGTTGACGGCGCATAATATTTTTTACCTCAGAATGTATGTTTCACTTGTGCGTAAGGTGGGTATTGCCCAATACGGTTCACTTAACATATTTATGCCTCGGAGATCCCTTGCAGCATCCCCCGAAAGCAAGGGGGACTTTGAGGACATTCTTGTTCCTCCCTTGGGAAGGGGTGTGCCAGGGATATCTGTCTTAAGTGAACCGTATTGGGGTATTGCCCACCCTAAAATAACTCTATTTGAGAACTCTAGTTGCATTGAAAATAGCTGCTAAAGCTACCCCAACATCAGCAAAAACAGCTTCCCACATAGTCGCCAAACCAAAAGCACCCAAACCAATAAATATCGCTTTGACTAACATCGCAAAAATGATATTTTGCCAGACAATATTGTGAGTTTTTCTGGCAATTTGGATCGCTTCAGCCACCTTTGACGGTGCATCTGCCATAATCACAATGTCAGCAGTTTCGATCGCCGCATCCGAACCCAAACCGCCCATCGCTATGCCGACATCAGCCCTAGCAAGAACGGGTGCATCATTAATTCCGTCCCCGACAAAGACAATTTTATCGCCTTTTTTAGATTGGGCGATCAGTTTTTCGATCGCCTCAACTTTACCTTCGGGCAATAACTCAGCTATGTAGGAATCTAAACCGAGTTGTTTCGCAACACTATCGGCTACAGCTTGATTGTCTCCTGTGAGCATCACGATGCGCTCCACACCCAATTTCTTGAGGTCACGAATAGCTTGTACTGCGTCTTCCTTCAGCTCGTCAGCAATTAAAATATAGCCAGCGTAGCGGTTATCTACTGCTAAATGTACGACAGTACCCTCAGCATTGCAGATATCGTGAGGGATATTTTCTCGGTGCAGCAAACGGTCATTTCCAGCAAGCACAATTTGATTATTGACTTTGGCTCGGATGCCGTGTCCCGCTATTTCTTGGTAATCTGTCACCTCCGATGAATCTATTTTTCCGCCGTAAGCTTCCAGAATAGATTTCGCAACTGGATGATTAGATTGAGATTCGACTTTGGCGGCTATTTCCATTAACTGAGATTTGGAAAAACCATTATGAGTCACAATTTGTGCTACTTTAAAAACTCCTTTTGTCAGAGTTCCTGTTTTGTCCAAAACAACTGTCTTGACTGCTGTCAGGACATCTAGAAAAGTCGAGCCTTTAACCAAAATACCGCGCTTGGCTGCACCGCCAATTCCCCCGAAGTATCCCAGCGGAATGCTAATCACCAATCCGCAAGGGCAGGAAATAACTAACAAGACTAGGGCGCGGTACACCCACAAAAGGCGATCGCCATTAGTTGCTCCTGAAATGAACAAAGGCGGAATTAAAGCCACTGCTAGCGATGCAAATACTACAAAAGGCGTGTAGTAACTGGCAAATTTGCTGATAAATTTTTCAGTTTCAGCTTTTTTGCTTCGGGCATTTTCTACTAATTCCAGAATTCTAGAAATTGAAGATTCACCGAAAAGTTTGGTAACTTTGACGGTGAGAACTCCTGTCTGGTTAATCGTTCCCGCTAAAACAGTTTCTCCAACTTTCACGGTTCGAGGTACTGATTCTCCAGTTAATGCAGATGTGTCAATTTGAGAATTGCCGTCGATAATTTCACCATCTAAGGGAATCTTTTCTCCGGGTTTGACAAGGATGATATCGCCGACGGCTACGGTTTGGGGCGAAACTTTTTTGATGTCACCATTTTCTTTGAGGTTGGCGCTGTCTGGGCGGATCTCTAAGAGCGATTTGATCGATTGACGCGATCGCCCCACGGCAAATTCTTGGAAGAGTTCTCCGATTTTGAAAAACAACATCACGCCAACTGCTTCTGGGAGTTTGTGAATAGCTAAAGCCCCCAGTGTTGCCACAGTCATTAAAAAATTTTCATCAAACACTCTGCCTCGCAGAATGTTGCGGCCTGCACTGGTTAAAACATTCCATCCACTCAAAAGATAGGCGGGGATGAAAACCAGATATTCGGCTATAGAATAGGGCGTGTTGTGCAGTTTTTGTTCAAATATCAAACCTCCGAGAAACAGTACGATAACTGATATAACAGGAATCAATTCTTGCTTCAGGTTAAAATCTCCGTGGCCGTGATCGTGGCCGTGGCCGTGATCGTCGTGGTCATGGTTATGATTCTCATTGCTGTGATTGTGGTCGTCGTGACTGCAACTAGAGCAGCCGGAATTGCTAGATTTGGCTTTTTGCATGGTGTTTTCTGGGTTTTGGTTTATGCCTGATAGTATGAATAGATGTTCATATTATAGGTTAAAAAGATAATTTACTAGATTTTGATTTCAAAATCTAGCTATTTTTTAGAAAAATATTGTTGAGTTTGTAGTGACGGTGAGAACTAATTAATAATAATAACTGTTCTCAATTGCGGGCAAGTAATTACATGGCTGATACACAAAGCTCAAGAAACCGGGTTTTTCAGCGAGATTGAGGGTGTTTGGCGAGTATTTTGGTGTAAAAACCCGGTTTCTGTCTACCCATTTTTTTAAGTATTGTTAAGAGAACATAATCTGTGCTAATCGTCACAGGCAGAAAACATGAAAAAAGGTTTTTGTTGTGAAATAGACATAAAAAAAAGTCAAAAAGCCTGCCGTACCAGGGCAGAAAGATTCATCACCATAAAAGTTATGGCGATGGTTGTTTCAGAAGTATTAGAAAGTTTAGCCATGACTCTACCAAGGCTGAATCTTCTTTTAGCTTCTCCCAATTTTATGACAAATTGAGTTACGAATTCTCTCGTCTGACTGAGCTTGTTTCTTCTTTGACTTGCTAATATTTTTTGGGGTCTTCCTACAGGAACGCCACTCATCCTAATTCCTCTTTCTTTGCACCAAGCTCGATTTTCCTGCGTTCGATATAGCAAAATCACTTCACCCCTGACAATATTTCGGTCAAAACCGTTTTCTTCTTCATCCAAGGAAAAGGTTCTTCTAATATAGGTAAATTAAAAAATGGACAGAGCTTTTCCCATCCTTCGCCATCACAAACATCAATAATTAACAAAGATTCTGGACGGTCTTTAAAATATTCAAGCACATTTCTATAATGTAAATCATAAACATAAGACATTCTATCTTCATTAAACGCATAAGTACCATAAACAGCCGCTCTTAATAATCTTCTGATCTGCATCTTAGTCTCATTACTAGGATCGAAATCAAACGCAGACCTCTTTGACCAGTGAGCTTCTAAAGACTTTAACCAACATGATTTATTACGCACGGTTAAGATAAACTTACTATCAGGAAATAATTTATCTAACTGAGAATAAAAAGGAGCTACCGTTATATCTGTAATCCCATCATAATCATTGAGAATCGAAAAGTCATACTTAGCAGCCATCAGGTCTTGTAAAATTGTCTCATCATCAGGATAATGAACAACATTAATCCCTAGCATATTTAATGCCATTGTTAAGCTTTTAGTTCCCGTGCGACTCAAACCAATTCCAAAAACTTTCATCTTTTTACTTATCATGGGTCTTTGAATAATAATTTTACTTGAAAATTCTATAGTTTCGGCTAACGTCAAAGGAGCTTTTTCCAAAATATTCATTTGCTTAAGTTCGCGGAGAGCAATAATTGGTAAATTCTCAATAAACCTAGCAATTTCGGGCTGACTTGCCTGCTTGGAAATATATTTTCTTGCATAATTTACACCATATTTAGCAACCAAAAAATCTAAATCTTTTTCTTGTCTTCCCCAATCTTCCTGACAAATAGTTAATTTAGCTTGATGATAATCTTGGCGACTTCTCAGTTCTCTCAAAGCGCATTTGGCAAAAATATGGTGATAGAATTGAAAAAAATCATGGATAATGTTAAATTTCTTAAATGCTTTTTTTAGCTTCAGTTTTTTTAGTGCCAGTGCACGAGTTCTTGATTCAGGTCTTAACACATATTTAGCATCATTATCAGGTACTTTAATTGCTTGCATTTCTCTGATTACATCAATTCTAGTAATATGTACACCACAATGAATATGACCTCTGAATTTATCAAGAACATAACAGTCTACGTATGGCAAACTATTGCTGGTAAGGAAAGGAGACATATTCTCCATAATTAAACAATCAGCATCCATGAAGACAACAAAATCACAATCGTAATTCATCTTCAGCATTTGCTGAACAGCGTGGGCAAAAGGTTTAACATTTTCAATAATATGAACTTGACGAGGCTGAATATTTTTGATAGCTAGGTCTAAGGCTATTTGGGATGTTCTTTCGCCCACAGTTCTAAAAACTAAATCGATTTTGTTCATGGTATTTTAATCCCAAGCCTGAGTTTTTAACTTGGAAAGCTGAGAACTTACATTATCACCATAAAAATCAGAAGTCAACTGCTTGATTTTTGGGTAAATTTATGATATGTGAACTTGTACCAATTCTTAAAAGTTATGTAACAAGCGACATATTAAGAATAATCTCATACCAATTCACCATGAAGGTACACGCTCATATAGGCTAAAGTAGAAGAGATCCAATATGGCCAACAAATTTCAGGTAGAAATCCAGGAAACGGTTTATTATGGATAATGGTAGTTTTCATAAAGCTCTATTATTAGACTGGCACGACCATGTAATGCCAATATATTTACCTGCCTATAGTCCTGAATTAAATCCGATTGAAAGATTGTGGGAACATACAAAAAAAGACCTAAAGTGGGAAAATTATTCTAGTTTAGATAAACTTAAAGAACAGGTAGATATAATTATCAAATCTCTCACGAATGAAGAAGTTTTATCTCTCTGTGGTTGGGACTATATCCTTGAAGCTATATTAAGTGCAGATTCATAGTGAATTGGTATGAGCCGCCTCCTTGTGGAGGGTGAACGCTTAATAGCAGAATTTTCATGGCAAATTTACAATACTCCGAACAATTTTGAGTTGAGAAGAGGTCTGAGAAATATCAAAAGTTGGTTCGATGCTACACCTCCCATTTCAATTCTTCGTTTTCTTTATCGGCAATTTCTTCAAATAAACGCTCCACAGTAGGGTCAAGTTCTTGACGCCAACGCAAATCTAAAGTAATTTCTAAACCATGATTTTGGTAATAATCTGAGCAACGCTTTGATACCTTATGTAAAAATTCTTCTGTATTTTTGTGTTGAGCCTTTACTATTAAAAACTTCGTTCCGTTGTTTCCTCCTACTGGATGATGTTCGTGCTGGTAATATTTAACCATTTGGGGTTGATAGTCTATTTCCAAAAAATCGCAAAGCGTTCTGATGACACTTTCTACATTTGTGGCAAGATGTTCATATTTTATCTTAATTTTATTACCCTTAAAATGACGGTACAATTCTTGGGTTTCATTAATGAGTTCCTTCCAATCATTAATTATTTCTTTGACATTTTTTTGAGGATATTTTCTGGTGCGGGAATTGATAACTGCCCGCCCATCTCTTTGGAGAAATATCAAAAAAGGTTGGGAAGATGTTTTTTGAATAGTGGCTATTTGTTCTTCTAGCCAAGAAGTGTTTTTTGTAGAATCAATTACAATTGGCTTTTGTGTTTTGAGCGATATTTGTTCGTATAAGTCTAGGTGAGTGCTAGTAATAAAATCTTTCCAAACTGGACAATTGATACCACAAATGTTGCAAGTTTTTTTTATGAGGTAGTTTGTATTTTGCATGAATCTGGCTTTCCTTGCCTCTCCCGAGTAGAAACAATCCTGATGACTTCCCAGTATAAGTCCTAGAAGCGTAGAGCCAGAGTGACCAGCGCCACAGATAAAACAAACCTTTTGATTGATTCTTGATCCAGAATTTAGCACCATATCGCTGTAATAGATAAATTGCTTTGGGAAAATATTTTAGAACTTTAATTAACACACAATTTCACTGACGGAATACCAAAACACTGAGTTGTTAATCCTTCACACTGTTGTTTTGACCATTACGGCATCAATTGCCCAAGCTTGTAGTCATACTCAGGAGGCTCAAATTTTTCCATGCCAGAACTAGGATTAAGGGTTAGCTCACCAAAGATACTCCCTTCCCGCTAGAAGACTATAGAATGAGATTATAGATATGTTGAATCGTGTTGGCAATTTGGATTGGAGTCTGCAATTGTTGAGTTTCAAAAAAGGTTTTAATTCGCAGTTCAACCTGCTCGATACTTTTGTCA
>JANYGO010000277.1 GCA_025362325.1 Cyanobacteriota bacterium | reverse complement strand
CTCTCAAAAATAACTTAGTTGTCGGCAATCCAATTATGCCCAAAGTTGGCAATCCGCCGCAGCAATTACCTCCCTTACCAGGCAGCGAACAGGAAGCAATTACAATTGCCAAAATCCTTAATACTCAAGCAATTACAGGTTCTCAAGCCACTAAAGCATCGATTACTCAACAGATGCTAAAAGCCCGGATTATTCATCTGGCAACTCACGGATTACTCAATGAAGTGAAGAGGCGAGATTTACCGGGAGCGATTGCCCTTGCTCCATCAGGAAATGATGATGGATTGCTGACTTCCAGTGAAATTTTGGATTTAAAATTAAATGCTGAATTAGTGGTATTAAGTGCTTGCAATACTGGCAGAGGAAAACTCACAGGTGATGGTGTGCTTGGGTTATCTCGTGCTTTAATTAGTGCTGGTGTTTCCAGTATTATCGTTTCTCTATGGTTTGTTCCCGATGCTGCGACAGCGGAATTAATGGCAGAATTCTATCGCCAATTACAGAAAAACCCGAATAAAGCTCAAGCTTTGCGACAAGCGATGCTGATAACAATGAAGATGCACCCAAATCCGCAAGATTGGGCGGCGTTTACGCTGATTGGGGAAGGGGAATAAGATTTTTATCTTCGCTTGCTATACTGATTGAGGGTTGCAGCCAAACAAATCGGAGGTGGAGGCAAAAACATCTTTGTTAAGAATTAAATGCCGATCGCCATCTCGACTAATTAACCCTTGTTGCTGCAATTTTCCCAACATTCGCGTTACTGTTACCCGCGTCGTGCAAATCGCATTAGCAATATCTTGATGTGTCAAGCGGATGCTCAAACGAGTTCCCTCAACCACAGGCTGACCGAAGTCCTGTTGCAATAATAGCAGTAGCTGATACAAACGGTCATCTACTCGGCGCTGTCCGGCGATCGCTAAAATTGCTTCCATTTGCCGCATCCGTCGTACCATTTGAGGCAGCAATTCGTGAGCCAATTGAGGAGAAGCTTCGATTTCTACCATAGAATACCACATCAAATACATATCTGATGTCGCCGTAGCTCGGTAAGTCTGCAAGCTTGTAAACCACAAACCGAAGCACATCGAAGGCCCTACCCAACCCAAAAGTCCTTCTTCCCCAGTTGGATAAAGCGTGCTCAGTTGTGCTAAACCTTGACAGACTCGCCAAAGGCCTTGTGGCATCAAAGGAATGGTTTCGCCCTTGGCATAAAAATGTAAGTTTCGAGTCGCTCCAGTGTTATGCTGGACTTCCGCTAAAAGTGCTTTGGATGTTGGTGGCATATCCGTTATTTCCAGCTAAAGAACCTTGGTCTGAGACCTACGGCTCTCACTCTAGCCTACCAAGGTAAAGGTTTGGTAATCGTCAGGTTAGCGGCAAGATAAGCTTTAGTTATTAGTCATTAGTCATTAGTCATTAGTTGTTAGTCATTAGTTGTTAGTTGTTAGTTGTTAGTTGTTAGTTGTTATGCCAAACTTGAAAAAACTTGCTAACAAAATGTAGATGTAGCGCTATCTGTGTAGTAGGGAAACGGCAGTGCCGTTTCCGGCTCGGTAAGTGCGACCTAAAAAATGGTATAACCTTGAGAAGTGGAGCCATTTTTTTAAATTGGTATTGGTAGTTGGGAGTTAATTGTTAGTAGTTATAACCTGACTGAACACAGGCTGTATTGGGGAAAATAAATTCAATCCTTATTCTGGGTTTTTCAAATAAAGCTTTATTTTATGACTCAGACCAAAAAAGTGGTTTTATCTAGTTATATGGCTCTCGGTGCGCAGTGCAAACCTGCGGTATAGAGATTATGCGTCCAGGACTGTATTTTAAATAATTGATCGCACTATTTATTCACAAAACCTCGCTCGATCGAGGTTTTATCGAAAAAATACGGGAGTTCTGAAGTTCGATCGCAATCGCACTCCACCCCCGTCGAGTCAACTGCTGCTATCTCCTGCGACAACCTTCTAAAATAGTTTAAGGAAGTATCAAAACGCAAAAGTCAGGTTTTTCATGGCCGATCAATTAATTCGCGCTACAGCGGCAGACGGCGGAATTCGCGCTGTAGCCGTCATTACCACTCGCCTCGCCGAAGAAGCAAGACAGCGACATCAGCTCTCCTACGTCGCTACAGCCGCCCTGGGCCGCACGATGTCAGCGGGGCTGTTACTCGCATCCAGTATGAAGCGGCCGGAATCGAGAGTCAATATTCGCATCAAAGGAGACGGGCCCCTAGGCGGACTTCTGGTTGATGCGGGACTTGACGGCACGGTTCGAGGTTATGTGGACAATCCAGGCGTGGAATTGCCGCCCAATGCTAAAGGCAAACTTGATGTCGGCGGAGCCATCGGTGACGGCTATTTGTACGTGGTGCGGGACGTTGGATACGGATTCCCTTACTCAAGTACGGTAGAATTGGTTTCCGGCGAAATTGGCGACGATCTGACTCACTATTTGGCAACCTCGGAGCAGACGCCTTCGGCTCTAGTTTTGGGGGTGTTTGTGGGTGCTGACGGGGTGCAAGCTTCTGGGGGTGTGCTGTTGCAGGTGCTGCCGAAGGCGGCAACGGATGAACAACTGGTGCAAACTCTAGAATCTAGGGTGGCTGCACTGTCGGGCTTTACGCCGCTGTTGCGCTCGGGCAAAACGCTGCATCAGATTCTGGAAGAGTTACTGGGTGATATGGGCCTGGAAATTTTCCCGGAAACTCAGATGGTGCGCTTTCACTGCGGCTGTTCGTTCGATCGAGTTTTGGGAGCTCTGAAAATGTTGGGCGAAGCGGAACTCCAAGACATGATCGAAAAAGATGGCGGGGCTGAGGCTACGTGCCATTTCTGCAACGAGGTTTACAAAGCTAACAGCGACGAACTTGCGGAACTGATCGGCGATTTGCGATCGAACTCGGGTTCTTGAGAGGATAATGTGTAATTGGCGATCCTGGAGTGCGAGTTGAGGATCGAGGCCTTGACCAATTGCCAATTACACATTATCAATTACCTAATCACAAAATTTAAAATTTTGCGATGAGGCGATACTTGCGATCGGCAGTCTGTCGCCTGCAGGAGCAACTAAAAGTGATGAATTTATTCTATAGAGCAGTTAATAGCAGCGATCGCAGTTGGGAAATAACTAAGACTGGCTGGTTGTTGTTGGTGGTAAGCAGTATATGAGTCAAGATCGCAAAACACCAGGCCGTTGGTCTGCATCAGAATCCTTGGAGCAAACAAAGGATATTTCATCGCTAGTGCCACTTCCCGCCAGGAAAAACCGCGCTGAGCGACTTAGAGAACTCCGAGAATTAGTTACTTCGGGAAAACTGCCGGGAGGGCATCTGGAACAGTCGTCAAAAGAGTCTGGGGAAAACTTGCAGCCACCGGGGGAACGCAATCCGCTGTGGCGGAGCTGGTCGAATAAGTGGCAGTTTTGGCTGGCGGTGAGTTTGATGCTGTTGGTTGGTATGGGTTTTGTGGCAATTTCGTCTTTGCTCAACCTGACCTCGGAGTCGAATTGCTCGAAGATTTTTTGGCCGACGGCTTCTGCTAACGATCGCTTTTTTTGCGCTCAGGAAGCCGCTAGCAAGCGGACGGCGGATGATTTGCTGGCAGCTATCGAATTAGTGAATGCTTTGCCACCAGACCACCCGCTGCGACCGAGAATTAACGGGCAAATCGAGGCATGGTCGCAGGATATTCTCAGGTTGGGAAATGCTAGCTTCCAAGAAGGAAAGCTCCAAGAGGCAATTGCGATCGCCCGCAAGGTTCCTCAAGACGTTCCCGCTTACCCGACTGTGGCAAAGCAGATTGAAAAGTGGCAGTCTACATGGAACGATGCAGAGAAACTTTACCGCACGGCCGAAGACCACTTGCGTCAGGAAGAGTGGGCGCTGGCTTTCCGCCAAGCAACTCTATTGTTGGATTCGGGAAATACTTTCTGGGAATCGACTAAGTACGAGGAATTGACTAAGGTAATTCAGGCGACCAAGGCTGAGGGCAATAAGTTGGTAAAAGCCCGGAATAAAGCCTCGGAGGGAGGGCTGGATAATCTAGTGACGGGGATTAAACTAGCTCAGGGAATTGGTCAAAACAGTTATTTGTATCAAGCTGCCAACAAGGCGATCGCGGAATTTAGCAAAAAAATTATGGGTATCGCCCAAAAACGCTTGCAGGCAGGGGATTGGCAGCAGGCGATCGCGATCGCTAACAAGATTCCGGAGGCGGCAAATCTCAAGGAACAAGTTCAAGATTTTAACGAGTTGGCGGCGGCTACTGCTCAGGCTTTGACTGGCTCTGTTGAAGGTTTGTCAAAGGCGGTCGAGATTGCTCAAAAGTTGAATTCCGGTCGCCCTCTGTACAAACAAGCTCAAGATTTAGTCGGCCGCTGGCAGCAAGAAATCGCTGATGTCAAAGTTTTGGATTTGGCAAGCAGGATGGCGGCGCCGGGAGGAGTTAAGGATTTGAGGGCTGCGATCGCCCAATTGCAAACAGTCCCCCAATCAAATCCCCGCTCAGAGGAAGCTCGCAGTCAAATTGGTCGCTTGAGCCGTCAAATCGAGCTGCTGGAAGATAGTCCCTACCTGCAAAGAGCTAACGATTTGGCGAGTACGGGCGATCCGAATTCTCTGGAGGCCGCCGTTGCTCAAGCGTCTCGGATCGCTCAAGGTAGGGCGCTGTACGGGGAAGCTCAGGGCAAAATTCAAGCTTGGATCGAGAGGAGACAGCGGCTTCAAGACCAGCCGTTTTTGGAAAGAGCTCAGCAGCTAGCGGCTAGGGGTAATTTGGCGGAGGCGATTGAGATGGCGCGCCGGATTCGATCGGGAAGGGTGCTGTATGAGGAAGCTCGATCGAACATTCGGACTTGGGAGGCTCAATTTCAGGGCGAACAAGGTTTGCAAAGCGCTCGTCAGGCGGCCCGAGCCGGGACTGCTGACGCTTTGGAAACGGCAATTTCCCTGGCAAGTCAAGTACCCGATTCGAGTTCGCTCCGCTGGCAGGCGAGCGAGGCGATTGAGGAGTGGAGCCAGCGAATTTTGGCGATGGGTGTGGAACAGTCGTCGTCGGATCTGGCTGGGGCGATCGCGACTTTGAAGAAAATTCCCTCGGGCAATCGGGCTTTTGAGCAAGCTCGATCGCAAATCCAAATTTGGGAGCAGTCGCTGAATCCTCCGGCTGCTGAGTCTCCCCCTCCTGTTCCCCCGGAAACTGAGCCTCCGAGCAGGCCTTCGAGCCGCTAGGTTAACTGGCTTGCCGGACACGGGATGGAGGTTTAAACCCGCTCGCACAGGTGCTTGATTTGAGTTTT
This sequence comes from Cyanobacteriota bacterium, assembly GCA_025362325.1. GTDB lineage: Bacteria > Cyanobacteriota > Cyanobacteriia > Cyanobacteriales > Microcoleaceae > Microcoleus. The sequence continues at coordinate 37,270 of JANYGO010000277.1, read as the reverse complement.
AATTCAGATCGAGCATCATTCTCAATCAATCTGTAGGCGGGTTCACCAATCCTTTTGTTACGGTGGAAACGGATTAAATAAACCAATTCTCACGACACGATTATAGTCAGGAAATATCTATTTAATGAACCGCGTTGGCGTAGCCTGCGCGAAGTGCTTAGACGCTAAAAACGCGAAGGAAGAAATATCAGGAATACCGGGCAGTTTCAATCGCTATCTGAGCTTTTTTCCCGATGATTAATTACCCTTTATTTTTAGCTCAATTAAACATCCGCCGGATTTAGGTGCATCATCGCCCAAGTGGTGTAAGTGCCGATCGGACTCCAGAGTATGTAAGGCAGCAATAACATGGCCGCAGGCTGCGAAACTTGCAAGACGCTTAAAGCTAGCAGCACGCTTAAAATAGCGCCTGTTCCGCCGATAATTGTGCCGACTTTTAGACTCTTAAGTTTGCACATCACCGAGGTGTAAGATATAGTTACTATTTCTAACAGCAGGTACAAACCCATTCTCAGCCAAGTTTCCTGAGTGCCCGGTTCTTTTTCCCAAACAATCACTGCTGACCAAGCTGCACAAATAAAAATTACTGTCCAAATTATGGGAATTGCTTTTTCAAATACTAGCCATCTCGGACGCTGCAAGCGGTTGAACCATTTAATGTCGCTGGGCGAGAGCAAGTTAGCTGCGAGTGCTACTACAAAGGCGACACCTCCAATTACCATCCAGGATTTAATCATTTCCCTACCTTGCGCGAGGTTGACTGGTGCGATTAAGCAGATATTATCTCGGATTTGGGCGATCGCGCAATCTGTCTCTAGTTATATTTAGGTGAGGTTGAGTAGCTAAACTCAACTGTTGAAAAGTAATTTACAATTCTGGAAAATATAGCAACCGCCACATCGGTGAGGACATAAATAACTTCATGAATAGAGCCGATATCCGTACTGCATCAATGGTTTGATTGCCGTTATGCAAGCTGTCAACTGTCCACTGTCAACTGTCAACTGCTATATCTATTTATTCTGTTGAGTTCCCCTGCCAAATATAAAAAAATACCGCTCTTGCTCCCTCCCCTTGACCGGGGGAGGGTTGCGGTGAGAGCTCTCACTAAATGCGATCGAAATTATCTCCGTCTGGTCACGAAGCTGACTATCCGAGTCGGTGATGGTGTTCTAATTCTAAGCTAGGGTCATCATCTTTTCTGGGAACTAAAAGCGTATTTTCGCTGCTCGGTTGCAACACGGCTTTAATCACTTGGAGAAAACGGTTGGGTTTTTTAGTTTGACCGTTGAGTGTGCGACGGTCTTTCACTTTTTGAGAAAGGTGTCGCATCACAGATAAATCTAGTTCGTCGATGAAATGGTCTGCTATACGTTCTCCCATTAAATCTACAGCTTCCGAATACTGTTCTGTTAGCGTTTCTATAGCATCGTATGCTTCGTCAGCAACTTGACTTGCTACTGTTTTATTTTGGTCGCCTGATGTCTGGGAATTGCTGCGGCGCCGGTCTAAAAGACTTTGGTATTCAGCAATGCTCATTCCCAAATTGTAAAGGTGATGGTGAGCATGATCCATCAAATCTACTTCAGTGGGATAGAAGAAACCGCGAGTGCTGTTGATGGCGTGCAGTTTTGCCCAACGCCGCAGAATTGTCTCATCTTGCAGTTGGTATCGCTCCAACATTTGAGCTGTGTTCAGCTCTACTTCTGGCGTAACTTTGAAATCGCTCATCGGTAAATCCTCGCTGGTGAGTAGATGAATAAACTTGAAACCTAGAATCTGTGATTTGGGTGCAGTCTGAAATTGACGATAAATCCTTTGACGGCATTCACGGAAGTCTTGCGGGCATTTGCGGGCCGCCGATCGCGCGATCGAGTGAGAAGATGTCAGGGTAGCGTACTTTTGGGCTTAGTCTCGATCGCATCCGGCAGCAACTGCACTGGGTTAATAATATAGCTAATTTCTTGTTTTCACAACCGTTAAAAATAGTAAACTTTGCTTTTTTGGCTGGAATTGTTAGCAATCTTGAGCTATAATACTCTCAACAACTGTGCAATTAGTAATTTTAGTAGTTGCAAACGAGATTCTTAGTATGCCTTTATACGATTATTTTTGTTCCAGCAACAACCAGCAGCTAGAAGTTTCGCACAGCATGAACCTGGAAGTTTCGACTTGGGGTCAACTGTGCGAGTTGGCTAAGTGCGAACCTGGGGACACTCCCGCAGATGCTCCGGTACGCCGTTTGCTGAGCGCTCCGAGGTTGATGAAGCCAACATCCGACACCGATTACAAAAATTCTGGTTTCACCAAGTACGTTAAGCGGGATGAAGGGGTTTATGAAAATGTCACGGCGAAAGATGGTGAAAGCCGTGTTGTCAATCGAGAAGGCAAGCCGCTTAAAGACTGAGAATCCAGACTCATCAAGTTTGATCGTTCGGACTTCAGTCCTTCTTAAAGGTTCGTAGTGAGGACTTCAGTCCTTCTTAAAGGTTCGTAGTGAGGACTTCAGTCCTTCTTAAAGGTTCGTAGTGAGGACTTCAGTCCTTTCTTAATTTTTCAGCTAATCTGGACTAAAGTCCTTCCTACAAACCTGTTAGGACTTCAGTCCTCTCTTGAATTTTAATTAAATTAGGACTAAAGTCCGAACGATCAAACCTATTAGATGGTGGGTAATTAACCGCACATAATCTTATTTACCAAACCAATCTTTCATTTTGTGCTGCGCTTGTGCTTTAGTTTCAGCATTAATATAGACTGAAACCGTAGCCATCGCCGCCAGCAATACTCCCAAATCGTCGGTAAATCCGATGCCGACTAATACATCGGGAATGGCATCGATAGGAGAGATAAAATAGGTCAAAGCTCCCACAACAACCGTTTTAGCCCAACCCGGCACGTTAGGATTTTGAGCGGTGTAATAAAGCGTCAAAGCTTTTTCAACTACTTCTCTACCAGCGGTTAAAGCAAACTTTTTAAGTTTAGCCCAAAAAGTTTCATCAGAGTAGTCTATTTGCGGATTACTGGCGTTAGTGGTGGTTTTTTGGAACCCGATCAAATCGAGAGAAATACCATTATTTTTGAGTTGCGAAACACCAGCATTAAAGGATGCTGAAGCCTGATCTTTATTTTGTTCAGCTTCCCGTATTTGTTTGATATTTGCGATGGATTCCTGCATGGCTTGGATTTGCAAATCGGAAACCGCCAGCAGTTTTTTGCCCGATTGAATCGCCTCGCTTTCTCCGGGATGCAGTGTTTTATTTGCCCAAGCAATGCTGAGCAAAAAATACATGACTCCCAAACGCAGCGGTTCGGCTGATTGGCCCAGTGTTTGCAAACAGTCACTGAGTGATGGCGGTGTCGCTGTGTATGATTGAATTTGACTCTTGGCTGCATCAGAAAACTTGTCTAAATTTATGGTTTTAAACAGCAAATTTAGTTCGTCAATATCAATGGAACCGTCGGCGGCTGCGATCGCAAATAAAGCTCCATAAAAAGCTAAAAGTTCGGTTTCTGAGGATGTGGCAAAAATATCTTTTTCGGACATGATGCAACTGGGATCGATCACGATGCTCTAGAGCATAACACAAAACTCACCTCGAATCGATCGCAAAAATCGGCAATAATCTTAGAGGGTATGACAAAATGGAGATTTTTTTTATGAAAGTTGCGATCGTCGGCTGCGGCTATGTGGGTACTGCGACAGCCCGACATTTAGGCGGTAAATCTGATTGTACCGTGACGGCGACAACTACGACGGCGAGCCGAGTTAGTGAATTGGAGGGTGTCGCCCAGCGGGTGGTTGTGCTCCAGGGAAATGATGCAGGGGCGATCGGCAGTTTACTGCAAGACCAAGATGCTGTTATGCTGTGCGTCGGTGCTCCAAATCCTCAAGCTTATCGGGAAAGTTACTTAGAGACTGCGACAACTTTGGTATCAGTTTTACAGCAAATACCGACAGTCAAGCAGGTGATTTATACGGGTACTTATTCTGTGTATGGCGACTGTCAAGGTAAACTGGTAAATGAAGATTCGCCCGTCGCGCCAGCCAATCCCAACGGTGAAATTCTCGCCGAAACCGAACGTGTTTTATTAGCAGCATCGAGTCCAAACCTGCAAGTTTGCATTCTGCGTTTGGGTGGCATTTACGGGCCTGGGCGAGAATTAGTTAAAATCTTTGGAGGCTGGGCTGGGAGCACTCGTCCCGGTGCGGGGGAAGATGCGACAAATTGGGTGCATCGGGATGATATTGTTGGCGGATTGACCTTTGCATTGGACAATCGATTGCAGGGGATTTACAATTTAGTCGGGGATGTATCGCTGTCTAGTCGCGAATTACTCGATCGCATTTTTGAACGTCACAATCTGCCGCCAGCTATTTGGGATAAATCTGTTACCAGCGTGCGGCCTTATAATGCTAGAGTGTCCAATCAAAAAATTAAGGCGGCTGGTTATCAATTTATCCATCCTGAAATCAGGGAGTTTTAATCAATCTCAACTGAAATAGTTGCCGCTAAAAAAAGAGTTTGCAGTCAGGACTTTAGTCCTCAAAATTTTAAGATAACTGAAGTCCTTACTGCCAAATAAATTAGAGTTATCGACGCGGACTCTATCTGACTGACAGATGAAGGAATGCGAATCAAATGCGACCAGAACTAATAGTAGATGCACCTCTTAAAAATTATCTGCCATCCTTTACAACCGCTGAAACAAATCCATCCGATAGCGTTTGTGATGGCGAGCTAAATCTAGCATCAAAAAACGTTTTCGCGGATCGCCAAGATGTTTCAAAAACTGTGCAGACTCCTGGACAAAGGTATCATGAACAATCTCGCCGTTCAATATAAAACTTTCCACGGGTAACCGATAGTGAACCATCAAAAGATAACCTCCCGGAAGTAAGCTGTCAATAATTTTTTGCTTGGTTTCCAGGAGGTCTTCATTTGTCAAATAATAGCCGACTTCTGAGAATAAAATTAAATCAAACTTCTCAGTTGGGAACTGCTGGGGTATCTGCATTTGCTCGAAGCGCACCTCTCGCAGATTTGCGCAGCGTTTCCGCGCTTCTTCTAATCCGAGTTCTGAATAATCTACTGACAGCAGTCTGTCGCACTTTTCGGCGAGCTTCTGCGTGAGTACACCGATCGCACATCCGATTTCAAAAGCATTTTTGAACTGGACTTTTGGTAAAGCTCTGATAGTTGCTCGGAATTTACTAATTTCGTAAAAGCTGGAGGTGTATCCCCAAGGATCGGAACTCCCTCGGTAGGTTTCATCGAAGAAACTAGACGGTACTGATTTGGGGTCTGAAGCTGTCATAGCGATCGTCTGTAAGTAGTATAACATCTAGCTCAACATCCTACCAAAAAAGTCGCATCTTTGACTCTATGCGGAAATTTTTATTGGGCGACATTGAAAATTTTATATTTTCCCCTTCACCCAACTTCTAAAGGATTTCAGCAAAGCCATTTCCCCTATCGTTTGAGTACGAGTGAAAAACCCAGCCATTTCCGCTACCGATACAAAGGGAAAAGCAATACTAAAGTCGCGTTCAATATATTCTATTTCTGCCAACTGATAAAATTTCAAAACTCGTCCGTTATATAGCCAGAGTTCGGGGACGCGAAGTGCTGAGTAAATTGCCAATTTATTCATTGAACTGCTGGTAATGTCGATTTCAATTGCTAAATCGGGCGGTGGGGCCGTTTCTAAATCCAGTTCTTCCCTGTCTCTGACTGCTGGTTCATTTTGGATATAATAGCAATTATCAGGTTCTATACCTTTTTTAGCCCGTTCTCGCTTGAGAGTCATTGAGCCAGCACTTTTGATTTCAATGCCGAGTTCTTCTGCTAAAATGAAAATGAAACGATCCGATCTGATTTTGGGATTTTTATGTTCGTATAAAGGACTCATAATTTCCAACATCCCGTTATCATAAGCTATGCGATAACCTCGGCGACCGCCTATTTCTTTGAGCAATGTTTCAAAGGTTGACCAGCTAATATTTTCTAGCAGTGTTCTCTGTTCGGCTAGACTTGAAGTAGTAGCAATCATCTCAAAATCTCCTTGAGCTGAGAAAACTCTGGTTTTATTGTACCACGGGCGAAGTTAGTTCCCAAAGAGCGCTCTTTGTTTAACCGCAAATGCACGGGGATGAACGCGGATGCAGGGATACGACAATGCCGTGTCCTTAGCGAAAGCTTACCCAAGAATACTCCCAAAAAAGTCGATCGTCTCTTTCAACGCTTTCACAAACACATCAATCTCCTCGCGAGTATTGTAAAAATACAAACTCGCTCTGGCAGTAGATGAAATGTTCAAATAGATGAGAGAGTTTTATTTGGGCGACAAGTCTTTTTTTTTTGCCGCAGATGTAGGCGAATAGACGCAGATGAACGCGGATAGAGGGAAGACTTATCGCACTTCACTTAGGTTATGTTGAATATTGTTTTATTAAAGCATTACTAATTCTTTCTCTTCTTCCCAAGACAATGATCTTTGAAGTTCTCCTGATACTGTAAATGTTTGAGATGCCAACAGTGCCGTCTCTAAATTTACACACATCCTGGCAGAATAATTACCTTCTTGTCCGCCGACAACTAGCTTTTCTATTGCATCTGGTTTTGAGGGATCTACTAAATTATGGAAGCTAACGTTATCAAAAGTTATGTTAACAATATATTTGCCGGATTCGCCACCACCAATACTCATATAACACTCGTCATCTGCACCCAAGGTAACTAAAGTCTTACTTTTCCCATCTAACTCGCGAATGGCTTGTTCTATTTGATTCCAAGTAGGACTTTCTATTAAATCACCTTCATCCTGGTTGCCAACCCAATTTTCTGCTGATAGGTTTAACACAAACATTATTGCCTCCTTCTATTTGGGGGTTTAACGGTTATTGTTTTACTTCCACTTGGAGTAATAATTTCTAATTCTTCTATATTTAACTGCCAAGCCATAGAGTTTACTCCACCTCTTAAGCCGCAGGCTGCACAAAGTTCGCGATCGCAAATCAAACGTGCTTTACCTCCTCTAATTCCCGCATCGGCTGCTTGTTGAAAAGCATCGGCTTCAGCGTGGGTTTTGGTGATAGGATTGACATTAAAGGTTATTTGCCGACGATTGGGGTTGCTGCCAGAGTTGATGCCAAAAAAAACTTTGACCCGCTATTTCTAGTTTAGCTATGGTTGATTTATCGGTTTCGCTGCCAGCCGGTGGTAAACCTAGGCTTTGTCTATATGCACCTAGTTCATCAAACACACTTTGTATTTTTGCCTTTCCTTTGGGTTGACAGCCCAATTTTACCAGATTACGTTCGGGTTTTGAGATTGCGATCGATCTTTCTTTTACCGTAATGAATAAAGATACTCGATTGAAATTTACTCCTGAGCTTAGTTCTGCTAAAATAGACTCAACAATGAAAGGAGTAATTTTTAATGCTGAAGTTTCTGAGACAGGTTTTAGTTTTCAGCCTGGTAATTCTGTTGGCTTCCTCTTTGTTTATAACATCTGCTGAGGCAGCAAATCGAACAGGAAGTCACCGAAAAGGTGGTAGCAATAGTCACGGAAAAGGAAGTCATTACGAAGGTGGGCATTTTACTGAACAAGTGAGTCGTTCCGCTACCGCTAACATGACCTCGTATCTTAACTGAATCTGAGATTTATCATATTACTAAGTAGGGGGTGGGCCAATGCCCACCCCAGAAGCTTATCCCATAATCCCAGCAAAAAAGTCGATCGTCTCTTTCAACGCTTTCACAAACACATCAATCTCCTCATAGGTATTGTAAAAATACAAACTCGCCCGCGCCGTAGATGAGATGTTCAAATAGCGGTGCAAAGCTTGCGTGCAGTGATGCCCCGAACGAATCGCGACTCCCTCCGCATCCAACATCGTAGACAGGTCTTGAGGGTGAATTTCTCCGGCTGTAAATGCCGCTAACGCCGCCCTACCTTCGCCGTTGCTGTCTGGTTGTGGCCCGTAGATTTTAATCTGTGGAATTTGCCGCAATTGTTGGAACATATAAGCAGTCAATTCAGCTTCGCAAGCGTGAATCTTATCCATGCCGATGTTACTAAGATAATCGATTGCTGCACCAAGGGCGATCGCCTCTCCGATTGCAGGCGTCCCCGCCTCAAATTTGTGCGGCAAATCGGCATAAGTGGAATATTCGAGAAACACGTCAGCAATCATCTCGCCGCCGCCGAAAAACGGAGGCATTTCTCTCAGCAAATCTAACTTTCCATACAAAAAACCAATGCCAGTTGGGGCACACATTTTGTGCCCGGAAGCAACTAGCCAATCGCAATCCATTGCCTGTACATCTATTACCATATGCGGCACGCTTTGGCAAGCATCAATTAAAACTTTTGCGCCGAAACTGTGGGCAATTTCACAGATTTCGTTGACTGGATTGATACAGCCCAAAGTATTAGAAACGTGAACGATTGACACTAACTTAGTTTTGTCGGAAATCAGCATTTTGAACTGCTCTAAATCAAACTCCTGAGTCTCCGTTAACTCCACAAACTTCAGTACCGCACCCGTTTTTTGAGCAATCATTTGCCAAGGAACGAGATTGCTGTGGTGTTCCATTACTGACAGGATAATTTCATCTCCGGCTTGCAGATTATTCAAACCCCAAGAGTAAGCAACCAAATTAATGGCTTCGGTAGCATTGCGAGTGTAAACAATTTCTTGTCGCGAAGCCGCATTGATAAAAGCAGCAACTTTATCTCTAGCGCCTTCGTAAGCATCTGTGGCTTTTCCGCTGAGAGTGTGAGCGCCACGATGGACGTTAGAATTATATTGTTCGTAGTAGTCGCGCCAAGCATTGAGGACAACTAGAGGTTTTTGAGATGTCGCTGCATTGTCAAGATAAACTAGGGGTTTACCGTTGACTTTTTCCTTGAGAATTGGGAAATCACCGCGCACTTTTGAGGCTAATGTTTTTTCTTGAATAAGTGTCATAGGTTTTGCAGTTATTGATTTATCGTTGGGTGGGGCGGGTTTACAAGATTGTTGGTTTTAGGCAATTATTGTTGGTGAACCCGCCCCTACAGGCTGTTAAAAATTGTGCAAGATGTGGTAGGGACACAGCACTGCTGTGTCCTCTGTGTCCTCATCTTTATGAGTTATCCTTGGATAGCCATGCAGGTAGAAAGCATTTTTGCTACCCCAATAATTGGCAATTTATCCAGGATTTCCGCCGCAAAAGCATCAATCAGCAAATAGCGACTTCTCTCTAAATCTAAGCCGCGACTTTGCAGGTAGAAAAGTTCATCATCTTCTAATTGGCTGACAGTTGCACCGTGGGAACATTTCACGTTGTCAGCCACAATTTCTAACTGCGGTTTAGTGTCTACGCGAGCTCTGGGCGACAGCAACAAATTCCGGCTCAACTGTCCCGCGTCTGTCAATTGTGCTGCTTTGGGAACGAAAACTTTGCCGTTAAATACAGCGCGGGCTTTGTTACCGATGATGCACTTGTGCAGTTGGCGGCTTGTACCGTGAGGGTGATTGAAACTAATCAAGCTGTGAGTATCAGATAACTGTTCGCCAAAAGCTACGGTTAAGCCGTTGAGAGTTGTTTCAGTCGCTTCGCCGTGCTGAAACACTTCTAAATTGTGCCGCGATATTTTTCCGCCCAAGCTGATAGCATGACAAGTATAACGGCTATTGCGAGATTGGGCGATCGCACTTCTGCCAATATGAACAACGTTCAAACCTTCCCGCTGAAGTCGAACATGATTCACCGCAGCATTTTCGCCCACAACAACATCCGTTACAGCATTCGTAAATGCAGCCACATTACCGATAGTTGCGTAATCCTCAATCAGCGTTACATTGCTTCCAGGCTCTGCTATAACCACACAGTGAGGCTGACACATGGTCGGAGATGCCCCTGGTGCGGTCAGGAACAGCAAGTGAATCGGAGTATCAAGAGACATATTGGCCGGCACGAACACCACCGCAGAATCGACCAAACCCGCGATATTCAAAGCAGTAAACACCTCATTCGGCTGTCTGTGCTTGCTCAAAACATCGGTGATGCGCGCCTGATATTTTTCCGGTACATTGGATAAATTACCTGCGTAAAATTCCGACGACTTCACCGTTGACAAATCTGGTGTATAAATACCATTCACGAATACCAATCTTAAAGGTAAATCGTTCTTGTCTTTCACGGGCATAGTAATATCAGACAGCTTAATTGCTGACTGATTGCTCTGGGGTACATTAAACTGAATTTGCAACAGCGACGACAAATCAGTAAAGCGCCATTCTTCATCCCTCACAGTCGGAAAACTTGCAGACAGAACGTATTCAGCAGCCGTATCACGCAAACTGTCCAAGCCATAAGCGGAACTTTTGACATTAGCTAATTCCAACTTTTCGCACTGATTCACCAAAGCAGCCAAAAACATTTCTCTAGTAGCAACCTGAGTATTAATCATCGCGCGCCAACTCCTGCTGCTTCTTCTTCCACAACCCAGTCATAACCGCGCTCTTCCAATTCCAGCGCCAACTCTTTCGGGCCAGTCAGGATAATTCTACCAGCTTCCATGACATGAATGAAATCAGGAATAATGTAATTCAGTAAGCGCTGATAGTGAGTAATCACCAACATTGAATTTTCAGCATTTGACAACTGATTCACACCGCCGGCAACAATCTTGAGAGCATCGATATCCAAACCCGAATCAGTTTCGTCCAAAATAGCTAACTTCGGTTCTAACAGCGCCATTTGCAAAATCTCATTCCGCTTTTTCTCGCCCCCGGAAAAACCTTCATTGACGCTGCGGTTCAAGAAAGAGTCATTCATCTTGACAATATCCAGCTTTTGCTCGATTAAATCTTGGAAATCAAAAGCATCTAATTCTTCCAATCCGCGATGTTTGCGATGAGCGTTGTAAGCCACGCGCAAGAAATCCACATTGCTAACGCCGGGAATTTCTAAAGGATATTGGAATGCTAGAAACACGCCAGCTAAAGAGCGTTCTTCTGGTGGTAATTCGAGTAAATTCTGCCCCAAAAATGTCACTGCTCCACCCGTTACTGTATAAGCGGGATGGCCTGCTAATATTTTGGATAAGGTGCTTTTTCCTGAACCGTTCGGGCCCATGATGGCGTGGATTTCACCGGATTTAATTTCTAGGTTCAAACCCTTGAGGATTTGGGTATCTTCGACATTTGCAGTTAAATTGCGGACTGATAATACGACTTGACTATTTTCAACAATCATCTGTTCTTTTTCCTCATTCCTTTGTAACGAGAGCGGTTTATTTTGTTCGTACTGAGGACTTTAGTCCTGATTTAAGAAAAACTAAAATCCTTACTGCTTATCTAATCGTTCGTAGGTTGGGTTGAGCTATTGCTCAACCCAACTCTCAACGGGCCTCCAAGTTGGGTTTCCTTCCTCAACCCAACCTACAACTACAACTAAAATCCTCACAGGAGCTTTTTAGTGGGGGCGGGTTTATTTAACCTGTCTGCACTTTTTAAGGCTCTTGGTGAACCCGCCCCTACAAGTTTTTGATAATGGTACAAGATGTGAGTTCTATCCGACACTTCCTTCTAGTTTCAGACTCAATAGTTTATCAGCTTCCGCCGCAAATTCCATCGGTAACTGATTGAAAACATCTTTGCAGAAACCGCTAATCATCATTGAAATAGCATTTTCTGCGGAAATTCCGCGTTGGGCGAAAAAGAACAATTGCTCTTCCCCAATTTTGGAAGTCGAAGCTTCGTGTTCCACTTTTGCAGTATGATTCTGCACTTGAATATAAGGGAAAGTATTCGCTTGAGCGTTATCACCAATCAGCATCGAGTCGCACTGAGAATAATTCCGAGCACCTTTGGCACTAGGCCCCATTTTCACCAAGCCGCGATAGCTATTGGAAGAATTTCCAGCCGAAATTCCCTTGGAAATAATCGTGCTGCGAGTGTTTTTGCCGACGTGGATCATTTTAGTTCCGGTGTCAGCTTGCTGTTTGTGGTTTGTCAGCGCTACTGAGTAGAATTCGCCTACGGAGTTGTCGCCGACTAACACGCAACTGGGATATTTCCAGGTAATCGCGGAACCGGTTTCTACTTGCGTCCAAGAAATCTTTGAATTGACTCCTTGACATAAACCGCGCTTAGTGACGAAGTTGTAAATGCCGCCTTTTCCATTAGCATCGCCGGCGTACCAGTTTTGCACTGTTGAGTATTTGATGTCGGCGTTGTCCATTGTTACCAATTCCACGACGGCGGCGTGCAGTTGGTTGGTGTCAAACATCGGCGCGGTGCAGCCTTCCAGGTAAGACACAGAACTGTTTTCTTCTGCGATAATTAGGGTGCGCTCGAACTGGCCGGAATCTTCGTTATTGATGCGGAAATATGTTGACAATTCCATTGGGCATTTTACGCCTTTGGGAATGAAAACGAAGGAACCGTCGGTGAATACGGCGGAGTTGAGGGCTGCGAAAAAGTTGTCGCCGACTGGTACGACAGTGCCAAGATATTTTTCAATTAGTTCGGGATAGTCTTTGACTGCTTCTGTGATGGAACAGAATATAACGCCGTCTTTGGCTAGCTTTTCTCTAAAGGTTGTGGCAATTGAAACGCTGTCGAAAACAACATCGACGGCGACATTTCCCAGCCGTCTTTGTTCGGAGAGGGGAATTCCTAATTTCTCGAAGGTTTCTAATAGTGTCGGATCAACTTCGTCCAAACTGTTGAGCTTTTTGGGCTTCTGTTTTGGCGCGGAATAGTAGATAATGTTTTGGTAGTCGATCGCCGGATAGTTGACATGAGGCCAAGTCGGCTCGGTCATGGTCAGCCACTTGCGGTATGCTTTGAGGCGGAATTGCAGCAAAAATTCCGGTTCGTTTTTCTTGGAGGAAATCAGCCGCACTACATCTTCGCTCAAGCCGCGAGGGATGGTGTCTGACTCGATGTCGGTGACGAAACCGTATTTGTAGGGCTGGTTGACTAGGGTTTGGGCTGTGGTAGAACTCATTAATTTTGCGTGTTCAGTGTTCTAGATAATTCTCTCAAAGATGGCAGACGGGGCAATCCCTGTCTGGGCTTGAGCGGGTTCTGCTGGACTGCTCTGTTGAGTTAAACAACAAATCTATTGCTTTACTATATTTTAAGCTACATTAACAATAGCGATCTTGTCAAAGTCAAATTAATATTTTTTTGTGATGATGCAGACTCAGCAGACTTCCACTAAACAAGATATCTTGCAGTTTTTGCTCAAGGGGGGTCAAGGGACGGCTCTCCAGTTGGCAGAGTCTTTGGATGTCAGCCCCCAGGCGATTCGCCGTCATTTGAAGGATTTGGAGGGGGACGGGCTGATTCAGTATCAGTCGGTGCAGGCTGGGATGGGGCGACCGCAGCATATTTATGAGCTTACCAGTCTGGGGCGCGATCGATTCCCGAATCGTTATGGCGATTTTGCAGTGTCTTTTCTGGATACTTTGGCTGAGACTGTTGGCCGCGAACAAGTGATTTCTATCCTGCGAAAACAATGGCAACGTAAGGCGATGGAGTACCGCAGGCTAATGGGTGCGGGTTTGCTGGAAGAGCGGGTGGCTAGGTTGATGGAGCTTCGCAGGGATGAGGGTTACATGGCTGAGTGGTATCCTGTAGAGTCTGTGGATGATGGGACGTGCGGCACCGATAAGGGCGATCGATTTGTGTTTATGGAACACAATTGTGCTATTTCTAATGTGGCGGAAACTTTTCCGAGTGTTTGTGGTAATGAGTTGGAGATGTTTGGGGCTGTGTTGCCGGATTGTACGATCGAGCGGACTCACTGGATTATTGATGGGGAACACCGTTGCGGTTATTTGATTGCGAGAAGGAAGTTAGTTGTCAGTTGACTGTTGACTGTTGACTGTTGACTGTTGACTGTTGACTGTTGGTAGTAATAACAAATAACAAATAACTAATAACTAATAACTAATAACTAATAACTATGGAATCTGATTTTTTGAAGCCGGAAGAGTGTGCGGAAGTTGATATGGCGCTGTTGTCGTCGAAGGAGAAGTTTTCGGCGCGGTTGGCTATTTATGCTTTGAGGGTGTTGAAGCAAATTGCTGGGGAGACTGGTTTGTCGGTGGCTGATGTAAGCAATCAGCAGGTGATGGATTGGGTGAGGAATGATGAGAGTATTCAGCAGTCAATTCAAGTTGATGCTAGTTTTGAAAACTTTTTTACGAATTTGGTAATTGCGTCTTTGCGACCGTTGAGGCAAATTGCGGCAGAATCGGGAGGGGCGATCGAGCAATTAACAGTTAAGCAGGTTGTGGTGTGGTTTGAGAAGGATGCGAAGATTCGCAGAGAGTAGGGTGCGGATGCTGCGTTTTTGGATTTGCGATCGGACTTACGCGCTTCGACCACAGAAACCGGGTTTCGACCATTCGATCCTTCGACCCTTCGACTACGCTCAGGGAACTGCGGTGGTTGAGCGTAGTCGAAACCAAGTCGAAACCTGGTTTCTAGATTTCCATGCGTCCAAGGGGCAAAAAATATTTCAAAAAGGGGTTGACAAACTTAGGCGAGTTTGGTAATTTAATGAATGTCGAGCAAAAGAGATGCAGCGCATCAAATTTAACGCAGACACAGGATTCAAAGTTTTCAAAGCTTTCCTGGTGCTTATGATGTAATGGAACCACTCCGATCCATCCCGAACTCGGTTGTTAAACGTTGCTATGGCGAAGATACTCGGCGGGTCACTGCCCGGTAAAATAGCTCAGTGCCAGGTTAATAATAAATTAAAGCTCTTTTCCCGCAACAACGGAAAAGGGCTTTAGTTTTTTTGGTGACTTACAGATGTTTATAATATAAGAAGTGCGTAAGTCCAGAACAAAATCTGGTGTAGTTTGGAAAACAAGGGTGAAATGCGTGTTATCAGCCGAAAAATCTTGCGAGATTTCTGTGAAAGCCATGCGGATTCCTGCGATGCACTTTATGACTGGTATAGAGTGTCAAGTAAAGCCCAATGGCAGAACTTAATTGATGTTCAGCAGATTTATCCAAAAGCTGAGTCAGTCGGAAATTTTACCGTATTTAATATTAAGGGAAATCGATATCGGCTGATTGTTGATTTGGTTTATGTTTCTCAAAGAATCTACATCAAATATGTTCTGACTCACGCTGAGTATGATAAGGATGAGTGGAAAAATGATCCGTACTTTTGATGCAAAATCTTATACAGATTTACTTGTTCGCTATCAACCAAAACCGATCGCCAATGAAGCAGAAAATGATGCTGCGATCGCCCTCGCTTGCGAACTGGAACACGCCCCTATGCGATCGCTGGAGTCAGAGCTATTTCTGGAGCTTTTGATAACGCTGATTGAAAAATTTGAATCTGAAAATTATCCAATTCCCGCAGGAAATGCTGGTTCAATGTTGCAACATTTAATGGATGCGAGACATTTGGACAAATCTGATTTGATTCCAGTTTTGGGAACGGAAACAGAGGTTGATCAAGTTTTTGTTAGCGGAAGGGCGATCGAAATAAATGAAGCCAGGAAATTAGCTGATTTTTTCCAAGTTGATATTAGTTTGTTTCTTTAAGTGCGATCGCGATCTCACGAATAGTCATAATAGTTGCCTCTTTCAGTCGTCTTTATTTTAACACAATCATCACAAGCGATCGCCCTTATTTGAGCAGTCAAGAGTGGGCGATCGCCTTTTTCCTAGTGGTATAATGGCAAAGTTGAGCCACAGAGACTACTCAGATTCGATCGTCTTCAAAAACTCGTCTGCTGTGATTACCACCACACCACGAAATGGGTGCAATACGAGCAAATCCCTGTCACCAGTGATGATATAGTTCGCTTCTCCATTTAAGGCCAACTCCAAAACCTTGTCATCTTTTGGATCTCGACACTCTTGCACATTGTCAATTATCTCCACCAGAACCGCCCTGTCCACCAAGGCTGCTAAAAATTCCTCCCTTTCTTCACTTGTAACATATCGATTAAATTTTTCGCGACCCAATACCTCATTCAATTCTTCTAGCAGGTCAAGTGATAGTAACACCTCTCCATTTGCTAAAGCATATCGAAGGGCGCGATCGGGTTTACTGTTATCAAACAGAATCGCACTGACAATTGCATTTGTATCAAAAACGTAGCGCATCTTACTCATCAAAAAGAATTGAATCCAAAATTTCTGGGGTCAATCCTCGCGATCGAGCATTCCGACTCATCTCACTCATTACCTCCTCTAGGGGTCTTTTGCGTCGAGTTGCCTCGCTAAGTTTCAGGCTAAGTAATGCCTCTAATTTACGACGCTCTTCTTCAGAAGCAGCCTCAAAGATTCTGGCAACCTCTGCATTAACGCGAATTGCGATCGTTTTGGTTTGCATGATGGTTATGTAATGTTTTAATGACTGTTTTCAAATAAGCTAGAATTGCGGGGGACTCGAACCATATTTTAACACAACCATCACAGGCGATCGCCCTTAATTTTAGCAGTCAATAGTGGGCGATCGTAACGAGCGGCGATCCGTATCAAAACCTATGAATATCGATTTTTAGTTCACCGTTATGATACTTGGTATGGCACGAAGGACAAAGTGTCATCATATTTTGCATTGCGGCGGAACCTCCTTCACTATACGGAATCAGGTGATGACCGTGAGCTTTAGGGTTGACTTCCCAACACACCATACATTGATAAGACTCTAACTCCTTAACTTCCTTCTGCGCTTTTTGGTGTTCGTATGGTCTCTTTTGTCCCATAAAAATATTACTCCCAAAATAAACTGCTTTAATCATCCTGTCCTTCAAGTTGATTTTGAGATGGGGAAGAAGGTAACTTGCCCTGCTCATATTCAACAACTGTAGATCTGGCATCGGGTGCAATCTTCCTTTTAGCTATTCTGATAGCGTCACTAAGTTGCTCTTGCTCTTCAGGAGTCAAGTTGTCAATTTTTGCGTTGATAGCCCGATTTCTGTCAGATTTTTTCGCCATAACAACCTGTATTTTCTATTTTTTTATCAGTCAGTAATTACTCTAACATCTCCGGTTTCCGTGCTAAATATTGACTCTATCTCACCCTCGCCAAACGCAATTGTTAAAGGCGAATTTCTACTAAGTCTCGGTTTTTTTTCTTCGTCTAGTGTTACGGAATAAACACAAACCTCCCCACTCTGTTGTTTAACGGCGATAAAATAACTCGAATCACCTGACCAAACGTTGATGACTTGATCTCCTTCTTTCAGGATTTTGACAGTCATCTTTTTGAGTTCTCTTTGCACAATTACTGCTCCTTTTTGTATTGCTTAAAAATAGTCACCAGTCGCACTTAAAGTATTTTTCAAAATGTAACACGTAACAAGGGTTATTAGGACAAATATTGTTACTGAATTATTGCAACTGTAGCTTCATGGTTTTGCTTTCTTTGTATGAAAATCATCTTACCCGCTCCTGTTTAAGCACATGAGCCACCGAAAATAAGAAGGCTATGTTATTAGATATAATATATCTGCGTTGCAAATATTTCTTAAAACTCAAACAAACCCACCCCATTAAAGCAATATGGTTCAGTTAATGTTTTTTTGTCATTGCGAGCCAATAGCGAAGCAATCGTAGTATCTATTTTTTACACGGCTTTGTTTTTATGAGTGTTTTATTTAAACCGTATTGCTCCATTAAAGCACGAATACCCAACTTTGTCAACAGGATACCCGCTGCACTATCAAAAAACGCGCAGATGTCGTCACCCTTTCTCTGCACCTATATGGGTCGTCAGGATACTGATAGAGGTAAAGCTTTTCGATTTATCCTAAGTCACTCAAATTCATTCAGAACATTTTTTAAAAATTTTACTACAGAAAATTCAAACTCCTTGTCACTACACTTTCTACCAGCAAATCTGTGGGTTAAAGTTTCAAATCCATAATCTGACATTTTTGATAAAACTTTATCTAAGTCTATCGATTTTCCTAAAACCTTACCCAGATTAGTGAATAAATCTAGGAAAGCTTCTCGATATTTCTCGACAATATTCTCATCAACTTGCACACTAATTTGATTTACTTCCTCAATCGTTTTTATGAGCTTGGCTGTAAGAGCATCTATGGGATAGTAAATAGTTGTAAGCCCTGAAAGTTCGCTCTGAAAAACGTGATTAATCCTAGTTTGGGAGGCAAAATACTGAATCCTAATAATAAGTAGAGAGAAGTCTTGTGAATTTATTTCTGCTTGAAATGCACTAGGAGGCTTTCCAGAACCATGCGTGTCTTCACAAACATATAAAATCCTATCTGGACCTGAATAGTCTTTGGCTATTACAACTGCTCTTTTAACACGATTAAGAATTGTCACAACTCCAATCACCATTCTCAAATAGGAACACCAGTAAATTTCTACCGAATTGTGATGAACTCCTAATAAGCTCACAGGTTGATCAGCTAAAGAAAAATGCTGTTCCGCTTCAACTGCAAATAGCTGCCAATCACCCCGATCATAGCGGGCAAATTCGCGAACTTCCTTAGTTTGCTCATGGCAAACCAAATCAGGGATGAAAAAGCCTAAACACTTCAATATTGTGTGTGCGGCTGAACGGTACTGTTCTTGAAGATTAAGATTCGCTGAAGCCTTCTGTGGTTGTGCGTCTTCCGATCGAAGCTTTGCTTGCCTAATTATCTCGTCTTGCTCTTCTTGGCTCAAAACTTTTCCTAAATATGACTCCGCATGACCTTTTAACCAGCGTTTGGCTTCTCCCCGCGAATTAAAGGAAATTTTTGACTTGATTTGTCCATTAGGTTGAGTCTCTGTCTCAATCAACGGCTCCTTAAGTCTTAGTTTTGCCCCTGCCTCAATCAAATAGTTACCTTCCAATCTACTAATGATAGGTATTGACTGGTGACGCTTGCCTTTAAATGACCAAGCATTCATGATCGCACTTGTGTAGATTAAAAATGCTTTATCAACTCTTGAAAAACTTTGGTTGCACTCATTACAAATTAGTTGTCCTGTTTGATGGGAACCCGCCCAAGAAGCATTAAATATGTGTTCTTGGCTTGATGCCGGAAGTGAATTGGAGCAATAAAAGCATAATTTTAACTCCGAGGCTCTTCCAGTTAACTCTTTAAAGCAATTCATAGAGATAAAACAGGATTTTGAAAAAGTGTACTAAAATAATTATAACTTATTTTTCGATGGTGGTCAGAAATGAGACTGATGCTCATAGAAAACTTTCTATAAATCGTCGAGAGGTTCATCAAAATCATCAGACATCCAGATTTTACCTTTCCAAATGCCAAGTCCGCCTCGCTTTGTCGGCTTTTCTTGACTTAAGTTTTTCGCCTGCTTTTCAATCAAAAACTCAATATAATGAAGGACTTCTGTCTGAAGAGACTCAGGGAGTTCTGCTAATTTTTCTAAAATGACTGGCTGTATCATTGTTTCTACTCACGATCGCCCATCCACTCCATTAAACCACCAAAACCCAATGTCAGCAACAGAATAGCCCGTTATGTCGTGCGATCGCCCAAAATCGCACTCACACCATCATCATTCTGCAACTTGCCTAAAATTGTGCGATCGACTATCGTTCCTAATAGCAGGAATAACAAAGAAAACATGACAGCAATATTGCCACCTTGGATAGTTTTAGACTCCCTATTGCACAACTGGCTACTAGAAGATATCGGTAGGGGCGATCGCACAACATCGGCCTTATTTCCCGCAAACAGCATCCAGGGTAGCGCTAAATGGATAGTCAAAGAAGCGGGAGTCATTGCCGGATTGCCGATCGCCGATCGCACTTTTAAACTTTTAGACAGCACCCTCAGTTTCATCCCCCAAGTACCCGAAGGGAAACTGTGCGGAAAAGGAGAAGTAATCGCCGAGATTTCCGGCAATTTCAATGCGCTGCTAACCGGAGAAAGAGTAGCATTAAACTTGGCAATGCGTTTGAGCGGCATCGCTACTTTGACTCGGAAATATGTTGACAAAATTGCCGATTTACCAGTGCAATTGGTAGATACGCGCAAGACAACGCCCGGATTGAGATTGTTGGAAAAATACGCGACTCAAATCGGCGGTGCTTGCAATCACCGGATGGGACTAGATGACGCGGTGATGATTAAAGACAATCACATTGCGGCGGCTGGGGGAATTGCCGAGGCGATCGCCCTTATTCGCAATTCTATCCCCTATCCGCTGACGATCGAAGTCGAAACCGAAACTCTGGCTGAGGTGGAGACAGCTTTGCAGCACAAGGCGGATATTATCATGTTAGATAATATGTCCTTCGATTTGATGCGGCAGGCTGTAGCAATAATTCGTCAAAAGAGCGATCGGGTGAAAATTGAAGCTTCCGGGAATGTTACTTTAGAAACAATTAGAAGTGTAGCGGAAACCGGAGTTGACTATATTTCTACCAGTGCTCCCATTACGCGATCGACTTGGCTGGATTTGAGCATGAAAATTAATAGTTAGTGGTTATTGGTTATTGGTTATTTGTTATTGGTTATTTGTTAGTGGTTATTTGTTAGTGGTAATAACAAATAATAACTAATAACTTAACCCATATAGAATTTACGCATTTCAATCTAATGATGTCATTCTGAATGAATGCCGACCCTAGCTTCGGCAAGTAAAGTATGAATATCAAACCCTTGCAAAGCGCCCTTGCGTAAGTTCTACAAATAACCACTAACAAATAACCACTAACAAACAACCACTAACAAACAACCACTAACAAATAACCGCTAACAAATAACCGCTAACAAATAACCACTAACTAATGACTACTTCGAGATAAAATGCACCCAAAAATTTCCGTCAGCCATACAGACGCTGCGGATTAAGCGATAGGAATAATGCAAGTAAGCACCGCTAACACTTGTGTCGTAGCCGGTGGGGAACCATTCGCCATAGGGATCGTGAACGAAGAATCCGTCGCTGTCGTAGCCTGCGACAACTAAAATGTGACCGAAGGATGTGAAGTATCCGTGGATGACAGCAGGATTTCCGGTGGCGAGCCAATCTTGAACATCATCAATAGTTGCATTCTCGGTAAAGTAATCTTGAGCGCCGTAATCTTTAACAATCTTTGCTAAATCGGTGGGTTCCCAGCGACTGTAACCTTTGTCGATCGCATATTGGTAGAGTTCGTCTTCATATTGTCCGGTTTTTTGGCGCCGGGGAACTCTCAAAAAGTCCAGACACATTGCTATGGAAGTGACATTGCAAGCACCTGTAGGATTGTACAAGTTATCCAGTTGCGATCGATAAGGAATGCCAAGTCTGACAGTGGGCGGGTTTGGTTTGGGATACAGCAGAACGCCGTCTAGAGTAACTTGAGCGTGTCCTCCGTAAACATACCAAATCCCTGAACCTTTGAAAGACTCGTTGCGCAGAGCAACTCTAATATGACCGCGAATCGGAGCAAAAGCCAGCAGTTCAAACTCTTTTCCCGCTGGGATTACTTGTTTTTCCGAGTCCTGAAGTTGAGAAGACGCCAGCGGTTTTGATTTAAAAATGGTGTCTTTGAGGACTTTCAGGATCGGGCGAGGTGTGGGAATGTCCCCCGGTTTGGTTTCGATCAGCTTTTGGGCTGTGATTGCTCCCAAAAAACCCGGTTCGCCGCAGTTCATCAGGGTTTGAAATCGGTGGAGAGCGGCGGTAGAAAGAGGGCCAAAGATGCCGTCTACGGGAGGTTTCAGTAAACCCAGATCGATGAGGCGACTTTGAATTTGGCGGCTGAGTTCGTCGTCAGCAGCGATCGCTTTGGCATCGTACCTAATTTTTGACTTGAGAAAGTTTTGTAATTTCATCCTTGCCTACCCAGATCGACGATTCCAAGTTTATAGTCTCAGAAAATTACGGCAATTCTACCGATCGTCCGTACCTTAAAGGTTTTGTATTCATGATTCGATACAAAACTTTTAAGGCCCTGGTCGATCAAACTTGACGCACTATTGACTCAATATCCCTGGTACCCGTTGGCTGTGTTTCTGCCGA
The DNA here is from genome assembly GCA_025362325.1 of Cyanobacteriota bacterium. Lineage (GTDB taxonomy): Bacteria > Cyanobacteriota > Cyanobacteriia > Cyanobacteriales > Microcoleaceae > Microcoleus. The sequence continues at coordinate 15,285 of JANYGO010000277.1, read as the reverse complement.
ATGTCTCGCCCAGCATAGCGAGAATTGCTTTGTTGGGATCAGCTAGTTGATGCTTCGTCGGGACGAACGATCACTACACCCATTGCGTCGGGAGACAGATATTTGACGGCGGCTTCCCGAAGATCCTCCGCAGTCTGAGCTTGGATGCAGGCGGCATAGTTGAGGGCGGGAGCGATATCTCCTACCATCGACTGATAGTAACCGTACAAACTTGCTCGATCGCTGGGAGTTTCGTTAGCGAAGACAAACCGATTTGCTACTTGGGTGCGGATGCGAGAAATTTCGGCATCTGTCACCAGTTCGGTTTGGAGAGTGCGGATGTGTTCGACGATGGCTGCTTCCACTGCGGCTAAGTTTTCTGTCGCTAGTTGAGCGGAAATAGAGAACACGCCGCCCAGTCGCTGAGTCATGTTGCTGACGGAAATTGACGAGACTAGCCCTTTTTCTTCGCGCAATTCCTGAACCAAGCGAGTTGTGCGGCCGTGGCCCAAGATTGTCGCCAAAACGTCTAGGGCATAGGTTTCGGACATTTCCACAAAACCGGGGACTCGCCACATCACAATCAGTCGAGCTTGCTGAAGGGTTGAATCTACAAATTCCCGGCGGACTATTTCTGTAAATGGCGATTCTTTCCCGTAGTTCAGAATTTCGGATTCTGGGTGAAAGTTGCCGACAGCGGGTAAATTTATGGTGCTGTTTTGTGCTGTGCTTTTGGTGGCAAAACTTTCTGTGACAATTTCAATTAGTTGATCGACCGGCAAATTACCTACAGCTACGGCTGTCATCGCCCCTGGCTGGTATCTGCTGCTGTGGAAATCGCGCATTTGTTGGGCGGTAAGCTGTTCGATGACGGAAGTCGGGCCGAGTACGGGTCGATTGTAGGGCAGAACTTCAAAGGCTAATTGCATCGATCGCTGATAGGTGCGGCGGCGCGGATTGTCTTCCGATCGTCTAATTTCTTCCAATACTACCAGCCGTTCGCGATCGAAGGCGTCGTCGGGAATGCTGGCGTTGAGCAAGACATCGACTTGCAGGGGAGCTAGTTCGGCAAAATCTTTAGGGGCTGTGGTGATGTAGTAGTTAGTGTAATCTTGGCTGGTGGCTGCATTGGTGACAGCGCCGCGCTGCTCGATCGCCCGCTCAAATTCTCCACTCTTGATGCTGGGAGTCCCCTTAAAAATCATGTGTTCTAAAAAGTGAGCCATGCCGTTGATTTCGTCTGATTCGACGGCTGAGCCTAAATTCATCCACACGCTGAGGTTAACAGCATCAACCGGCAAGTGTTCGGCTATAACTGTGAGGCCGTTGGGGAAATGACGAATTGTTGGAGCGTTGAGGGGCGATCGGGAGGAGGCTTTGAGTAGGGTTGATGTCATTGCGCTTTTAAATTGATCTTGTTCTTTATATCTTAAAGGGTCTTTTAGGAAGGGATCGGGCATTTGGCATCTGTCATTCGTTATAAAAACCGCGATCGGGCACAACTGTTAGTTTTTTTTGACAGGACTAAAGATGGAAAATCCCAAATTGCCTCAAAATTCAATATTTCTACAGCCTGCTTGGCAGCGATTTGGGCGATCGACCTCTGGGAAAATCGGCTTATTTTTGACTTTAGCGCTGATTCTTGTGGCACTGTTAGCTCCCCTACTTTACCCCTACAATCCGGCGGTCGATCGCGATTATTTATCCCGATTAGTGGCTCCTAGCGCCCAGCATTGGTTCGGCACCGACAGTTTGGGGCGAGATTTGTTGGTGCGAGTGTGGCACGGATTGGGGATATCTTTGCTCGTCAGCTTGGTTTGTGTGGCTGCGGGATTGTTTGTGGGAGGGCTGTTGGGACTCTTCGCCGGATATTTTCGCGGATGGGCTGAAGTGGCGATCGGCACTTTGGCGGATATTTTGCTAGCTTTTCCTTCAATCTTACTGGCGATCGCCATTGTCACCGTCACCGGGCCCAGCCTGCAAAGCGTAATTATCGCCGTCAGCGCCGTGCAAATTCCCATTTACATCCGCCTAACTCGCAGCATGGTGCTATCGCTGCGCGAACAACAATTTGTGTTAGCAGTCAAAGCCTTGGGCGCCAGCGACTTACGGATTATTTTTCGCCACATTTTGCCGGGAAGTCTCCCGCCCCTAGTTGTACAAGCAACTCTTTCGACTGGTACAGCGACGCTAGAAGCTGCTGGTTTGGGTTTTCTCGGTTTGGGCGCGCAGCCGCCAGCCCCGGAGTTGGGGACAATGCTTTCGGACGCTTTCAAGGGCGGATACGCTCTTTCGTCTCCTTGGACTATTTTGTTTCCCGGTTTGCTGATTACCTTGATAGTTCTGGGATTCAACCTTTTGGGCGACGGGCTGCGAGACGTTTTAGACCCCAGAGGGAATTAGAGGGGAGAGTGAGAGATTGGGAAAAATCCTCCTTCTACCCTCGAACCTCAACATCCATCCGTTAAATCCGTTACATCCGTTACATCCGCTACATCCGCTACACAATCCGTTGCCGAACTTCCCTCTTCCTTCAGATGACTTGACTGATGTCACGATGTACGCGAAACTTTACATAACACTGACGTATTGATCCCACCTATTAATAAGTTCTGTTAAGTTGTGACTCAAAACCTATCAATTAGTCAAAATTGATATAGTGGCGAGTCAGCCAACTCTCAAGAAGCGACTTCAGGAGGCATCGTACCAAGCTTGCTGGCGTCGGTGTCTGATTTCATCGTTCCTATTCAGTCAGCCCGGATTATGGAAACACTAGAATTTGTGATTTATCCAGATGGCCGCGTACAGGAAACAGTCACCGGCATAGTCGGTGCTTCCTGCGCTGAGGTAACTGCTGCTATTGAAGCCCAGCTTGGCGTGGTGCTTCATCAAGAGTCAACATCTGAATATTTCGCGCAAACGCTCAATCAGTCAGCCGAAGCGACGGCCCAAGTGGCTTTTAGCGATTGGTAATCTTTTTTGTTGAGTTCACTTAAATTTTTTTGGAACCATCATGTCACACTTTAGCCAAATCAAGACCCAGATCCGTAATTTGAATTCTTTGGAAGCTGCTTTAACTGATTTGGGTATCGACTGGAAGTCGGGCCCGACTGAAGTGCGCGGCTATCGCGGCCTAACTAGCACTGCTGATGTGGTGATTGAGCAAGAAAATGGCTATGACTTAGGTTTTAGCTGGAACGGGACTGAGTATGAGTTGGTGGCTGATTTGCAGTTTTGGCAGCAAGCTTGGTCTGTAGACCGTTTTCTGAATAAGGTGACTCAGCGCTACGCTTACCATACTGTGGTGAATGAAAGCGCTAAGCAGGGTTTCCAAGTTTCTGAGCAAAAGCAAAATCAAGACGGTTCGATCCGCTTGGTGATGCAGCGCTGGTGTGCTTAAAAATTTACAGCTTGTTCGTAGTGAGGACTTTAGTCCTGGCAAATTGTTCGTAGTGAGGACTTTAGTCCTGGCAAATTGTTCGTAGTGAGGACTTTAGTCCTTGCTGGGGATTGGGGTAAGAAAGGACTTTAGTCCTTACTACAAACCTGTTTTTTGAGATTTTTGCAATTCAAGTCTCATCCAAGTCCGCGCAGGCGGACTTATTACTATTGGAAGAGGTTTAAATGTCTGAGCTTTCTGGACTCGGAATAGATACAGCAAGCGATCGCACTGGTTTAGAGCCGGAGTTGGGCGGATTTTTGCGGGATGCGCCCGATCGCACTGGTTTAGAACCGGAGTTAGGTGGCGTGTTGCGGCAAAAAGGTGTCTACGTTGATGAGATTACCTGCATTGGCTGCAAGCACTGCGCTCATGTTGCTCGCAATACTTTCTACATTGAGCCGGATTACGGGCGATCGCGCGTAGTGCGACAAGACGGTGATTCTGAAGAGTTGATTGCTGAGGCGATCGACACTTGTCCGGTGAATTGCATTCACTGGGTTGACTACACCGAACTCAAGAATCTGGAAGAAGAACGCAAGGATCAAGTGATTCCTGTCGTTGGTTTTCCCGTAGATATGGCTACGGTTCAGGCTGGTGTTCGTCAGCGCCAGAAGAGTAAGGGCGATCGCCACTTCAAAGGTGGCCATTGAAATCCACAGGTTTTCACCTCTGGCTCTACAAAAACAGCCCGCGCGGGCTGTTTTTTGTATACATTGTATAATTCAAATTTACTTGAGAGGATGGTGATCGGCGAGAATTTTCTCAACTCTAGCTTCGTCGATTCTAGCAGTTAATGTTGTTGCTTCGTTGTTATCGCGAATAGTTTTTGCTAAAGTAAAAGAGGAGCCCACCGAAAAAGTTAAACCCATACCCATAAAAGCTTTTTGCCAAGGATCGACCTGTAAATAAATGACACCGACAGTAGTTGCAGAAATGGCAACAATAAAAGAAACCCAGCACTGAAGTATCCAAGCATTAGTATCTTTTTGACGTATGATTTGTTTCTGCATAGTGCCTCTAAGTCAAATATATCTTTTGGTTGATTAACTTCAACAATAGGAAGCTTGATCGGAGCATTCAGGAAGGCTAGGGACAGTTTATAGAAGTGAACAGGGCGATCGGGCTTTTTACTAAAAATTAGAACGCTGTAGATAGGTTTGAGCATCAAGCAAGACACGCAGGGAGTGGACAGTTTAGAAACTCCACTAAAGAAAGCTACTTGTTTCTCAAAATAGCGTAAGGTGCGCATTGCGCACCCTACTTCTCCCAGTCCGCGGAGGCGGACTTCGTTTATGGAGCATCGGAATTCCATTCGACGGGTTAATTTTGTAAGCTACTTATTTTTCTGCTGAGTCTTAGCTTGTTCGATCGCAATTTCCCGCACAGCTTGAAAAGAACTCAAATTCGACGAACCCTCAATCGCCTTCACCGCCAAATCTTGAACCTGTTTCAAAGCAGAATCAAGTTGCTGTGACAAACTAGCAAGCCGCGCATCTTGATTTTGAATAGTCTGCAACATCCCTTGAATTTGCAGTTCATAATTTTGCTTTTGTCCTTCAATATCTTTAGCCAACAAATCCGCCTTAACCTTAGCTTGATAATTGCCAATATTGCGACCAGTATCCTTCCCATTCTTGATATTAGTTTCCAATTCTTTCGGAAAAGCTTCCACCTTAACCTTAACATCCGCAGACAAACTTTCCCGTTCCGAAATAGATTTTTCGCGTTCCGCCCACTGTTTCTCCTGTTCCTGGCGAAACTCTTCAATTTCTTGATAAAGCCTTTGCTGGCGCTGTTCGTATTCTTCGATATCCAGATTTCGCTGAAGATTCAAATCGTAATCATACAACTCTTCATCCCGGCTGCGAGATTTTTGCTGATTATCATTACGTTCTGTAACAGTCAACTTTTGCAACTCCTGCTCTTTGTCCCAAGCCAGCCGCAGTTCCAACAACTCCTGTTCAACAGTTTCGCGCCGTTCGCTGAGTTCGTCAGTAAAAGTTTTCGCACTTTCTTCGTACTGCTGAATTAAATTATCCAGCGTATCTTCCGCAACATCTTCTAAACTGTGCAACTCTTGCAGTTGTTGAACTTCTTCCCCCACAGTGCGCCGCAACTCTTCCAGTTTAGCAGCTTCCGAAGTTAATTTTTCCGACAACTCGCTGACAGCGCCGCCAAAGCCAAATTGCAGCAAAATTAAATTGTCGATGGTAGACTGCATTTTTTGTTGATTTTCAGTTAAAGCCATTGGTTTCTTTGCCTCCACAATAGGTTTTTCTGGGACTGCTGTTTGCTTTGGGGTAGCATTTAGCTGTTTGATTTGCGATTCTAATGTGACTTTTTCTTCCGTTGCTTCCTTGTAAGCTTCTAAGATTTCAGCCTTGGTGCTTTTGTCGCTAACTTTTCTACTCATGGCTTTTCATTTGTTAATAATGGGGGAATTGGTTCGTAGGAAGGACTTTAGTCCTAAAAAGTTCGTAGTAAGGACTTTAGTCCTTAAGTTTTGAGGAAATGAGGACTAAAGTCCTCACTACAAACGGGGTTTTAAGCTTTGCTCGCAAAAGCTTTCATTGCCAAATCTTGCGCTTGCTTCATCGTGGCTTGCAGTTGCGCGGAAACTTCGGCAATTTGTTCAGTTTGGCGCTGCATAGTCTGCTGTAAAGATTGCACTTTCAATTCATATCCCTGCTTGCTGCCTTCCCATTCTTTGTCCGCTAAATCTGCCTTGACTTTAGCTTCGCGGGAAACTTCTTGAATTGCTTCTTCTTTGGCTTTTACATAAGCCTGTTTTAGTTCTTCTTCAAACCCTGCGGCTTTAGTTTGATTCTTTTCAAACTCCGCTTGATTGTCGCTGAGTAATTTTTCTCTTTCTGCCCAATTCTTGTCTTTTCCACGGGTAGATTCTTGCAATTCCCGTTCTAATGTGCGCTTCGTTTCTTCGTAGGTGTCGGTTTCGATGTTGCGGGTGCGCTGTAAATCGTATTGGTAATCAGCTATTTCTCCCTGGCGCTCTTTGGTTGTGAATGCAGTTTTTTCTTGAACAACTACATCAAATTCTTGCTGTTCTTTCCCCCAACTTTTGCGTTTTTGGGTCGTGTCTTTTTCCAGAATTTCGCGCTGGTTGCCAGCATTTTGTTCGAGTACAGTCAATTTTTCTTGATGCTCTTGAGTTAAAATGTGTAGAGCATCTGCTACAACTCTGATTTGCTGCAACTCTTGCAATTGTTCAGCTTCAATTTCGATCGCGCGTTTTAATTCATCTAATTTGGAAGATTCCGCCTTGAGTTTATCTGAAAGTCCGCTGGTGATGCTGCCGAAATCTAATTGCAAGTCGGCTAAGCCTTTGACGATGCTATCAATTGTGTAGGTAGCAGCGACTTCGAGAAGTTGTTTGTTTTTAGCTTTTTCGGCTGACTGTTCCTTAGTTTCCACTTTGGATTCGATCTTTTTCTTGTCGGCTAAAATCTGCTGAAAATTTTGCAATATTTGGGATTTGCTATCTTTGGCAGTTGCTAGTGTCATAATGCTTGTTCCTCCTGATTCTAACTTTGAGAGACCTTGCTACTGAGACGTTTTCAGTTATCCTAAGTTCCGAAGTTGGCTGAGAATGGATCGATATTTTCTGGCTGCGTCGGGTTTGTCTTCGGAATTATCGCTGGCGATAATTTTTAGAATTTGCTGGCAGCGATCGCACCGATTGCTTTGCCAGCATTCGCACTCCTCAACTATACTTAAAAGCGTGTTTTTTAGCAGTTGATTTTCCGAAAGCAAAGCTCGGTAATTCCGCCGGATAGATTCGGCAACTAAAGTCATGTGCTGGAAGTCTTCGGTAAGACTTTCGATATCGTTGACTGTATCATCCCGAATTTGGCTGAGCATCTCGAAATTTTCTCTCAAACGGCTTTCTTGCAGGTTTGGCTTGGTTTTTAGTTTCGTTGATTTCTTCATTTCACTCTGCGTTGTAACAGTTATGGTAAAGGCGCGATTAAATCGCGCCCTTACCACAAAATTAGAACAAGTCAGCAGTTGATTTGTCTTCCGCTGGCGGCAGCGACATACCGCCGTTGGAATTCAAAGCAATAGCATCGCTTTCACCGCTAGCGTGAGCAGCCATCAAGGAGGCTACTTGCTGCGCCGGGAGGTTATCTAAACAGATCATAGCCCTGGTTCCTTCCAAATCAATCATCCGCGATTGATTGCTGGAATCGGACAAAACTGCTGCGGCTTGGTCGATAACTGCCCAGTCTTTGCGCTCCATCCACGACCATTTTAAGCTGTAGTAGTTAATCGGTTTTACAACTCCGCTGTCGTCTGGTTTCTGGCCGGAATGCTTGACAAATTCTGGAATAAAAATGCCAGTAGCAGGCTCTACGCCGCGCGATTGAACTGATGCGACTAAACGGTTAAAATCGTTCAAGCTGCGGTTTTTAATGTACGTCACCATGACAACTCCTTGGGGGAGTTCTCCGGTTTCTGCTACAAACCAAAGTTGACCCCAAAGTGTGTGGGAAGTTTGACCGAGGGAACCGAAGAATTTGGCAAATTTGAGGATGGTGATGGAACACTTGGAACCATAGTCTGTGTCGCCGATAGCCCACTGTCCAGACTGGCAATTGTTACGTACTGCGATCGGGATTTCTGGTACTAGCAAAGCATTGCTCGGTTTGGCACCAAATACTGAAAATGTAGGTCTTTCTTTTGTGGTAGTCATTGTTCGTTTTCCCTGAGTTCTTTCTTGATTTACAGACACTTGATTTACAGACAATTAGTAATCGGTAATTGGTAATCCGTTACATCCGTTAAATCCGTTACACAATCCGTTGCCGAACTTCCTTCGATTGATTACCGAATGAGATGTGTTGTCGCTTTTGGTTCTGGATATGTATACTCAAGCATCGCCTCTTGTTGAGCTTTAATAATCCGCAGCGCGGCGAGCAAATGCTCCAAGGTTTCTAGGTGGGCTGGGGTGAAGTGGATGCTAAAGCCTTCGCCATCCCGCGCGTAGCCCGGACAAACCAGTGAGGCTGAGCTTTGTTCTTCGTGGGTGGCGATGTATAGCCAGTCATCGTCTTCGAGCTTGTAATGCGTGTCTGTCCAGGTTCTCAGCATTTGCTATCTGTTCCTCCTTATTTGCTGCGTACAAGGGTTTAGATCCGGGTGGCGAGCGCTCCTCTCAAGTTTGCAGCGCTATATATAGCGTGTTTCTTAGATTATTTCCACTTTTTACCACAGCAGTGCGGCCAAGACAGTTGACTAAAGCGTCAACTAAATTTATAGTAACGTATGTTGATTTTCCCGTCAAGTATTTTGTTGAAGTTTTCATCAAAACAGGCTAGAATGCTTGTCAGGAGGCGAAAAACCGTGGAACAAACATTTGGAAGACTGATCCGTCAAGCTCGCAAGGATAAGGCTTACTCACAACGTGAGCTTGCTGCTATGCTAAGTGTGGATTTTACTTATTTGTCGAAGTTGGAGAACGATCGAGCGGATTATGCGCCAAAAGAGGACGTAATCCGAGCATTAGCGCGGAATCTAGACATAAACGAAGAGGAATTGATTTTCTTGGCGGGGAGACTGCCGCAGCAGTACGAAGCGCTGCTGAAGCAGAATCCGAAGGAAATGCAGGCTCTTTTCCGCCGGATGCAAGAAAATCCAGATTGGCTCAAACAGTCTTTTGAAGCGTAAGAGAGGCCCCTCATAGTGAGTATTTTTAAGCCGTATTGCTTCTATCCCAAAGAAACGATCGAGCGTTTGGCAAATGACATCTTGATGCAGATGCAGAAAACGCAAAATTTTGCTCCGAGATGGCCTTTTGATGCGACAACGGTTGCTGATTTTCTGGATTTGGGCGTAGTTTGGGAGTGCATTGAACCGGATGAAGAAGGTGCGATCGCTGCGAGGATTTTACCCCAGCAGCGGTTAATCGAAATCAACGAACAGATTCTGGAAAAACCCCCAGGCTTCATCGAATCGACGATCGCCCACGAAATCGGCCACTGGGTGCTGCACGTCAATCAAGACGAAGCAGACGGCACTGTGGAACAGTTGGAACTAAACTTAGATAATGCAGAAGAAACAGCGTCTGATGTCGAGGAACCGTTTGTGTGTCGGGGTGCGATCGCCAATACCAAGATTGCGTCGATCGAATGGCAAGCGCAATATTTTGCAAGCTGTTTGTTGATGCCTCGGTGTATTTTGGAGGAAAAAAGACAGGGACGCGATTTAACCAAATGGTCGCATTTATACAAACTTAGAGACGAATTGGGAGTGAGCATTTCCAATTTGACCAACCGCCTGCAAGAGTTCGATTGGATTTACATTCCTAAGGGAACCCGCGAGATTTACGCGGGGAAAGATGCTGCAAACGGACAGCAGCGGTTGTTCGGATAGAATAGGATTTAATTTGAGGTTTGAGAGAGATTCTCGAATCTCAAATTTTTATGGGTGTGAGGAATGACGGAAACAGATTTAGGGAATAGTGAAGAAGAGCGAAACTGGAGACAAGACAAGCTGCTGACTGTTGATGATATCGAGAGGCTTCAGAGAGGGGGTGAAAACATTCATCTACTCAAAGGTAAACGCAATGCTTCAAAAAGAGACCTCTACAAAGACACAGAAGGGAATATTTATGTTAAACCTAAAGGTGGTATCGGGGCTGGTGAATTCACGGGTTTAAATATTAATGATTTTTAATCTATAGAAGAGGAGGGGGCAGATGGATTCAGAAATTTACGCTTACTTTATGCTGACAGGAATGGAATTAGATCCAGACGAAGTGACTGCAAAGGTAAGCATCAAACCAACTAAAACTTGGAGGAAAGGGGACTCAATTAATTCTAGGGGTATTATGCGGCGTAAGGAAAACGGTTGGAGCGTGTATTCTCAAATGGAAAAATCTGCTGACTTAGAAGAACACATTAATTCGGTTTTAGAACAGCTTCAGGCCGGGTGGGTTCCTTTGCTAGAGTTGTGCAAGTGTTATGCTGCGGAGATTGCTTGTGTCATTTATTATCGAAGAGGCAGTGTACCAGCCATCCATTTCGATCCAGATATTGTCGCTCAGGCAGCTAAACTGAATGCAGAAATCGATGTTGATTTCTATGTTTTGCCAGAAGAAAGTGCATCTGACAAAGCAGTCAGTAGGTAAGGCGATCGCCCTTTTATGCTGATTGCTTCCTCCTGTGGTACAGTGTGAATGCAAAAAATCAGGGCTTACACATGGTGGCTAGAAACCGGGTTTCTACGAGTTTTGCGAAGAGTGACAAAAAATAGTCAAAGAAACCCGGTTTCTGAGGTCAGGGCGCTTAAGTTCTAAAAATTTATACTGTTCAATTTATGCTGACAAATATCAGTCTCCTTCTCGAAGCTTGTCAAGAATTAAATATCCCTTACGAAATCCTGCATCATTCCCAAAACTTGATTAGAATCAGACATGGCGGCGAGGATTATTTTTTTGTCAATTACATGACGGCATTTGATAGCGGGTCATTAGCACAAATTTTTAAAGACAAAGAATATACTTATCAACTTTTAAAACACCAGATAAATACTCCCAAAACTCTCAGCTTCGTCTCGCCTCACTGCGAGGATAAGTATCAAAAATATTTGAGCTTTCCCGATATTGAATCAATAGTTTTAGAAGTTAACAAAAATTTTGCTTTTCCGGTGATCGTTAAAAGAAATCGCGGTTCTGGCGGTAACAATGTTTTTTTGTGTCAAAGTGGAGAGCAAATTAAAGAAAGCTTAGAAATTATATTTAACGTCAACAGCAAAGATTATGACTATGTGGCGCTAGCTCAAGAGTATATCGCAATCGAACACGAATATCGGGCGGTATTCTGCAAAGAAAAGCTGGTTTTGCTGTACGCAAAAGACAAGTCTCAGGCTGAGTTTGCGGGTAATCTGAGCCCGCTGCACTGGGAAGGTGCAAAAGCTCAACATATAACTAATTCAAGGGTTATTGCGGAAATAGAAGATTTTGTGAGGCCTGTTTTTGCGGAAATGGCGATCGACTATGCTGGCTTTGACATCGCGCTGGATACAAAAGGAGCGTATTGGTTAATTGAAATTAACTCAAGTCCGAACTACGATATTTTTGTGAGAGATAACGATCGCCAAATTGTCGTAACCATGTTTAAAGGCATCTTGCAGAGTTTGGTTGTTAACAAAACACCTTATTTGAAATGAAGAGTTGAGTAACGAGAAACTCAACCCAACCTATATATTTTAAACTTCACTCCATGCTTTGAAAATACCAGTAAAGATTAGCAACAGTTAAATCATTGATTTCTTGCCAACTTGAGGGGGCTAAAGCTTTATAGCCAGAGGTATTGGCTTTTTGACTGATATAAGATTCGTGTTGTTGACGCAAGCTAGGTTTGATCAAAAATCGTAATTGATCCAGTAGCGATTTGAAGTGGGATTTTTGTTGCAAGTTTTGGTAGAGCACAATTTCTTGTGGTTCTGCTACTATAGCAACTTCTTCATGAGTCTTTGAAACTGGTGTATTTTCGATATTTAAACTAGCCAATTGTTTACGCTCATCAGGCGATAAACTTAGCATCCAATCTACCTGATCTTGCCAAGAGTTTAAAACTGCTAAATCCTGACTATAAATCCGTGTGATTTCTGGAAATATAAAATCAATTTCATCTTTTGTGCAGCGCTCAATAACGGTGAGAATGTCTTGGCGTATTCTTTCTTGGAGGTGTGAAAGGGAATTACTTAGAGACGCAGGCTCGTTCAGCAATTGATAAGTTAATGAAATTGTCTGCTCAATTGCCCAAGCACATTCAACTCTACGAAGATGTCCAACTGCACAAGTGGCTCTGAATAACTCAGGATTATTATAGTCAGCTAAAGCATTAGCTAAAATGTGTTGTGCACTTGTTAAGGTAGAATTTCGGGTATGTTTATCTTCCATTAATAAAGCATTTTTAATTAGTCTCTGTGCTTGATCGAATTTCTGATAAGCTCGACTTAAGATTAAACGATGTTGCTCAAAATTAATGCTTTCAGCTAACAGTTTAATTTCAGCAATAACTTCTGCTTTCTCGTTTTTTAGCAGTGCCTCTATACTAATAAATCCTTGTGTAACTGTTAGCTTCAATTCCTTAATCTCTTCCCTCATTTTCAAAGTTTGATGAAGATTAACGGCTGACATTGCAGCTATGGCCACCACGCCGACACCAATGACGGCAGTAGATGCTGACAGAATGCCCACATTAGCCGCGAGAGAGTTTAAGCCATACTGAATCACATCTAGTCTTTTGTAAGTTTCTTTAAAACCCATATCTGTTTGAACCATTTGCCCTACACCTAATACAAAATCTGGAATAGCTAACAACGGCTCGGCAACCATCCCAATTGCGGCACCTACAAAGTGACCTGTTGCCCTGTCTCTAGCAATTCCCAATAATAGTCCTGCACTATTCTTCACGACTTCATAAGTGCCGGAGATGATACCAGCCTGTATGTGAGGAGGAAACACAAAAACCATATTTTTTACCTAAATAGCGATTAATGTTACACATTATAATATATTATATGATTATGGTTAACTCTGTCAGTCTACAGTGGAATTACTTAAATGAACGAATTCATGAAAGCATTTCAGAACATCGCCCAATATGCGGCTCTCGTCGCGGCGGACGAGCATAAATCCTTAGAGATTAAAGAATCTGCTACAACCGTAATTAAGTCTGTCCAGCCTGGGTTTGATGAATTGAGGGAATCAGCCACCCGACTTGAGAAAGTTGTGCAAAAATGCCGAAACGATATCGATCGCGCTGAAGACGTTTGGACTTGCAAACTTGGGATTGTCCAAGCTTCAAAACAGGAAATATGGCAACAGCTTGGGGAACTGAGCGGCTGTCATGTCAGAATTAATGAACTAGGTCGTCAATGTCAAAGTTCGGCGCTCGCTGAATCTCAAGATTATTGGGATAAAATATTTGATGTCCGTGTGAAACAGAAGTGGTTTATTGATGCAGCCCAAAAACACAAAAAAGGAATTGGCTGGAAAGAAAAAGATTATTGTCTTAAAGATATTCCCCTGGCTGTTAATCTTGTTTGCATGGAAATAAATCCAATTATTAAGCGGAGCTTGGATCTGGTTTATCAAGACCTTAGCACGATCAACTTAAAAGTGATTACGCAGTGTTTCGGAATTTTAGATAAGCAGACAAAAGCTGTGTGGAATCATCACATGAATTTAACTTTTAGTCAAATAGCAAATAAATTTGAGCAGCCGACAGTTTACTTGCCTGAGAATACCAAATCACTGAGGTCTGCACTTAGTCCGGCTCTGGATAATTTATCCAAATACCGTTTAGGTGATCTTTTCTGGGAAGAGGTTGTAAATTTCAAAAAGCAGGTTTCAACCGCGATCGATAATTTCATCAATTCAATCTTTGATGACAGATTGAAATTAGGAAGTCAAGCTTTGGTTGAAGCCATGATATTTTACAATGAATTTCTGGAAAAGCAAGATAGATATCAGCAAGAAACACCTGCACAACGTCAGGCTGAAAGAGCCTGGATTGATTCGCAATGGACAGAAATTCAGAGAGTGGAAAAAGGTATTAAAGTAATTCTAAATTCTTCTACATAATTCCTTAAGTTACTGTCATTGTACTAGAGCGCACTTGTTCCTGTGCTAAAATAAACTTAGTCATACACAATTCCATCAAAAAAATGACAGCACAAGTGTTAGAACTAGAGGGAACCTGGGAAGAAATTCTCGCCCAATCAGCCAAATTTGCCGGTCGCCGAGTTCGCGTTATTGTTCTTGCTAACGAAGATGAAGAGACACTCCCATCTCCAGAAGAGAGCTTTCGGCAAGCATGGCTCGAAATAAAGACCGGGAAAACTAGACCTGTATCGGAACTGTGGGAAGGTATTGATGCAGAGTGAGTCTTCTTCAGTTAAGGTGTACTTTGCCGATGAATTTAAGCACAATTTACGCGCACTGTCCAAAAAGTACCGCCACATTCGCTCTGATGTTCAACCGATTGTTGAACAACTTCAAGCTGGAGAATTGCCGGGAAATCGAATACCGGGAATTAATGATATTGTGTTTAAGGTGCGAGTCAAAAACACCGATCTCAAAAAGGGCAAAAGTGCTGGCTATCGACTGATATATTACGTTCAAATGCCTACAGCAATCTTCTTGATGAGTATTTATGCAAAATCCGAACAAGTGGATATTTCAGCAGAACAAATTTTACAAATTATCAGTCAGTTGAATGATGCCATTATTCCTGAAGAAATACAAGATCAAGAGGGTAGCGATCGCGCTGAGGGTTAAAAATTAAAATCACAAAAAATGACACTACAAAGACTAGAACTAGAGGGAGGATGGGAAGAAATTCTTACCCATGCTTCAGAACTAGCTGGCCATACGGTTCGCGTCACTGTTATCTCTGATAGTGAACCACTGAAGTCAGCAGAAGAGTGTTTTCGTCAAGGATGGCACGAAGCAATGACAGGGCAGACTATACCGCTTTCTGAACTGTGGGATGGAATTGATACAGAAGAAATACAAGATGAGGACTAAAGTCCTCACTACCAACCTTAGATTACATTCTTTCTAACACCTGAATTCCTAACAATCCCAACCCCAATTTCAAAGTCCGCGCCGTCAAATCGCACAAAATTAACCGCGAAGTCCGCAGCGGTTCCTCAGATTTCAACACCTGACACTGCTCAAAAAATTGATTGTACTTTTGACTCAATTCAAACAAATACTGACAAATTCGATTCGCCAATAAATCGCCCTCAACAGCATTTATCACTTCACTCAACTGCAATAAATGTTTGGCTAAAACCAACTCTGCATCAGACTGCAAGATTACTTTCGCACC
>JANYGO010000189.1 GCA_025362325.1 Cyanobacteriota bacterium | reverse complement strand
CGCGAGTTATATATAACTCGCGATCTCTTAAGCTCGCACTATAAAAGCAAAACTGAGATGCTTAGGTCTGCCTATCCGACTTGACATTGGTGGCAACTTAGAAAGTTGTCACCAATGGTTAAAATCTACTAACGCAAATTGCTAGTTATAAGATCTACTTAGCAAATTGGTTAAAGGCGACCAAACTAGCACTTACCACAGCAATCGCTTGGGGTCAGTACCCCCCACAATCGACCCTGTGGGTGAATCCCACCAGTTCTTAGTGGCGGAGTTGCCGACTAAGTTATTGTCATTAATCTTGACGTTAGAGACACCTATTGGGCTAGCGATCGCCATCTCGTTGACAGAGTTGGTGATAAAATTGTTCACCAAAGCCGCTGTTCCCTGCGCCGGAACTCCAAAGCTGGAATTCTTTCGCAAGCCACCGTAGAGTAGCTCGTCGTCTTGTGTTGACGGTGCAACATTATTTGTCAAAGTGAGACTACTTTGCGTTCTGAGCGCTGCTGCTAGAGGTGCCGGGGCAGGAGGGGCGGGAGGGGCGTCATTATCTACGATGTTCAAAGTGGCAGTATTCTGGATTCCAATCGTCGCATTGCCTGTAGCGCTACCTAAACTTAAGTTGACAGTTTCGGTAGGCTCGAACAAGATATCATCGATGATCGGAATATTGACGACTTTGGGTGTGGTGTCCCCACTGGCAAAACTAACAAGGATGGCAGCATTGTTGTAATCGCTACCGGCTGTAGCACCGTTCGGAGGAATACCATCAGCCAAGTTGACGGTGGCTGAGACTGCACCTGTGCTGCTGCCAGTGCGAGTGACTGTCACGGCTGCGATCGGCGTTCCATTTTCGTTGACACTGAAGGTGGGTGCACTAAATTGCAGGATGCTGTCATTATCTATGATGTTGAAAGTGGCAGTACCTTGAGCCCCAATCGTTGCACCACCTGTCGGGCTAGCCAAAGTTAAGTTGACGGTTTCGGTAGGCTCTACCAAAGTGTCGTTGACGATCGGAATGGTGATGGTTTTGGGTGCAGAATCCCCAGCGGCAAAACTAACAGGGATCGAAGCATTGTTGTAGTCAGCAGGGGCTGTAGCAGTTCCATCGGTCAAGTTCACTGTGGCTGAGACTGCATTGGTAATACTGCCAAGGCGAGTGACAGTCACGGCTGCAACTGGCGTTCCATCTTCGTTGACACTGAAGGTGGGGGCGCTAAATTGGAGGCTGGTGTCATTGTCTAGGATGTTCAAAGTGGCAGTGCTTTGCGTTCCAATCGAGGCATTGCCTGTCGGGCTGCCCAAGCTTAAGTTGACGGTTTCGGTAGGCTCCACCAAAGTGTCGTTGACAATGGGAATAGTGACGGTTTTGGGTGTCGTGTCCCCACTAGCAAAATTAACAACTACGGGAGTATTAGCGTAATCAGCAGGGGCTGTGGCAGTTCCATCGGTCAAGTTGACGGTGGCTGAGACTGCACCAGTGCTGGTACCGGTGCGCGTCACTGTGACTGCTGCAACGGGAGTTCCATCTTCGTTGACAGTGAAGGTGGGGGCACTAAATTGCAGGCTGCTGTCATTGTCTAGGATGCTCAAAGTGGCGGTACTTTGCGCTCCAATTGAGGCATTGCCTGTCGGGCTACCCAAAGTTAAGTTGACGGTTTCGGTAGGCTCTACCAAGGTGTCGTTGACGATCGGAATATTGACGACTTTGGGTGTTGTGTCCCCAGAGGCAAAATTGACGCTGATGGGAGCATTGTTGTAGTCAGCAGGGGCTGTAGCAGTTCCATTAGCCAAGTTGACGGTGGCTGAGACGGCACCCGTACTGCTGCCAGTGCGAGTGACTGTCACGGCGGCAACGGGAGTTCCATCTTCGTTGACACTGAAGGTGGGGGCACTAAATTGCAGGCTGCTGTCATTGTCTAAGATGTTCAAAGTGGAAGTGCTTTGCGTTCCAATCGTTGCACCACCTGTCGGGCTAGCCAAAGTTAAGTTGACGGTTTCGGTAGGCTCTACCAAATTGTCGTTGACGATCGGAATATTCACCGTCTTGGGTGCAGAATCCCCAGCGGCAAAATTGACAGTAATGGGACTATTGGCGTAATCAGCAGGGGCTGTAGCAGTTCCATCGGCCAAGTTCACTGTGGCTGAGACTGCACCAGTGGTGGCACCAGTGCGAGTGACTGTTACGGCTGCAACGGGCGTTCCATCTTCGTTGACACTGAAGGTGGGGGCGCTAAATTGGAGGCTGGTGTCATTGTCTAGGATGTTCAAAGTGGCAGTGCTTTGCGTTCCAATCGAGGCATTGCCTGTCGGGCTAGCCAAACTTAAGTTGACGGTTTCGGTAGGTTCCACCAAAGTGTCGTTGACAATGGGAATAGTGATCGTCTTGGGTGCAGAATCCCCAGCGGCAAAATTAACTACGACGGGAGTATTGGCGTAATCAGCCGGGGCTGTAGCAGTTCCATCGGTCAAGTTCACGGTGGCTGAGACTGCATTGGTACTGCTGCCTGTACGGGTGACTGTCACGGCGGCAACGGGAGTTCCATCTTCGTTGACACTGAAGGTGGGGGCGCTAAATTGCAGGGTGCTAGGAAAGTCATTGTCTATGATGTTCAAAGTGGCAGTGCTTTGCGTTCCCAGGGTGACGCGGCTGGTGCCAGTGGGGTTGGTCAACTTTAAGTTAACGGTTTCGTTACCCTCTACCAAAGTGTCATCGACAATGGGAATGGTGATAGTCTTCGGTGCGGTGTCCCCATTGGCAAAATTAACCGCGATGGGAGCATTGTTGTAGTCACCAGGGGCAACAGCAGTTCCATTAGTCAGGTTCACGGTAGCTGAGGCGGTGCCGGCGCTGCTGCCAGTGCGAGTGACTGTCACGGCGGCAACTGGCGTTCCGTTTTCGTTGACGCTGAAGATTGGGGAACTAAATTGAAGGCTAATCGGATCTTCAGTCCCTTGATATTGAATGTCCCGCAGCAGGTAGTCGGAACTATCGTCTTTGAAGGGGGCTGCGACGTAGGCAGCGGTGGGGTTATTGTAGGCTTTGGTGGAGAACCGCAGTTCGTCAAAAGTAATGTTGCTGAGAGGCTTTGCGTCTATTTTGAATTGGAAACTGCCATCGGTGCGATCGCCAATGAAAGTTACTCCATCTGAACCCACAGTAATGGGTTTTTGGGCGCTCGGAGCGTTGAGGCGAGCGATCGTAAAATTGGTAGCCGGTACCAAAACCCCGTTATTGAAGATTTGTAGCAAACCAACTTCATTACCTTGATCGCCCACTCCTGGGCTAGTTATGGGACTCAAGGCGCTAAGGTCGATCGTGGCGCTAGTGATGTCTTGGTTATCTGCCCATTTCAGCTTCAGCGCCTGAGATTGATTTGTATTGGGGTTATAGTTGATTTCCGCCCGAATTTTAGTGGGATCGGTGAACCAACCATCGTAAGAGGATGGGACACCAATACCAGGGCTACTGCCGTAGCTTAACCAGCTTTTAGGGTTTTCATTCGTTGGTAAGGTGAGGTTGGCGATGACAGTAGGGTTAAGGTAGTCAGTTTCCGCGCCATCAAAAGCTATCCCAGACAGTTTGATGCCTTGATTCTGCGCAGCAGTAGGCCATTTTGTGATTAGGTCATTGACGGTGCTGAAATTAGTGGTTTGACCCAAAGAACCAGAGAATGGAGTAGGCATAGCTTCTCTTTTGATATTAATTAAGGATTATAAGTGACTGAAAACCAGAGGGTCGGGCTTTTTTATCTAGCTGTTTTCAGCTATGCCATCTACCCTTGAACCCTGGATTATCAAGCTTTTTAGGTCAATATTCATCCGCTAACCTTTTGGAGAAAGGCTAGAGTTATCTGTCACTCTAGGAATAGTTTCATCATCAATATTTTTGATCCGGAAAATTTTCGATAATTTTGGCGATTCTCTAAAAAGCGGGTTTTCCACATCCGTAGAGGAGAGCTTAAATCGCGATCGCAATATTTGAATTTTAGGCTGAATAATTATCA
>JANYGO010000168.1 GCA_025362325.1 Cyanobacteriota bacterium | reverse complement strand
ATTATTTGAATCCATTGAAAAACTAGAATCACTGTTAAATAAACTTTTAAATGAAGGAGGATTAATTATGAAATGGAACCGAAAAATAAAAAATAAAGGGAACTTAGTTAATGCAGTTTAGATGTTGAACAGCTTAGAATTTCCCAACCGTAAAACAAAATATCAATGGCACTTAAAATCTAAAGGCAGAGTTGGCAACATTCCCATCACTCCAGAATTTCACATCGCCATCCGCCCAAAGGTTCCCATAAACAACCTCTTCGGAATGCTTGACTATGCCTACAACCTTAAGATAAAATTTCCCCAAGGCTCGATTCAGTGCCAATCTTTACAAGAAACTTACGAGAGATTAGCTAACATTCTTGCCCAAAAAATTCTAGAACGCTGTCGCAAAGGATTATATCGCGATTACTTATCCAAAACAGAAAGACTCGCCTACATTCGCGGCCGCGTCGATTTGCGGTCAGCCCTGCAAAAACCTTGGGATGTTAAACTAAAATGCCACTATAACGAACAAACAGGCGACATCGAAGACAATCAAATACTCGCTTGGACACTATTCATAATTGGCCGCAGCGGTTTGTGCGGTGAATCTGTTTCTTCCACTGTGCGAAAAGCCTTTCACGCACTCCAAGGATTTGTTACATTAAAACATTTTAAATCAGAAGCTTGTATCGATCGCACTTATCACCGTTTAAATCAAGATTATCAACTTTTACACGCTTTATGTCGGTTTTTTTTAGATAACACAGGGCCCAGTCACGAAAAGGGCGATCGCGAAATGCTTCCTTTTCTGATAGACATGGCTAATTTATATGAACAATTTGTCGCTGAATGGCTCAAAGCAAATACACCAAAAGGCTTTTTTGTCAAACAACAACACCGAGTCACACATGACAAAAACTATTTCGATCGGATTGACTTACTCCTAGGCGATAGTGAAACAAATGAAATCCTGTACGTCCTCGATACTAAATACAAAGCTCCCGATAAAGTAGACAATACGGATCGTAATCAAGTAGTTACCTACGCCACGCTACTAAACTGTAAAAATGCAATTCTCATCTACCCTCAAAATCTCAAAGCGCCCATAGATCAACAAATTGGCGATATCCGAGTTCGCAGTTTAACTTTTTCCCTAAAGAGCGACCTCAATCAAGCCGGAAAAACCTTCTTAACCTCTCTACTTCCAACCACCTTCCCCTAACTCTACTCTGCGCCCTCTGGCGCTGGAGCGGTTCATGTCTCCCCAAAAAAAAGAGGCGCAATCGCGCCTCTCAAATCTTTCATGTTAGAGTTCTAAACACTAACAGCCACTTTCGATTCTTTGGCAGTCAACTTCTCGTAAGTCGCCCGCATCTTCAATCCCACCAATACTTGGAACAAACCAGTGCCATTGTTGGAACCAGGATATTCGCGGTGTTGGAGCAATAGGTGAGTCAACTCGCCTTCGTACTTCGCAGAAGTTTTGCTCAAATGGCTTTCGAGGTAAATCACTTCTTCGAGATTCTCAAACTGACCGTCTACTTCCAAAATCGAGACTTCGTGACCGTAGAAAGCGTCTGGGCCGTAGTACATCTTAATTCCGGGATAGGAACAAGTCAGTTTGCGACCGCAAGGAACCCAGTTAATTGTCGAACCTTCGTCAAACAAATACGCAGGTTCAAAATTGGCGATGCCTTCGCGCTGGATCATTTGGACGCGCAGAACCTTCCGTTCTTTGTCATCTTTGATCAAGTTGGTCGGCAATACTTGAATTACCACGTCAGCATATTGCTTTTGTGGATCGATGTAGGCTGTGAAATCTGGTTTGCGAGCATTGATCGCAAACAGCACGTCTTCGTAACGGTGACCCCGTTCCGCCATGTCGCGCTGGATTTTCCAAGCAATTTTTACTTCGTCGCTGATGTCGAGATAGACGCTGAAGTCGAGGAGATTTCGCACTCGCTCGTCATAAAGGGGGTGCAAGCCCTCAATCACAATCACGTGATTGGGCTCTACCCGCTCAGGAGGATCGAGCAGACCGGTTTCGTGGTTGTAAATCGGCTTGTCTATTCCCCGACCTTCTTTGAGCGCCTTCATTTGCTCGGCCATCAGGTCAAAATTGTTCGCTCTGGGGTCAAGGGCGGTAATCCCTGTTTCCTTGCGTTGCTTGCGATCGAGACAATGATAGTCGTCGAGGCAGATTACAGTCACGAAATCTTCCCCGAACAAATCTGTCAATCGGCGCAAAAAAGTAGATTTTCCGCAGCCGGAGTCTCCAGCAACGCCAATTAAAACCACGCGATCCGGCTTACTGGTCATAGTTTCCCTCTAACAAAATCACTGTTTACTAACTCAAGTCTAGATTCCACAAAATTTTAGCCCGCAGGTAGCGCGCCAGCTTTGTCCGGCTTTGCTACCCCAATAGGATCGAGCAAAACCGGCATACAGCAGTCAGTTGACTGCCTGCCAGAGAAGACCGAAGCCATCTTCAAGGCAATTGACATACTCCCCAGCCTCAAGGCATGGGGATTGTGGATTCAAACAGCAAACGCAAGCACAGCTTGTCTGATATTGCCTAGCCCGGAGGTTGATGCCCCAACCTATTTGAGATTTTTTGGACTATGGAGTTGAGACCGGATTTTTACATCTCGCGAATCAACAATATATAGTTCAATCATGAAAGCCGTCCTATAAGGACGGGGCTTTAGACCCAATTTTTTGGTAATTAATGCTAACTTTAGTGATTAATCTTACCAGAATGCGTCCGCCCCCTACAAGCTCAAGGTCATTTGGTCAAATCCTGCTTGAAGCTGTACTGCATTTAAATTGTATATTTCAATGCCCTATCAAAACGAGCAAGAATCCTCTTCACCCTCTGGGTTTCTCCCCGAATCCCTTTCTCTCCCCCTCTCCCCATCTCCAAATCAGCAGGACTTATCGGGGCAGATCCCCCGATCGAGTAAAATATTGGCAGTACGCAGACAACAATAGCTATAGGTCAACACCTGAACACATCCGGGCGAGGCCAAGCGCGGCGTTCGGCTAATGGGGAATTAGAGGCGGAGCGATCTCAACTTGACACTCCCGCCTGCGCGGCGAGGCCCAAAGATTCGCGCGGGCAATTAGTCCAGGTGGCCTTAAGAAAAAAGTAAATTGAGTCTAACGTCACATTCTCTTTCTTTATAACTCTGTATCGTGAAGGACAAGCAACAAATGTACAGCCCAAGCATATCTGGTGTAGCGGCCAACTCAGAATCAGGCAGCCGCATCTTTGTTTACGAAGTGGAGGGTATGCGTCAGAGCAAAGCAACTGACCAAACAAGTCACCAGATTCGCAGTAGCGGCAGCGTGTTTATCTCCGTGCCGTACGATCGCATGAATCAGGAAATGCGCAGGATTGTTCGCATGGGTGGCAAAATCGTCAGCATCCGCCCCTCAAACCGCGCTCCCGAAACTACTAATGGCAAAGTCGCACCAGAAGCAGGGCTACAGAGTCAGAAATCTGGAGAAAAAACTAAGCCCATGACCCAAGCCAAGGAAAAAGTTCAGGTTCCTGTTAACTTATACAAGCCGACCAATCCCTATATTGGTAAGTGCATTTCTACAGAAGAAATGGTCAGAGAAGGTGGCGAAGGCACAGTCCGTCACGTCACCTTCGACATTTCAGGAGGCAATTTGCACTATCTCGAAGGTCAAAGTATTGGGATTATTCCCGATGGGACGGATAAAAACGGCAAACCTCACAAAATTCGGCTTTACTCGATCGCCTCTACCCGTCACGGCGACAACCTCGACGACAAAACAGTCTCCCTGTGCGTCCGCCGGCTAGAGTACAAACACCCAGAAACAGGCGAACAAGTGTTGGGCGTTTGTTCGACTTTTCTCACCGGTTTGGAAGCAGGGGATGATGTCAAAATCACCGGCCCAGTAGGCAAGGAAATGCTCTTGCCCGATGACGAAGATGCCACCGTAATTATGATGGCTACCGGTACGGGTATTGCTCCTTTCCGCGCTTATTTGTGGCGGATGTTCAAGGAAAACAATCCCGATTACAAGTTCAAAGGTTTAGCTTGGCTGTTCTTTGGAGTTGCTTACACTCCCAACATTCTTTATAAGGAAGAGTTGGAAGAATTGCAGCGCGAGTTCCCCGATAATTTCCGCTTGACTTATGCGATTAGCCGCGAGCAAAAAACTGCTGACGGCGGCAAGATGTACATTCAAAGCCGGATTAAAGAGAACGCAGACCAGTTGTGGGAATTGGTTCAAAAGCCGAATACTCACACTTACATCTGTGGTTTGAAGGGGATGGAAGGCGGCATCGATGAGGGAATGTCTGCTGCATCTAGCAAACACGACATTGACTGGTCTGCCTATCAGAAACAGTTGAAGAAAGAACACCGCTGGCACGTTGAAACTTATTAATGTGTAGCTTGATTTAATTTGTTGATTTGTAGGGTGGGCTTTTGCTCACCCTATATTTTTTGAAACAGTTTTGAGTTGGGAGTAATACCAATTTGAAGAAATATTGCAGAATCAGAAATTAGAGATTTTTACCTGTCGGGAAACGGCACTGCCGTGTCCGGCCGAGAGTTATGACGCGAGGACAGATAATTTATATACGGTTAATAACCGTAGCAGCAATTTTTCACGCATGGTATAACTTATTCACCAAAGACAAGTGTTAAAATATACAGTAAGCTCACCGCAAAAGGGAGATGACTGACATGGTTCTAATTTCTACCCAAAAACTCACCTTTCAAGAATATCTGAACTATCAGGGAGAATCAGGTGTTTGTTATGAATTATATCGGGGCAATCTGATTGAAATGCCAACACCTACAGCAATACATATCAAAATTTGTGAATTTTTGGTTTACCAGTTCCGGC
The DNA here is from genome assembly GCA_025362325.1 of Cyanobacteriota bacterium. GTDB lineage: Bacteria > Cyanobacteriota > Cyanobacteriia > Cyanobacteriales > Microcoleaceae > Microcoleus. The sequence goes on along the minus strand of JANYGO010000168.1, from coordinate 10,855 downwards.
GCTTCTTTGCGACACATAACCTACCGCTAGTGGCAATTGTGACTACCGCAGTCCGAACCGAGGAAAACTCTTCGCGCGTTCCTGATGTTGTGATTTGCACTCGGAGTCTGTGGGAACAAGTCTGCGCGCAACCTGGTTCCGCAGTGCTAGATTTTGCAGAAAAACCGCTGTTAGTTATTGAAGTAACCAGTCAAAATTGGCGGGATGACTACATCCGCAAACGGGCAGAATATGATTTAATTGATATCCCTGAATATTGGATTGTAGACCCCACTAGACCTAAAATACGAGTATGCAGCCGCCCCGAAAATGAAGGCAGTTATTCTCACCAAGAATTTTTGCCGGGAGCTCAAGTTCAGTCTGTGCAGTTCGCTGAATTTATTTTATCGGTGAATGAAGTGCTATATCCGCCCCTAGTAGAAGATTTAATTCTAGCAGAAGAAGCACAGCTACAGCAACTAGGACAGCAAAATCAGCAACTAGGACAGCAAAATCAGCAACTAGGACAGCAAAATCAGCAACTAGAACAGCAAGTTAATTCAGAAAGGCAGCGGGCCGAAATATTGGCGCAGCGGCTTCGAGAAATGGGGGGAGATGTGGAGACAGAACTTTGATTTGCGAGGAAAAATTGGGATGAATTAGTCAGATAGTGTCTGAAGATAAAAACGACGATAAAATAGGTTCGTAGTGAGGACTTTAGTCCTCAGATTATGCGGACTAAAGTCCTCACTACGAACCGTTTTGATTGCGAGTGATTGACCAGACATGGTATGATATAGAGTCTGATTTTTTAAATAAGTCGAGCCTGTGGGTATTCTGTGAATGCCCGGTTATCATACAATGATTGTAGATTAGAGTTTCAACGGGTCAAAGTCGTGGCTTTCAAAATTGGTTTGCTAGGTTTGGGTACAGTTGGCGCGGGAACGGCAGAGATTTTGCTCTCTCCTGAAAGCCGCCATTCGCTGTTGCAGGAATTGGAAATTTATCGGGTGGGAGTGCGCGATATTTCTCGAACTCGGTCTTTACAATTGCCAGAAAATGTGCTGACAACTGACCTAGAGGCGATCGCAACTGACCCGGAAGTTGATATTGTAGTAGAACTGATTGGCGGATTGGAACCGGCGCGATCGCTCATTCTGCAAGCTATCGCCAACGGGAAGCACGTAGTCACCGCCAACAAAGCAGTTATCGCCCGCTACGGTAATGAAATCTTCGACGCTGCTAACGCAAAAGGTGTTTATGTAATGCTAGAAGCCGCTGTCGGCGGCGGCATTCCAGTCATTCAAACCCTCAAACAATCTTTAGGTGCAAACCGCATCAAAAGTGTGACCGGCATCGTTAACGGCACAACTAACTACATCCTGACGCGGATGCAGACAGAAGGTGCAGACTTTGCCGAAGTGCTCGCAGACGCTCAGCAATTAGGTTATGCTGAAGCTGACCCTACAGCGGATGTAGATGGATTAGATGCGGCTGATAAAATTGCTATTTTAGCCTCGTTAGCTTTTGGCGGGCGCATCAAGTTAGCAGATGTTCACTGCGAAGGTATCAGACAAGTTAGTGCGGCTGATATTGACTACGCCGACAAGCTGGGATTTGTGATTAAATTGTTGGCTATTGCTCAAGAAACTTCCCAAATTTCCGAGCAAAATGGGGATGCAGAAGGGGAACTTCTCTCGATTCGCGTGCATCCTACTTTTGTGCCGAAAGCTCACCCGCTGGCGAGTGTCAATGGGGTTTACAATGCAATTTTAGTCGAAGGAGATGCGATCGGGCAATTGATGCTTTACGGACGCGGTGCGGGGGCCGGGCCCACAGCTAGCGCGGTGGTATCGGATATTTTGAATGTGGCGGCAATCCTGAAAACTGAAACTGTTCCGATTCCCCATCCTTTGCTGAGTTGCAGTCACCAACATTACTGCAAAATTGCCGAAATGCAGGAACTTGTAACTCGGTTTTACGCCCGTTTTCTGACTGGGGATACTCCGGGGGTAATTGGTAAACTCGGGACTTGTTTTGGCAACCACCAAGTTAGTTTGGAGTCCATTGTGCAAACTGGAATTCACGGCAATTTAGCAGAGATTGTGGTGGTTACTCACGATGTGAGGGAAGGTAATTTTCAGCAAGCGCTGGATGAAATTCGGGCGATGGAAGCTGTCGATAGTATTGCGAGCACTTTGCGAGTTTTGTAAGCATTGCGCCCGGTTCGTAGTCAGGACTTTAGTCCGCATCCAAGAAAGGACTAAAGTCCTGACTACGAACCTTTTTAGATTGTTTTTAGTTTAGTATGGATCAATACAATTGGATTTTGTCGATCGCCCTACAGGAAGGCACTTGCTAGATTCTATCTACGAAAAGTTTGCCAAACCCCAACTACAGGATACTTTCAAACCCAGCAATCCGTCAATTTACATTCGGCACGAGCTAGGGCAAGTTGTGGATGGAAATTATATCATAGAAAAAGTCTTTGAAGACTCTGGTACTGGTTTTTATGCTGAAAGTCGCCTTCCCCTTTCTGGGAACAATCCGCCCGTGCTCGTGATTCGCGGCTACGGTTCTTGGTATCCTTTCGATCGCGTTTTGGAAGATACGCCCGATGTATTTATGGCCAAAGTAGAACGCCAGTTAAAATCGGCGCAAATTGCGGGTGCTGTTGATTGGATAAAACAGCAATTTCACAGCGGAAATCCGCCGGATGTCATCGGAGAAAGTTTGGGCGGCAAAGTTGCTCAGCAAATTGCAGCAAAATACCCGAATTATCTGCGCTCGACTGTAAGTTTTAATTCTGTGGGCGTTTCGGAAAAGTTAGCTCAAACTTCCACCGCTAAGAATGTTTTTCACTACTTTACTTTAGGCGAAAGGTATGCTTTCTGGGCCAATGAAGGCGATTACATACCGGGAACAATTTTTGTGATTTCCCAGAAAGGGGAAAACTGTTGTTATAAACTAGAAGAGGCGATCGTCCGAAGGGCTCATTTTGAACGCAAGTTTCGCAAAAAACGAGTCCTGATCGTAATATTGGCTCAATGGCTGTTGTTAAATCGGCATAATGCGATCGTCCTAAACAAGCGGCGGCCGGTAGTTGTTCAGATCGATCGCGCTCAATTACAAACTTTCCGAAAAAGTCGCTTTGTTTAAACTCAGACCAAATTGCTTCAGGTAGCAGAGGGCTGATTTTCCCGCGCTGCGACGGCGAGTACCAGACAAAGGGCTGCGATCGCTTTTTCCCACTCTTCCTTAACGGCGGTGGGTTCAACCTCATCAAAAGCGCTAACTAAGCGAGGGATCGATCTTTCTAATGCTTTGCTGGGAATTGATTTGTGCAATTCAACTAAACGAGTTAAACTGTCTTGATTTTTCAGAAAACCCACTACCCATTTTGTGGCATGATCTGGACTGTCAGGGACATTTTTAAGTCCTAGTTCTGTTTGCAACCAGTCGTAAAAAGGCGGCAGCTTTTGGGCTAAAACAGCTCCAGCAGTGGGCAAAGTTTCTTTGAGCAAAGCAGTATCGAGACTTCCCAAAAGTTGATTTATAGTCATTTCAAATAAATGTGAGACAGAGGCAAGATCATGATAAAATCGATAAAAATAGTTAATTATAAAAAAATGGCTTACAGTCTAGACCTAAGACAAAAAGTAGTCAATTATGTTGAAAATGGAGGGAGTATAACCAAAGCTGCCGCCATATTTAAGGTAGGAAGAGCAACAATTTATAGATGGCTAGGTAGGGAAGACCTTCGGCCAACTCAGGTCACTCACCGTCAACGAAAGTTAGATTGGGAAGCACTCAAAAAAGATGTTGAAAAAAATCCTGAAGCAAGATTAGTAGAAAGAGCAAAAACTTTTTCGGTCAGACCTAGTGCCATCTGCTATGCCTTAAAAAAACTGAAAATAACCCGAAAAAAAAACAACTTCGCTATAAAGAAAGAAATCGAGAAGAAAGAATGAAATATTATAGAAGTCTGAGAGAATTAATTAAAATCTCTGGCAGCAAAAGTCTTGTATTCATTGATGAGTCAGGATTTGAGGAATTTGAAGGTTCTGTCTATGCCTGGGGAAAAAGAGGAAAGAAAGTCTATGGCGAAAGACCAGGAAAACGGGGGAAAAGAGAAAATTTAGTAGCTGGAAGAAGAAAAGGAAAGAAGGACTTAATTGCACCAATGCTCTTCATGGGTAGTTTGAATGCAGAAGGATTTGAAGGGTGGTTATCTTTATATTTGTTACCAGATTTAACAAGTCCATCTATATTGATTATGGATAATGCACCCATTCATCGTAAGACGGTCATTAGACTATTGGTTGAGTCGGCCGGTCATCAGATAATATTTTTACCAAAATACTCTCCAGACTTAAATAATATTGAGCATGATTTTAGTGCATTAAAGAGAGCTAAAATGTATGCGCCTCCTGGCACATCTCTTGATGAAATTATTCGTGCTTATTGTGCATGAAGAGTGTCTCATACTTATTTGAAATGACTATAACTCCGGTGATTCGAGCAAGCTAGTTAATGGAAGCGAAAGCATGGCTTCAGAATCCTCGGGGGATACATTTAAAGTTCGCGAAAATGTTTGCAGCATGGGAAAGTATGTGGTATGGATGACTTTTTCACTGTAACAATAACACGTCTCAATGAATATGAGCTACCTCATGTTAGCTGAATAGGTTCGTAGTGAGGACTTTAGTCCGCATCCAAACTGAGGACTAAAGTCCTCACTACGAACCTATATTTGAATATTCTAAACAAATTCTCCTTTCGCCACCATCACCACTTTACCACCAACCAAAACTTCTATTTCTTCCTGATTTCTTTGAGCTTTCAATAGCAGCAGCGAAGGTCTGCCAATCTCATAACCTTGTTCGACTCTCACATCAATTTTGGCTTCCCCGCAATAACCATATTCTACCAAATATCCAGCCAAACAGCCATTGGCACTCCCCGTCGCCGGGTCTTCGGGAATTCCTAATGAAGGGGCGAAAACTCGGACGCTTAAATCATTAATGTCGCTGTAGGTTTCCGGGCAGAAAATTAAAATTTCTTTGGCTTCTGTGGTATCGATTAGTTCAAAATATTTGTCTGGGTTAACTTGAGCTTTTTTGAGCGCTGCGAGGTTTTTTAACGGTACAATGATAAACGGCACTCCGGTGGAAACTTCTTGAATCGGGAATTTTGCATCAATTTCATCGACTTCTAAATTCAGGATGCTGGCGAGAGTTTCGGCTGATAAAACTTGACCGAATGTTGGCGGGTTTTGTCGCATCCATAAAATATCTGCGGATTGATTATGATAATTAAAGGTGACAGGAATTTGACCGACGGCTAAATTGAGAATTACTCGATCGACCTTTTCGCCAATTATCTCTTGCTGCAACACAAACGCAGTGCCCAACGTCGGATGGCCGGCAAAGGGCAATTCCTTCTTGGGCGTGAATATCCGCACGTCGTAGCCGTTATATCGCCGATCGGGCGATCGAATAAACGTCGTTTCGGAATAATTGATTTCCCTCGCTATCAGCAGCATTTCGGCCTCTGAGAGCTCGGCAACTCCAGCGCCGCAAAATACAGCTAGCTGATTGCCAGCATATTTTGACTCGGCAAACACATCAACTATATAAAAATTCATAGTTCCCTCTTTTAAGATTTAGAAGACCGGGCGATTGAAATCGCGTCTATACAAACACTCACGCACTCGCCTGCGGGTTGAATACCAGGCGCTTAAAATTACGTTATCTTCTCTTAGTCGGCGTCCGGCGGACATTGTTTGTGTAGACGCGATTTCAATCGCCGACTCTTATCGACACTATTTCAAACAGCGAATTGCCTGCAACATTCCCCTGGCTTTACTGAGAGTTTCTTCATACTCCATGTCCGGGTTAGAATCGGCCACCAAACCAGCACCGGCTTGCACAGAAACCGAATGTTTATCGCCTCCCTGAGAACGCACAACCATAGTCCGAATTGCGATCGCACTATTCAACTGTCCCTCAAAATCATAATACCCGTAAACCCCAGAATACGGGCCCCGGCGGCAACCTTCCAACTCGTGCACAATTTCCATCGCCCGAATCTTCGGAGCACCGCTAACCGTACCAGCGGGAAAACCAGCTTTTAACAAATCCCAAGCCGTCTTATCCTCAGCCAATTCTCCTATTACATTGCTCACAATGTGCATCACATGAGAATAACGCTCAATTCCCATTAATTCATCAACTTTTACAGTACCGCTGCGGCAAACTCTGCCTAAGTCATTTCTGCCCAAATCGACTAGCATCACGTGTTCCGCAATCTCCTTCGGATCTTGCAGCAATTCAGCAGCCAAAGCATCATCTTCTTGAGGAGTTTTCCCCCGGCGGCGAGTACCGGCGATCGGCCGCAAAGTTGCGATTCTCTTACCGTCAGCAGTGTTTTCTGCCTTCACCATAATCTCTGGACTAGAACCGATAATCTGCCAATCTCCGAAATTAAAATAAGCCATGTACGGAGAAGGATTGATCAAACGCAAAGAGCGGTAAAGTGCAAAAGGATCGCCGCTGTATTCCGACTCCAGCCGCTGCGAAATAACTACTTGGAAAATATCTCCGGCTTTGATGTAATCCTTAGCTTTTAAGACATTGGCACAATACTTTTCAGGAGTAGTATTGCTGGTGTAACTCAATTCTGTATTAACACTTGTGGAACGGGCATCTTGCCCGTCATTGGGAGGAGTCCATTCTATCAGAGTAGATTGCTGGGAAAGCGGCGATTTCAGCTTATCAACTAACTGAGAAACCCGATCGCACGCTTGCTGGTAAGCCTGACTCAAATCAACCCCAACTTCCCGCAAATCCGCATAGGCGATCGCCCATATCTTGCGCTTCACCTGATCGAAAATCAGCAAATTATCAACCTGCATCCACAACCCATCCGGCAAATCATTCTCGCTGGCTGGATGCACGGGAACTCGCGGCTCAATCCACTTAATTAACTCGTAACCCCAAAACCCAAACAACCCGCCAATCCCCGCTGGTAACTGCGGCAATTTCACCGGTTGATAAGACTGCAAACACTCAGTTAAAACCGCAAACGGATCGCCCGCAAATACTTTTTCGGAACCGTCGCGGTAAACTTGAGTTGTGCGATCGCCCCTTGCCTTCAAAATCCACAGCGGATCGCACCCCAAGAAACTGTAGCGCCCGATTTTTTCCCCGCCTTCCACCGACTCCAGCAGAAAACTGTAAGGTTGACCCGCGCACACCCGATACCACGCCGACACCGGCGTATCCAAATCGGCAACCCATTCTTGATACACCGGCACAAAATTGCCTTGTTTCGCCAGTGACGAGAATTGTGAGAAATCGGGGAATATCATATATAACTTAGCTATACTATCAATAAACCGAAGACGGAAAATAACATCCCGAAGGCTGTCGGTACTCGCCAATTGCCATCACCGCCAGCGGCTTGAGGCCGCGCAGCCCCTCTTGCAAACACCAGCGAAACAAACTTGCATAGCGCACCGGTAAGTGAAAACAAAGCGCTTCTCCCGGACTATACGCAGCAGCCCCCAACAGCAAAGCCTGCATATCAGCTTCTGTTTCGGCGACGCTGTGGCCGAAAGCAGACACCGCACAAGTATAGGCCACAATCCGACCTTGCTTGCTTGCCACCAAAGGAGAAAAGAAATTCAGGGCGTCTTTCATCTCGTTGGTTCGATCGCACCCGTACACTCTATTACACAAAGCCTGGCATTCGCCAACATCCTCACTTCCCATCGGCCGCACCTCAACCCCAGATAGCGGCTGGCTGCGAAACTTCCCCTCCACCAACAGCAAAGGTTCCTTCACCTCAAAGCCCACAGAACTATACAGCGACAGCGACGGCATATTAAAAGATTCTTGAACCAAACGGATGCCGACAGCATCTTGTCCCCGTTCCAGCAAGGCTTTCATGATTTGCCGTCCAGTTCCTTTTCCTTGAAAAGTGCGATCGACACTAACTGGCCCAATACCACGAATCGGGTTGCGTTCATCCATAAAACCGCAGCCGACAACCACACCGTCACTCTCGGCTACGATGCCAAAAAACAACGGACTTTCGATCCAAAACTGAGTGATTTCGGCCGCCAACTCCAGCGTCAGAAAATCCGTATGAGGGAAACAATGGCGATCGGAAATACCTTTAAAAGCTTCATAATTAATGCGAGCACAAACATTTATATCAGAAGTTTGCGATCGTCTGATTGCGATATTCATTTTTAATTTAACTTTAACGATTAAGTTTTAATTAGATTTGAATTTTGCAGTAGAATTCGGGCGTTGCGGGCTTAGCCTTCAACGCCCGAACACTACTGCAAACACAAGCTTACAAGCTCAGCCAAACATAGGCAATATTACTTATGCTTGGTTCAGCAATGCAGTGATTGCTTAAGGATCGAAAGTCTTCTTACCGGTGAACTTCACCTTAATCGGATCGGGATTGCTGCCAATATTGCGGTCAATCTTACCGACGTAGGGACGACCTTCGTTCACCTTCTCAGGGAACACGCCATCCTTGGGATGCAGGTACTCATTAGAACCGTCGGGAAACACGCGGTAAACTTTGTAGTTCGTGATTTTGAATTTTGCTCGCAGTTGCTGGCCGCCCAAAGCGATGCACTGCTCCTTCCGAGGCAGATACAGCAAGTTGTCGCCTTGACGCATAATCGCAGCGCCGCCTGTGGGCATTTCAAACACCTGTTCCTTGGGGCTAGTCCAAGTGATAGCGTACTTCTCTTCAACTAGCGCCTTAGTCAGCAAGCCGCCGGTGCTGCCGCCGAAGATGGGGGGTTGTCCAGTCAGTTCTTCTGCCATAGATATATCCAAAGGATTTTTACGGCATCCTATCATCGTCACTGTACGCTGTTCTCAAAATCGTAAGGAAAATTAACAGTTTTTGGGCGATCGATCTTTTCTGATAATTGGTAATTACTATTTAATAATTGAAAATTGGTAGTTTTCACCAAACTGAGAAAACAGAATTCTCTCTTCACCAATCCCGAAAAAAAATCCCCAAAAAACCGCTTCGATCGACTTTTACCCTCTCCAGACTTGTGCGCGTTCCAAGTTAATTCTCGGAATATCCCCGTAGTGCTGTGCAGCCACACCCGAAATTTGGCCTGAAAACTGGGTTTAAGAGGGCAAGCGCGTCCCGAATCTGCTTTGATAGTTTCTATCCTCAGGCTCAATAGGGCAAGCCCGCATCTCCTCCAAGAGCGAGCTCGCAGGGTGAGAGGGGTGTAGCCGTGAAAACTTGTCTGTGCTATCATCCATCGATCGAGTTAGTCGATCGAGACTCAGGCGCCCAGACGCTCAGAAACCCGGTTTTTTAATTTGGTTCCAGAGCTTTCAGCAAGAATTGCGCAAAAACCTAGTTTTTGCGCAATTCTTGTTAATTTGCGTCGCCAACCGCCTACAAACAGAGTTTTTAGCTCAGTAATCTCCGCAGGGTGCACCCTAAAATGAGAATTTGCGCCTCAGTAATGTCCGCAGTGTACACCTACAATCATATTTTGTATGCAAGTAAAGTGCGCCTTACCAGAAAGAATTGGTTTAAAGCCGGAACCCTTTGAGGGAGAAATTAAAATCAGACTATTTATTGGGCTCTCCTGATTTTATGGTGTATAATGTAACAAACAATACATTTTTTTTCATGGACTTTTATTTGGACTATATATTAGACTTGCCTGGAGTGAAGGTTGAAAGTTGTACTCAAATTGATGGAAAAATTTTATTAGGACTGAGAATTGTAGGAGAAGGTATGGTTTGTCATCACTGTCAAAATTATACCGAACAATTGCATCAGCAGAGACCAATCTTAGTAAGAGATTTGCCAGTGTTTGGTCGTCCTGTGTATTTAAAAGTCCCGCGGCGGCAGTTTTACTGTCCTAATTGCCAACGATATCCCACCGAAAAAGTAGATTTTTTGGAGATTAAAAGACGGCATACTCAACGATACGAACAAAATATTTATGAGCGTGTAAAACAATCGAGCATGGAGCAAATTGGACGAGAAGAAGGACTGAGTTATGACGAAATAAAAGGAATGTTTGAGCAGGCAAATAAGAATAAAAAAAAACGAATTGGCAACAGGTTAAACGAATTTGTCAAGGGCGAGATAAGTATGCGGAAAGGTCAAGGAAATTTTGTGACTGTTGTTGGCGACATTTCCGAAGGTAATTTAATTGAGATGATTGATTCTCATCGCTCGGAAGAAATTATTGAAGTTCTTATGCAGCAAAGAATTGAGGTTCGAGAACAAGTTGAAGAAGTGAGTGTTGATATGTGGGGAGGCTTTCCTAAAGTTATCAAAAAAGTATTTCCAAATGCCAAAATTATTATCGACCGTTTTCATGTAATGAAAGTAGTTAATAAAGACTTGAATAAATTACGCAGAGCAGCCGGAATAACAGATAGGCAAAGTAAATATTTATTGTTAAGTAATCGAATAAATTTGAATCCTCTTCAGATTGATAAATTAGAGATGGCACTAGGTAAATCAGAATGCTTGAGAATTGCGTATGAGATGAAAGAAAAATTTAGAGAAATATATGAGACTAATCTGACAGTCAAACAAGGGCAGAAAAGAATTCAAGAATGGCTAAATCATGCACAAGTATTTTTCAGAGAATCTGCATCAACGATTGAAAATCATTTTGAGGGTATTTGCAACTACTTTCTTAATCGCACAACAAGTGGAGTTATGGAGGGAATAAACAATCGAATTAAGTTGATAATGCGCCAAGGATATGGCTTTTCTAATTTTAATAATTTTAGGAACCGCGTCTTAGCTTGCTTTTCTGATTAGATAAACTTATAACCATAAGTTCAGGAGAGCC
>JANYGO010000159.1 GCA_025362325.1 Cyanobacteriota bacterium | reverse complement strand
TTCCAGCAATAGTTACTTATGATAGCATAAGTGTAACTCAACCTAGATTCGAGCGCGTAAATAAATATTAAAATCCAAAAATTTGATTTTGTAAGTGATAAACATATCCTATGTATTCAATTACTGTAATTAAATTTCACTACATATTTATTACTACCTAAATCATATATTTTATGTGGCCTTAAAAAGTGGGATATTTTGTGGAGAAGAATTTGAATTATTTATCGAAAAGCTAAACAATCTTGCTAATACTGAGTATATCAATCATTGGAATAGAAAATCTAATGTTTTTGAAGTGTCGTTATTACGGCAATGCGGTACTCTAAAAAAAGAATACGATCTTTTTTTAATCGGCTTTTGTTTTAAGGTTATTGATATCAAATACTCAAGTTTTGAGTATTATCAAAGCCCCGAAAACATGGAAGAGATTAAAAGCAGAAGTATAAGAAAGCAGTTCCTTTATGAATATATGCTACAAAATTATTTAGAACACAATAACAGTAAGCTTAAAGCCTTGCCTATAAAAAGTGATTTTTGGCTTCCGGTTTATTCGCAAAATTCAGAGTTACTAAGTTCCGGACCAAAATATCTCGATGGCTAGGTCAAATTAACAGGCGTTAGCATTATGGCTATGATTGATAGCTATTTGGCAACAGAGTAAATCTTGCAAAAACAATGCAATTCCTGGCTGGGATTTTATGTAAGAAAGGACTGAATTCCTTACTAAAAAACAGTTTTTAGAGACTATTGTCACCAATGGTTATCGGATAAAAAAGTTTCCTAGGTTCGTATTAAGGACTTTAGTCCTTGTTTGCAATTTGAATAAGAAAGGACTTCAGTCCTTACTACGAACCTGTTTTTTTAGTGATACGCCCTTTACAACAAATCTTTCAATTTGTCATCTTCTCCCAACACTTTGATTACCTGTTTAATCTCCTGCGTCCTGTCCTTTTTCACAATTAACGTCACATTCCCATCTCTGACAACTACGACATCTTCTAAACCAATTGTGACAATCACCTCATTCTCATCCGCTGCATAAAGAATGCTATTCTTGGTATCAATTCCGACGTGTTTTGCTAACTCGACATTTGGCTTGTCTCCTTGCAGCAAACGCCCGATCGCATTCCAATCACCCAAATCGTCCCAGCTAAAGCCTACGGGCAGAACACAAGCCTTTTGCGTCTTCTCCATCAGGGCGTAATCGATGCTAATTTTCGGCAATTCGGAGTAAGCCGCGGCACCTTTCGCTTCCAAAGCTGCCATCATTTCCGGTACATGATTGCGCAATTCTGTCAAGACTGTACCGACTCGAAATACAAAAATTCCGCCGTTCCAGCTAAACTTACCGCTGGCGACAAATTCCTCAGCCGTTGTGCGATCGGGCTTTTCCGTAAATCTCGCCACCCGATACGCCGGAAAACCGCCAAAACTGCCAATTTTCTCGCCTTGTTCGATGTAGCCGTAGCCAGTGGAAGCATAACTCGGTTTGACTCCCAAAGTGGCGATCGCATCCTGATTCTTTGCCAACTCAGCAGCAGCCTCCAAAGTCTTGATAAACTCCTGTGGTTCCCCAATCCAGTGATCCGCCGGGAAAAAACCGACAACCGCATCCTCACCGTAACGCTTCGCAGTTTCTATAGCAGTCCAAGCCACCGCCGGCGCAGTATCCCGGCCCTCCGGTTCCGCCAGCAAATTTTGGGGCGGTAAAAGCGGTAACTGTTCCCGAACCCCGTCGGCCAACATTTCCGACGTTACCACCCACAAATCCCCCCAACCGTTACCTAATTCCAAAAGTCTTTCCGCAGTAGCTTGCAGCAAACTCTTGCCACTACCGTCGAGACTCAAAAACTGCTTGGGGCGCTGTTTGCGACTCAGCGGCCAGAAACGTTCGCCTTTACCGCCGGCCAGAATCACAGGAATTAAGGTTCTACTCATGGTTTAAAGTTTAAATACTGGATACTATTTTGCCTTGATACCCAGAGGGTGTTTGTAAAGAATTACTGAGCAAGAATCAGTGTTGACTGTTGACTGTCTCACTATAAACGTAGGGTGCGCCGGGCCGCGCACCTTACCCCAATATCAGACCGAAAGCTCTCGTTAAGGAATCCTTTAAAATTGCGATAGCCACTAGCAATTAGCAATTAGCTGTTACTTCGACAATTCGACATTTAGTTCGTTCACAACACGGCGTTTAAGCGCGACTGAGTTTGCTCTGGGCAGCAAGTCAAATACTTTCCTAAAAGCATCATCAACCTCTTCAAAAGGTACTTGTCCTTTCGCGTTAAAAACTACTTTTCCCGATTGGTCGAGGATGACAGTTTGAGGTACGAACCCTTCGTAATAATGGCTCGGTTCGGTGAGTTTGGATGAGGGTTCTGGAGGCAAAGAGTCAATGATTATTGGCATGAAATCGGCTTCGCGCCCGTAATATTCTTGGAGTTGAGAGACGACGATCGCGTATTGCTTGCAGTCGCTGCTGTCGTCGGTGTAAAACACTAACAATACGGGTTTATGGCGTTTGAAAGAATCTGTAATCTTGACTTTAGGAGGAACTAGGGAACCGTTGCCGGCGTAGAGGGCATAGATAGTGCCGTCGAAGCGATCGTCCGTGAGAGTTGCCCAGGCTGGCGGCGTGCCAGTGAACAGTATCAAGCTAAATGCGATCGCTACAGTTAAAAGACTGGCTGACAAAATTCGCCGCAGCCAGCGGATGCCAGAAGCAGCAGTAACTATTGAATTTTTGTACTTGGGAAATATCATAGGTGGTTGGCAGTTGCTGTAAGCTGGCTTCATCTGAGGCAAAAACTTTTTTAAGTTTATCAGCAAATGTATGCAAATGCTGTTAACTAGGTTAAGGTGGTTTTTGATTTACCATCTTAATTCGCTTTTAGTTGCGATCGACAGTAGGATTCAACTGACAGATTGCACCTGTCGCAATCTGCCTTTCAGGGGCCCGAACCCGCGCCCAATCCACTGAAAAATTTATGTGCTGTAGAATGGGCACAGGAACTCGTTCCTGAGAATGGTGGAAGATATTAGATTCAACAGAGAACTGACAACAGAGAACTGACAACTTATGATAGCTTTACTTGACGCACTCGTGGCCCAGACGCCCGCCGTCCCTAGCAACGCGCAGCATGAGATTAATATTTTGCAGGCGATAGTTTTAGGTCTCGTGCAAGGGTTAACAGAATTTTTGCCCATCAGCAGCAGCGCTCATTTAAAGGTAGTCCCAGTGGCCCTGGGATGGGGTGATCCCGGCGTTGCTTATGTGGGTGTAATTCAGTTGGGCAGCATTGTGGCTGTGCTGTGGTATTTTTGGGAAGACTTGACAACTATAGCGATTGGTGCATTTAAAGCTATTACCCGATCGGACTACGATTCCCAAGAGTTTCGGATGGCGCTGGGAATTGGTTTGGGAACAATACCTGTAGTCTTTTTTGGGCTGCTAATCAAAATATTTGTTAAAGATTTTGATAAATCACCGCTGCGGAGTTTGGGGGCGATCGCCATTGCTTCGATCGTGATGTCGCTGCTGTTAGCAATAGCAGAAAAAACGGGCAAGCGCAATCGGACTTATGAAAAATTAACGGTTCAAGACGGTATTTTGATGGGGTTAGGTCAAGCAATGGCGTTGATTCCGGGGTGTTCGCGATCGGGTTCTACCCTAACAGCAGGATTGTTCTTGGGATTGGAAAGACCCGCCGCCGCGCGGTTTTCTTTTTTATTGGGAATTCCAGCAATTACTCTGGCTGGTTTAGTGGAATTGAAGAGTGCTTTGGGTGAAGGTGTCGGCGATGCTGGAGTTGTAGCTTTGATCGTGGGAACGATTTCGGCATTTATATTTTCTTATTTGTCGATCGCCTGGCTGATGAAATTCCTGCAAACTCAAAATACTTGGGTGTTTGTGTGGTATCGGCTAGCTTTTGGCGTAGCGATTTTGACCGCCCTCGCAGGTGGGGTATTGCAAAATCCCCAAGGATGAAATAAGTTTTGTAGGAGTGGCAAAAGTCACTCCTGACTAGAAGCTAGCAGCAAACAAGAACAGAATTTAACTATGACCGCACATCAGGAATCAATCATCGACCAATTCACCCGTCAGGCTGTGCCATTCTCTAACTTGTACGGCCACACAAATCAAGAGTCTCTGGATTTACTGATGAAGATGGCAAGCGTATCTGACAAGGACACAGTTCTAGATGTTGCTTGCGGCCCGGGTATTGTTGCTTGTGCTTTTGCAGCCGTTTCCAGTCGCGTTACTGGCATCGATTTAACACCAGCAATGCTAGAACAAGCCCGGATTTTGGCACAGCAAAAAAACTTGACTAATCTCTCCTGGCAGCAAGGCGATATCGAGACGCTACCGTTTCCCGATGATAGTTTTTCCATTGTGCTGAGTCGTTACGCTTTCCATCATTTTTTGCGGCCGGAGGTTGTGCTGGCGGAGATGGTTCGGGTGTGTCGCGCGGGCGATCGCATTTTGATTGCTGATGTGGCGCTGCCGCCGGAAAAAGTTGATGCTTACAACTATATTGAGAAGCTGCGCGATCCATCTCATACTCGCGCCTTGACTTTGGAAGAGTTGCCCAAATTAGTCGCGGCTGCGAATCTTCACAATGTCAAATTGGCATTTTATAAAGTAGAATTAGAACTAGAACAGCAATTAGCGGCTTCTTTTCCAAACCCAGGCGATGACGATAAGCTGCGACAAATTTTTAAAGATGATATTGGTGTTGACCGTCTGGGGATTGACGTGCATTTCCAAGGCGATGAAATTCATTATGCGGTTCCCATCGCTGTCATTGTGGGCGAAAAAGCAAAGTGATAATTAACTGGCAAAAGCAATTAAATAATTGATCTAGCAGCAATTTAAATGCTGCTGTTAATTCCAACAATCGACTCAACTTAAATCAGAAGCGATCTCATCTCCTGTCAATCGATCGTAATCAGTAAGGTTTGTAGTGGGGACGACCATCCGCAATCCAAGAGCGGACGGTCGTCCGCACTACGAACCGAAATGGATGCTTCGCTATGACTTCAAAACTTTAACAAGCTATCCGCTATTATTATCCTACACCAAGCAGCACAATTCTATTTTCGCCGAGGCTAAGCGATGTCTACCGAAAAATTAGTTAACTGGCTCGAATCCAACACCGAATTAGGCATATTATCCCGCGAGATTTTACAGGCGATCGCGCTGGAAATGGAAATGGCAACTTTTCCCACGGGATTTCGAGTGGTAATCGAAGATACGCCCGTCACCAATCTCTACATCCTAGAAAGAGGACAAGCCGATCGCTACCGCCGCAAACAACCGGGCTTAATGTGGGGGAGTAGTTTGTTACCGGGGGCGATCGTCAATTTATCAGCCCTCCAGCGATTGCAACCGGCAGATAGTCGAATTATTGCCCGTACAGAATGTCAATTTTGGGTAATTAGTGCCTCACGCTGGCGCAGTTTGCTAGAAAGATATCCACGCATCACCGAAGCCTACGCTCAACGCTTGGCCGCGAAATTAGAGCAGCTAGAATCAGAAATCGCCTACGAAAGAGAGCGTCAAAACGCCCTCCGCAGCTATCTAGTACCAAGGGCGAAACGCGGAGTAATTGGGAATAGCCGTTATGCAGTGAAATTGCGCCAACAAATTCGCACAGCATCGAGTGACAATCGCTCGGTATTAATCTCTGGCGAACCTGGTTTAGAAAAAGATAATTTAGCTGCTTTAATTCATTTCGGTTCCCACCGCCGCAACGAGCCAGTTATTCAGATCAAAAGTGCCTTGCTTCAGGCTAATGGAGCGGAATTATTCGGGCGTTTGGGCGGCAAACCGGGATTGTTGGAATGGTTGGGCGAAGGGACGTTAATTTTCAATGACGTGCAAGAATTACCAGCCCAATTATGCCCCCAAATTCAGCAACTATTAACCGAGGGAACCTATACCCTAGTAGTCAGAGAAGGACAAATACCACCGCCACCGCGTTCTACTAATGCCCGCATCATTTTAATCTCAGAAATTGTGCAGCCCAAGCTAGATAAGCTGACACAACACAAGATTAAAGTCCCATCCTTGCGGGTACGAAAAACAGATTTAGAGGCACAAGTCAACTATTATCTCAATATTCTTGGTCGCCAAAAGAAATTAGTCAAGCCCCAAGTCACACCAGAAGCAATCCGCCGCTTGCAAGCCTACGATTTTCCAGGTAATTTGCAGGAATTACAGGGAATGGTCGATCGCGCTTTAGTTCAAGCACAGGGAAGTCAGGTACTAACCGAAGAAGTGTTTTGGGCCCAGGCGGCCAAAAAACAAAAATTTCGCCTGAATTTATTAAATATCTATCCTAAATTTCGGCAATTTTTGCGGAGTGATTGGTATCCAAATCGCGTGAATTATTGGTTTACAAGTTGGGTATTTGCATTAGTAGTAATTATCCTATTTGTTGCTCCCCAAGATAGAGAGCATAATTTTGCTCTCAACATTTTTTGGGCCTGGTGGTGGCCGTTGATGTTATTATTATTCCCCATCGTCGGGCGATTGTGGTGTGCCTTTTGCCCTTTTATGATTTATGGGGAAATCGTCCAAAAACTATCGCTGAAGATTTTTCCGCGAACTCTCAATAAATGGCCGCGCCAATTAGCTGAAAAATGGGGTGGTTGGTTTTTGTTCGGGCTATTTACCCTGATATTTATCTGGGAAGAATTGTGGAATTTAGAAAATACCGCCTATTTATCCAGTTGTTTGTTATTGCTAATTACGGCGGGCGCGGTAATTTTTTCGCTAATTTTTGAAAGGCGCTTTTGGTGTCGGTATTTATGCCCGATCGGAGGGATGAATGGATTATTTGCTAAACTTTCAATCATCGAACTGCGCGCCCAACAAGGAACCTGCGCGGCGGAATGCACCACCTACCAATGCTATAAAGGCGGCCCGGGCTTGGGGGAAGGATTAACCACTAATGGGTGTCCAATTTATTCCCATCCCGCCCAATTAACTGATAATAAAGATTGCGTCTTGTGCATGACTTGCTTAAAAGCTTGTCCCCATCGATCGGTAGAATTAAATGTGCGCCCTCCGGGAATCGAATTATGGACAACCCACGTTCCTCACAGTTATGAAGTTGCTCTGTTATTTCTCTTATTAGGCGGTATCTATCTCCATCGCTTACCGGAAATCGATAGTTTGTTGGGGCTGGGCATCAATTTAGAGCAATTTTTACCTCATTTAGGAATGTCGCTCGCGGTGTTAATTATTCCGCCGCTGATTCCGTTAGTAGCTTATGCCGTCATGCAGGCAATTTACCGATTGGGACAAGCAAAAAGTATCCCATTTACAACCTATAAACCCCTCTCATTTGTCTCTCTTGCCTACGGATATCTGCCTCTAGTCTGGGGCGGTAGTTTGGCTCACTATTGGCGATTGGGTTTGCAGGAAGGCGGGCGAGTGATTCCGGTAACTTTTGCCACTTTCGGACAAATTAGAGATGATTTGCCTAGTTTTGTAGGAGATCCAGCGGTGATTAGTTTTTTGCAAGGTTTTACTTTGATTGTCTCATTGTTGGTGACGATATTTGTGACTCAACAAATTGCTAAGCGAGCGATTAAATCTTTGATTCCTCAGCATTTAGCGAGTTTGTGCCTGATGGTGAGTTTGTGGTATGCGATCGTGGGTAACTAATGTAAAATAAAACAAGGAGGATTTACTATGACTTCACAACTTCAACAAGCGATCGCTCTTGCCCAGTCACTGTCATTGACAGAACAACTTGAACTACTTAAAACACTATCCACTATTATCCAACGCACCCATTCCCTGGAAGCTCAAGCTACGACAACAGAAGAAGATACACATTTTTCACGCCTCAGCTTTCGCCAATCTTGGCAGCAAGCCATGACTGGACAAACATTACCCCTTTCTCAACTTTAGGAGGGTTTAGCACAACTTCTGAAGAATCAGATGCTTTAGTCTTTTCGTTATAATCCCATGAGTAAACTGGCTGGAAGCAAACTATGTCAATACCGAAAAAAGGAACAAGAAAAATTATTGTAGATGGGGAACCTTTTGTCTGGCTAATCCGAAGACAAGCTGCTAATCTGCAAGCAGAATCGGGAAATCTTCATGTTGCTGTCGAACACGCTGATAGATCGGGATCGGTGTTAGTTATTATCACCGATAGAGCTCATTCTCAAGGTTGGAATCCAACAACTAACTGTACATTTATGCCAGTAAGACCCTCTGATGTAGCACAATGGATACGGCAAGCGGTGCAACTCGGATGGCAGCCAATGCGATCGGGAATAACTTTTCAGGTGCAGATTGCAGGAGGATGTGCAGAAAAAATATATTAGAGCCGGGAGTGTCGATCGGCTATGCTGAAGATAGAAAATTCACACCGCCCTCAATCTCAAAATGCTACTCGTTCCTACGGCTGAACCAATTCCGCTTGTGGCTGATGCAAACGGTGTCATCCGCATTAGCACAACCAGAGTCACCTTAGATACAGTCCTTACAGCTTTTCTAGAAGGAGCCACAGCAGAAGAAATCCGGGAACAGTACCCGTCTCTTGAACTTTCGGATGTTTATTTTGCGATCGGCTACTACTTGCGACACCAATCCGAAGTTGACGCTTATCTGATGGAACGTCAACGTCTAGCCGCCGAAGTTCAGCAGGAAGCAGAAAAGCGTTTTAACCCAGTTGGAATACGCGATCGCTTATTAGCAAGACGCAACCAAAAAGGGTAGTTTTATATGCTGCGATTATTGGCTGATGAAAACTTTAACAATCAAATTGTTCGGGGTATTTTGCGTCGGAATCCCGATGTTGAGATTGTCCGCGTTCAAGATATAGGACTAAGAGAAGCAGACGATCCAACAGTCTTAGAATGGGCAGCGCTGCAAGGCCGGGTTGTACTAACTCACGATCTAGCAACCATGACAAACTTTGCCTACGATAGAATCGAAGCAGGTTTGGCGATGCCAGGGTTATTTGAAGTCAGCCGCCGTGTTGCAGTAGGTCTGGCTATTGAGGAAATTTTGCTAATTGCTGAGTGCAGTCTGGAAGGAGAATGGGAAGGACAAGTGCGATTTTTACCTTTACGCTAACTGCCATAAAATTGTCATAATTCAATTAATGATACAGATTTAATGTGACTTAATAAATACAATAAATTATTTGAAAGCTTGTGGGTTGTGGGTCGATCGCACTTCACAAACACCTATTTCTCCCTAGGCGGTACACTTGACAAATGGTAGAGATTGTGATATAGCTTAGGACTTGCTTGAAATTTAAAATACTTTTTTAAACAGAAATTTATCAAACCACAAATTAATCGCAAACTTATGAGCGAATCCTCAATCAAACCAGCCCTAATTACCAAAGTTATCCCCAACAGCATCGCAGCCGAAATGGGATTTGATGCCGGAGATTCCATCGTCGCCGTCAACGGCCAAAAACCGCGCGACTTGATCGACTATCAATTCCTGTGCGCCGACGAATTTCTGGAACTAGAAGTTTTAGATGCCAAAGGCAAAACTCACAAGTTAGAAATAGAAAAAGAGTATGACGAAGACTTGGGTGTGGAATTTGAAACTGCCCTCTTCGACGGACTAATTCAGTGTAACAACCGCTGCCCTTTTTGCTTTATCGATCAGCAGCCTCCGGGAAAGCGCGAAACTCTGTATCTCAAAGATGATGACTACCGCCTCAGCTTTCTTTATGGCAGCTATCTGACTCTCACCAATCTAACTCAAAAAGAGTGGGACAGAATCGAACAAATGCGACTTTCTCCTCTCTACGTTTCGGTGCACGCTACGGAACCGGAAGTCCGAATTAGGTTGCTGAAAAATCTCCGCGCTGGTCAGATTCTCGAACAAATCAAATGGTTTCAAGAGCGCCGTTTGCAAATTCACGCTCAAGTTGTGGTTTGTCCCGGGATTAATGATGGCGAACATTTGGAACGCACTTTGTTGGGTTTGGCAAAGTTTCATACCGGAAATATCCCGGCTGTGGCATCGGTGGCTGTGGTGCCTGTGGGTTTAACTCGCTTTCGCCCTGCAGAAGATGAATTAATTGCTGTAACTGCCCAAAAAGCGCGGGAGGTAATCGAGCAAGTGCAGAAAATTCAAGGGGTTTTGAGTCAGGGGAAAGGCGGCGCTAAGGGGAAAAAGCAGAAGGCCAAATCGCGCTGCATTTGGCTGGCTGATGAGTGGTTTTTAATCGCGGGTTTGGATTTGCCGTCGGCGGCTGATTATGAGGATTATCCCCAAATTGGTAATGGTGTGGGTTCGATTCGGCAGTTTATTCAGCAGTTTGAAACGGCTTTTGCTAAGCTGCAACCGCTGCCGGTTAGTCCGCCGCGTAGGTTGGTTTGGGTGGTGGGGAATGCTGTGGAAAAGGCTTTTGAGCCGATCGCACAACAACTCAACCAGATTCCAGGCTTGTCCGTCAACATGGCTGCACTGTCGAGTCGCTACTGGGGACAAACTATCACTGTCACGGGTTTGCTCACCGGGCAAGATTTGCTGGAAGCTTTGCAGGGGCGAGACTTGGGAGATGGCATCCTCCTGCCGTCGGTGATGCTAAAACAGGGGGAACCGCGTTTTCTCGACGACATGACCCTAGAAGAACTCGAAAACTCGCTGAAAACCCGGATTTTGCCGGTGAGCGGAGTAGAGGAACTAATCTCGGGGGCGATCGGTCTGGCAACTGCACAAGTGAAATTGTAAATTTTTAATCAAGCATTCAAAAGTAACATGAGTAGGGTAATTGTGACTTGTAACTGGCGGGTTGAGGCTTCAAATTAGAAACTTGAGACTTCAATCTTGCTCTAAAATTGTCTCTAGAATTGCAAAGTAATTAAAAAATTATGCGTGTTTTTCGTCAAATCGTGGTGGTCGGAGTGGGCGCTGCAATTACTTTCAGCAACGCCGGACAGAGTGCTTGTGCACAGCCTCCGGCTCAGGCGCAGGACAGTTCTGCCCTTAGCAATCAGCTCGAATTAGCGCAGAATATTCGATCGACCTCGAACACATCGCCAGCATCAGCATCAGAGCCCGAACTGGCGATCGCCCTAAACGCCCCAACCTCCGAGTCCCCGCAGCCAGGGGAAGCTAACAACATCGCCTCAACTCCCCCAACCGCGCCCTCACCGGCATCACAGCCTCAACAGGCTGCTGCGGCTGCCCCCTCAACTCAGCAGCCGGAAAATTTGGCGCAGTCTCGAACGCCGGCAGCGACAGGCGCTCAGCAGCAACCAGCCCCGAGCCGCCTCAACAATGTTCCGGTGCCCAGTTCCCCGGTACCAATTATCCGCGGCACTCCGAACGAAAGTTTCCCGCCTCTGACGCCGAAGGGCATTTTAGACACCAAGCCTCCGGGTTCCCTGGAACCCAACCCGAATCCGCTACAGTTTCCGACTAAGCCCGAGGATGTCAGGATCGAGCAAACAGAGTCAATTACGTTGCAGCAGGCGATCGATCTGGCGCGCCGCAACAGTCAAGTTTTGCAAATCGCCGAGCAACAAGTCGAACAAAATCGATCGGCCCTGCGCGAACAGCAAGCTGCTTTATTTCCTGACCTGACTTTTCAAATGGGCGCCAGCCGCAGCGTCAGCGCCGGCGGACAGATTGGGGTGCAGTCTCGCATCCGCCAGATCGACGATGCGGCAGCCACAGCGGCAGCAAACAACCAACCACGGCCCAACACTCCCACCCCCCAAAATTTTGGCAGCATCAGTCTCAACAACACTTTGCAGTTGAGCTACGACCTCGACATTTTCGGCCGCCGCAACGCTAACATCCGCGCGGCTCGGGAACAGTTGCGCTTTCGAGAACTGGATTTGGAGCGCCAAGCCGAGCAACTCCGCTTCGACACTGCTGATGCTTACTACAACTTGCAAAACTCCGACGGACAAGTGGCGATCCGCCAAGCTTCGGTGAGAAATGCCCAGCAAAGTTTGCGGGATGCTGAAGCTTTGGAACGGGCCGGGGTAGGAACCAGGTTTGCTGTGTTGCAGGCTCAGTCAAATTTGGCTAACGAACAGCAGCAACTCTCAGTCGCCCGTCGCGATCAGCGAGTGGCGCAGCGGCGGCTGGCTGAGATTTTGAATATAAGTCAGTCGGCGAACTTGACGGCGGCTGACCCGGTGGAACAAGCCGGTGCGTGGAGGCTGTCTTTGGAAGAGAGTATCGTGCAGGCTTTTAAGAATCGCCCCGAGTTGGAACAGCAGTTGGTACAGAGGAATATCAGCCAGCAGCAGAGGCGATCGATTCGGGCGGGGGGGCTGCCTCAAGTAAATGTCACTGGTTCCTACAACTTCTTGGGGTCAACTTCTGACGACCAGGCTCCGTTTGCAAGTCGCGGCTGGGCGAGCGGGTATGCGCTGCAAGCGAATTTGACTTGGAATATCTTCGACGGGGGCGCGGTGAGGGCGAGGGTGAAACAGCGGGATGCGGATATCTCGATCGCCGAAAGTCGATTTGACCAACTCCGCAACCAGGTGCGCCGGGAAGTAGAACAAGCTTATTTTGGCTTGGAGTCGAGTTTTGCCAATATCGAAACTTCTGAGGCGGGGGTTTTGCAGTCGAGGGAAGCTCTGCGTTTAGCCAGATTGCGCTTTCAAGCTGGTGTGGGCACTCAGACGGATGTGATTCAGGCGGAAACAGATTTGACTAGGGCTGAGAGAAACCGATTGTCGGCAATTATCACCTACAACCAGGGGCTTTCGTCTCTCCAGCGGGCCGTGACCAACCTGCCGACTAACAACCTCTCGGATGCTCCTTAAGATTGGGTTGGGGTTGGGTTGAGTTGGGGCGATTCCCTACGGACAGCTACGCCGCGCGTCCTTTAATCACAAAGGCAATTAGACATCGGTTAAACATCCGACACATTAGTTAATAATTTGTAATAGAGATCCATCTCAACTGCGTTAAGGAATCGGTAATGGCTAATATCAAGTTTGTGAAGGAAAATCAGGAAGTCATCGCAGCCGATGGAGCCAATTTGAGGCTCAAAGCTCTAGAAAACCGCATCGACTTGTACACGTTTTCGGGAAAGATGATGAATTGCGGGGGCATCGGTCAATGCGGCACCTGCATTGTGGAAATTGTTGAGGGCAGTGAAAATCTGTCGCCCCGCACTGACTTTGAAAACCGCAAGCTCAAGAAAAAGCCCGAAAACTACCGCTTGGCTTGTCAAACGATGGTCAACGGCCCGGTGAGTGTGAAGACTAAGCCGTAACTGGGGTTTCCGAAGGAAGAAGGAAGTTCGGCAACGGATTCCGTAACGGATTTAACGGATGTAACGGATGGGAGGGAAGTTCGGCAACGGATTCCGTAACGGATTTAACGGATGTAACGCATGGGAGGAAGGAAGAGGGAGGAAGAAGTAGACATTCTCTGGCTTTGCGACGCTCCGAGTTTCTCTTTTGCCTTTGAGTGTTATCCTAGTTGTGTGTGTTTTCCTATTTTTTAATAAAGGCTGGGGTCTTCATGGAAGTTAACGATTTAGGGTTTGTGGCAACCATTCTATTTGTATTGGTTCCCAGCGTTTTTCTAATCATTCTGTACATTCAAACAGCTAGCCGTCAAGGTGGAAAAGAATAGCAACTAATGCTATTTTTGTCTCGCGAAAGCTAGTTGCAAAAAAAAGCGTCCCAGCTTTTTCCTGGGGCGCTTTTTTTGTGAATACCAATTTCCAAAAGCAGAATCCGGCGCCGGAAACGGCATTGCCGTTTCCCTACAATCTGAGAAGTATGGTGCCTCAGCTAGAAAGATTTTAGCTACAGCAACCGCCACATCGGTGAGGACATAAATAACTTCATGAATAGAGGCGATACCCGTACTGCATCAATGATTTGATTCCCGTTATACAACTGTCAACTGTCCACTGTCAACTGTCCACTGCTCTACTTTCCTCATAATCTCAAAACTGACGCACCCCCGGAATAAATGGTGCGTCATCATCAGATTGGGGTTGATGATTGAGATTACCTTTCGTGACGCACCCTACCGCTATTAACGATGAGAATCTAACCGACTGTGCGGGCTAGCAAGACGGGACAGTTGGCGTAGACTCGCACGTAGTCTGAGAGGGAACTTCCCACGAGTCGATCGAGATCCAGGAAGTTTTTAGCAACATTGGGCCGCCTATCGGGGGAACCGATGACTAATAAATCGGCATTCATATCGTCGGCAATCCGACAAATTGCTTCCCCTGGCTTGCCTGTCGAACTGACGCAGCGGTAGCTAACTCCCATTTGTTTTGCGATTGCTACTGCGGGGGCCAATACGGGGTCTTTTTCAGCAGTTGCTGTTAAATCTTCGCTAGATTTTCCAGTCAAATCTTTGGTGACGTGTACTAAAATTATTTCTCCGCCGCTGACTTCTTTGACGAAAGATAGCGCAAGCTGCAAGGACTGTTTGGCAGATTCTGAGTTGTCTAGTGCTACCATGACGCGCTTGATTCTTTTGACGTAGATGTCGTCTTTTACTAACAGCATCGGTCTGGATGTGAGCTGGAAAACGTACTGGCTGACTGAGTTTTCCAAAATCGATTGCAGCCGTCCGAGTCCCCGGGAACCCATAATTATTAAGTCGGATTGTTCTTCTTCTGCGACTTGGCAAACTGTGGTTTTCGGGTCTCCCTGTTTGAGCCGGGGATTGACTTTGCTGGGATCTATTTTCAAAGACTGGACTGCTTGTGCTAAAATCTTGCCTCCTTCTTCCAACTTGGCGGCCATGCCATCGGAGGTTACTTGGGGCGGCACGACGTGCAAGACTGTGACAGAGGTTTGTTGCAAGGAAGGGATGTCCATCAACATATTAAACATCTCTTCGCACAAGCCACGACCGGCGACGGCTACTAAAATTTTTTCTATCATGGTTTTGGCGGTGAAAACGGTTGAGTTTTGTTGTGCGACGTTAAACTAGAGCGTTGGTACTCTAGTTTCTTACTATCAAGCATAAGCCTGAAGTTTGCTTTATCATTTGTAGAAATGTAGCGTTTTGGAACAATTTGTAACGTGTTAGAGAACGATCGAACTCAACCAGAACTCGCGGCGGCCGGTGTTATTCAAAATCGGCCCGGTATGGACTCGGAGGGCTGGTTTGAATATTTGGTGCGAGTCTACCCTCACCATACTGACTACAGCGGCGCAGTTTGGCACGGGACTTACCTAACTTGGATGGAGGAAGCGCGAGTGGAAAGTTTGCGCTCTCTCGGTATCGAGTATGCAGAGTGGGTGGCGCAGGGTGTGGAATTGCCCGTGGTTGAACTTTCGCTGCGCTACCACCGCTCTGTGCAAATGGGTCAATCTGTGGCAGTCAGAACGCGGATGGCTGCTAGCGAGGGTGTGCGGCTGCTGTGGGATTACGAAATTCGATCGCCCGATGCTCAAGAGTTATACGTGACAGCACAGGTAACTTTGGTGGGGATCGATCGCGACAAGGGCAAGATTATCCGCCAATTACCCCCAGCGCTGAAGGAGGCTTTGACAAGACTTTCTGTTAAACCTTCAACTTAGGAATACCGGGCGGTTGAAACCGCGTCTATACAAACACTCACGCGCAAGCCAAGGGTTGAAGACAGAGTGGTTAAAATTAAGTTATCTTCTGCAATTTTAACCACCGTCTTCTGTTGATTCGCCGCTTCGTAGGAATTTTTAACAATGTCAAAAAACCGGGAATTATCAGAGCAAAATATTGAGATTCAGCGCAATATTTTGGAGGATAATCAGTTAAAGTCCGCCTTGACAACTGAAGAAAAAACTATTGTTTCGGGAAACCAGGACAATTTAACAAACGGTGATTTAGCTGACAGTCAAAGTAAAATTTGGGCGATCGTTTGGCTGTCGGCGGCGCTGCTGGCGGTGTCGCTAGCCGCGATTTTTATTAGGTTGAGCGAACGGGAAATCAGTCCGAATGCTACTGTTTTTAACCGTTTGTGGATAGCAACTGCGGTGTTTGGACTGTGGAATGGTGCGGGGGAAGTGCGTCGCCGATTGTCTGGGAATGATGGTGAAGTGCGATCGACAAACTACACTCTCCGCGATTTCATGCTATTAACAGCCGTCGGCGTGGTATCTTCTGCTTCACTGGGTTTCTGGGCTTGGTCGTTGACTCAAACTAATGTCGCTAATTCAACTGTACTGCGAAATTTAACTCCTTTATTTACTACTTTGGGGGGATGGCTGCTGTTGGGAAGGCGCTTTGACAGCAGGTTTTTGCTGGGGATGGCGGTGGCTTTGGGAGGTGCAATTGCGATCGGCATGGACGATTTGCAAACAGCGGGAGACAATTTTGCTGGGGACATTGCTGCTTTGCTATCGGCGGTATTTTATGCGGCAAATCTGCTGATAGCAGAGCATTTGCGGACGAAGTTCCCGGCGACCACTATATTGATGTGGCGCTGTTTCATTGGCAGCATCTTGATTTTGCCCTTAGTTGTCCTGGCGGGCGATCGCATTTTCCCTAATTCTTGGCAGGGATGGCTGGCTGTAATTGCTTTGGCCGTGATTTGTCAAGCTTTCGGCCAAGGACTTCTCATCCACAGTCTCGGTCGTTTGTCATCGGGTTTTGTCGCTCTTTTCCTACTGCTAGAACCAGTGATTACCGCGATTATTGCCGGGATGCTGTTTTCGGAAACTTTGAGCTTGTTTAATTGGTTGGCTTTCTCGGTGGTTTTGGCTGGAATATATTTGGCAAAATCTAGCACTTCTGCCGATAATAAATAAAACAAACAGGACAATAAACTTAAATGCTTGCAAAATCAATTGACATCAACCCCTGGGATTACGACTTTAGTTTACTGCCTGAATATTTAGAAGTGTTGTTTGCTAAATTGCGAATTGCTGTGGTATTTGGTGGCAACTGCGATCGCCCAGGTTCCGTGATTTACAAAACTCACAATCCCCGCTCTTGGAAGAGTTACGAAGTCGTCGCCCGCGAGATTGCCTCTTCATTAGCAGAAATTGGCTTCAAGCAAGTCTTTGTCATCCCTGACGACATGAACTTGCCGGAACAACTTAAACAAACAAATATCCATTTAGTGTGGCTAAATACGGGCGGAGTCCAGGGCTACAATCCTGTTTGCCACACTCCCGCTCTGTTGGAAATGTTGGGAATGCCTTATGTCGGTCACAATCCTTTAAACAGTTCAATTTTAGATAACAAACACGCTTTTAAACGGGAACTGGAATCAGTCGGAATTAAAACTGCTCCGTTTATGACTTGGCATCCTTCTCAGGGGATTTTGCAGCCTCAGAAGCACGAGCGTTTTGCAATTGCTTTTGGTGAGTATCAAGGGCCTTTTATCGTGAAACCCGTCTCCGGCCGCGCTTCGCTGCACGTTCATTTTGTAGACAAACTTGAGGGTTTATCTCGGGCGGTGGCGGAAGTTCATCGAGCAACTCACAATACTGCTTTAATTGAAAAGTATTTGCCGGGACGAGAGTTTTGTGTAGCGGTTTGTGGCTATGTTACTTATGCTAAAGGTGGTTTTACAAAAAATACGAAGCCTTTGGCATTTTCGACGGTAGAACGAGTTTTCGATGCGCAGGAACGCATCTTTACTTCTATGGACAAAAAGGCGATTACGGCCGATCGCGGGCGGTTGATGGGGGCCGAGGAACCTGAACTCAAACAGCAGTTGATTGAGTTGGCTCGCAAAATCTATTGGGAGTTTAGTTTGAACAGTTTGGTGCGGATTGATGTCCGCAGCGATGCTGATGGAGAACTTTATGTTTTGGAAGCAAATCCGAAACCGGATCTGAAACATCCGGGCGAAAATGTGACGAGTTTGGTTGCTTTGGGTTTGGCGGAATACGGGATGAGTTATAACGATTTAATTTTTAGTTTGCTGGCGGATAGGTTGGATTATTTGTTGACTCAACATATCGAGATTATTCCTCATATTGTGGATTTGCTTCGCTAATCGGACTTGCGCATCACATCTCAATGTATGGTGCGCAATGCGCACCTTACCTGTGGGGCTTTTGTAAACAAATATAAATTGTTTACCCAATTAAACACAGGCGCTAAACTTGTGATATTCTTGAGTGAGATAGCAATTTCTGGATGTCCCTTTTTTGGGACAAGCATCAGGGCAACTCAATTTATATCAATTAAATAAACAAATGGAAGCATTACTTTTATTAATAGGATTTGCAGGCGGTGCATTAATCTGCTGGCTAATTTTGAATAAGCGGAATTCACGCAATTTGGTGCGGATGCAGGGTTCGCAGGAGGCGATATCGAAGTTGGCGTCGCAGTTGGATGCCCGAAGTTCGGAATTGCGACAAAAGACGGAGCATGAAAATCAGCTAAATTCTGAAGTGTCTGAGTTGCAAAGTCGCTTGGAATTTGTGACTCGCGAGCAAGATATTTTACACGATCAAGTCTCACAATTGGAAGAATTTTTGGCGGGAATTGCCGAGGAGCGATCGCAAGTTGATGCTGTGATTGCTGATTTGCAGTCTCAGCTAGAAAATGCTGAACAAGCTGAGTCGCAGTTAGCCGAAGTGGCAGAACTTCAATATCAGTTAGAGGTGGCGCATCAAGAGCGATCGCAACTTAACGCTCAAATGCTGGAAATGCAAGCAGAATTAGAGACGGTTGATGCAGAACGTTCTCAATTTCACGCTTTGCTGTCGGAATTTGACAGTCAGTTGGAAACTGTTAGTCAAAACAGATCGCAGCTACAGTACCAGTTGTCGGAAATTCAAATTAAGTGCGATCGCTCAATTCAAGATCGGGAGCAACTTCAGTCTCAACTTTCGGGCTTGCAAGCTCAACTGGAAAGTGCACAGCAAGAAAGCGAAATACTCAATTCTCAATGGGAAACCGCCTGTCAACAAGTAGAGCAACCTCAACCTGAATTATTAGAGCTGGAAAGACAATTAGAAGTAGCTAATCAGGATAAAGTACAGTTAATATCTCAATTGTCTGAGCTGCAAAGTCAATCAGAAACGGTTGTTAGAGAGCGAGAACAACTTCAGTCTCAGTTGTCAGAATTGCAGAGTCAATTAGAAATGGCTAGCACAGAGCGATCGCAGTTTTGTGATCAAATTTCGGAATGGCAAACTCGAATCGATACAGCCCATGAAAATCAAACTCAACTGCAATCTCAAACATCCGAGTTAGAACAGCAGTTAGAAAGTGTAAATCAAACTCGCTCAGAATTGGCATCTCAGCTAGAAACTCATCAGACAGAGCGATCGCAGCTTTATTCTCAACAGTCGGAATTTCAAACTCAAATCGAGATAGCCCATCAAAATCAAACTCAACTTCAATCTCACGTATCCGAATTAGAACAGCAGTTAGAAAGTGGGCGTCAAACTCGCTCAGAATTAGAATCTCAGCTAGAAACTGTAAACACAGAACGCTCACAGCTCAATTCTCAACTGTCGGAATTGCAAAGTCAAATCGAGACAGCAAATCAAAATCAAACTCAACTGCAATCTCAAGTATCCGAGTTACAACAGCAGTTAGAAAGTGCGCGTCAAAGTCGCTCCGAAGTGGAATCTCAGCTCAATTCTCAACTGTCGGAATTCCAAACTCAAATGGAGACAGCAAATCAAAATCAAACTCAACTGCAATCTCAAGTAGCCGACTTAGAACAGCAGTTAGAAACTGCGAGAGAAAGTCGCTCAGAATTGCAAGAGGAACTCAATTCTCAACTATCGGAATTGCAAAGTCAAATCGAGACAGCAAATCAAAATCAAACTCAACTGCAATCTCAAGCATCTGACTTAGAAAATCAGTTAGAATGCGTAAATCAAAGTCGATCGCAATTAGAATCTCAGCTCAATTCTCAACAGTCAGAATTCCAAAATCAAATCGAGACAGCAAATCAAAATCAAACTCAACTGCAATCTCAAGTATCCGAGTTACAACAGCAGTTAGAAACTGCGAGAGAAAGTCGCTCAGAAGTGGAATCTCAGCTAGAAACTGCTAACAGAGAACGCTCATACCTTTATGCTCAACTCTCGGAGGTTCAAAGTCAAATCGAGACAGCAAACCAGAATCAAGCTCAACTGCAATCTCAAGTATCCGAGTTAGAACATCAGTTAGAAACAGTTTATCAAGAACGCTTGCAACTAAAATCGCAAATTGCCCAAAAGGGCGATCGAGAAGTTCAACAAGCTGAATTAATAGAGGAAATTGCCGAATCAACCTCAGAATCACCTGTTTTGAAAAGTCAAGAATTTGTGGTTTGTCAACAAGGTCAAGGTGATTATACTACTATTAGCGAAGCGGTAACAAATGCGGCGCCCGGTACGCGCATTAACGTACAGCCCGGTTTGTATCGAGAAAGTCTAATTATTGACAAATCTGTGGAAATTATCGGCAGCACAGAAGCGGGTACCATCACTGTCGAAAGCACTAATTCAAACTGCATTAAAATGCAAACAGATAGCGCTTTAGTGCGAGGTTTGACAATGAGAACAACGGGTAAATATTATGCCGTAGATATTCGCAAAGGCGAGTTAATCGTAGAAGACAGCGATATGACTTCTGCGGACTATTCTGTGGTGGGAATTTGCGGCCCCGACGCTGATTCTGTACTCCGTCGCTGTCAAATTCATGATGGAATATGGAACGGAATCTTTATCTCGGATCGTGGGAAAGCAACGGTGGAAGATTGCAATATTTATGATAACGGTAGTCTGGGAATCGGTGTCGGAGTGGGAGGAAAATTGATCGTGCGTGGCTGTCGGATTAATGGTAATCAAGGTGAGGCGATCGCAGTTTACAGAGATGCCATTGCTACGGTGGAGGATTCCGATTTAACTGGCAATACTGGGGGTGCTTGGCGGATTGCAGATAACGGATATATGCGCGGCAAAGGCAATCAAGAATAGAAGAAAGTTCGGCAACGGATTTGGTAGCGGATTTAACGGATGTCACGGATGGATGGAAGAAGGGAAATTTTGTTTGTAGTGAGGACTTTAGTCCTTATTGGCTAGAAATCAAAGAGAGGACTGAAGTCCTCACTACAAACTTTAGAAGTAACTTTAGTTTTTCATTCCTCACAATTGAGCTGCTAGAAATCAAAGAGAGGACTGAAGTCCTCACTACGAACTTTAGAATTAATTTGAGTTTTTTATTCCTAACAAGTGAGCTGGGTTTTCTTTCATCATTAAATCAATTTCGCGCTGAGAAATGCCTTGGTTTATCAATTTTGTCACAAATAATTTGTAACCTTCCGCTGGCAAAGGATCGAGTTTCCTTCCCAAATCGGTGCTGAGAACAAAATGCTCGGCTCCGATTAGTTTAATCGCTGATACCATCTGACTAATTGAAACATGATGCCAGTTTCTATGTCCCTTGTCCGCGGCATTTTGTCCCATCAAATCGTTGACAAATGCTAGTTCTAGAAAAGCTCCCATTGCGGCGGCTGTTTTCATGTTTTCTAGGGACAAACCGGGTACGTCGGCCATGGCGTGGGTAATCAGGATGTTTTTAATGTTGAGAAGGTTGGCTTGCCGGACAACTGCCATTACTTCTGCTGAGGAAATGTGTCCGGTTTCCAAGACTAAATTATCTCTAGCTACAATC
This sequence comes from Cyanobacteriota bacterium, assembly GCA_025362325.1. Lineage (GTDB taxonomy): Bacteria > Cyanobacteriota > Cyanobacteriia > Cyanobacteriales > Microcoleaceae > Microcoleus. The sequence continues at coordinate 19,183 of JANYGO010000159.1, read as the reverse complement.
TTGAGTACCGCTGCTGTTTCCGGTAAAACTTGGCCGTTTTCGGCTACTTTAATCCCAATTCCAGACTGGTGAAAAACCTTTAAATGATGCTCGGAATCGACGGTTGGTAGCCACACTACTTTACCGTATTTGCCGCCGATGCGGTGCATTGCTTCTACAGCGTCGGGATTCAGGCCGCCGATCGCGCGATTGAGAACAATTCCCCCGAAAACTTCGATTTGCGGTACAATTTTGTTAACTAGAACTGCGCGCGCTGCTGTGCTGGCATAGTGATTTTTTAGGACAACTGCTTTCATGTGCGATCGCGCGGCTGACTCAGCTACCTCAAAATCGTCTAACCTGCGGGGAATCACATCGGGAGACGAATGGATGTGAAAGTCGATCGCACTTTCAACAATACTCTCATGCGAATTGACAACCGGCGGCTCTCCGACAGCACAAACTGGCAAAGAAAACGACAACCAAATCAGACAAAATACAATTACCTTAAACAAAAGATTTAACCGCATTCGCCAAATCCGCTGCATACTCTTCGTGCATCCCCAAAAATCCCGGAAATCAACGGCTTTTTCTCCTGTTAATTTGCTTCTGCTTGCGCGCTCAATTCGCAAGCCAGAGCTTTATTTCTCATCATTTGAAAGATGTTGTAAAATCCGTTAGCGCGGGAAGGTGTCAAGCTCACATTCAATCCCGTATCTTGAATAAAATCTGGAGTCACGTTGACTATTTCGGCTGGTGTTAATCCGCTCAAACCTTCGACGAGTAAGCCAACTAATCCTTTGACTAATTGAGCGTCTGAATCGCCTTCAAAGGAAACTTTTCCGTCGGCTAAAGTTGCGGTAATATAAACTTGCGACACGCAGCCAGAAACTTTGTTTTCCGGCAATTTATCGCTGTCTGGAAATGCTGGGAGTCGCTTCGCATACCACAGCAGTTGTTCGTAGCGCTGTTTCGGGTCGGAGTGTCGCTGGAAGCGCTGGACGATTTTAGCTAGGGTTGCGGGTAGCGCGGTATTTGCGGACATGATTTCTAGTAGCGGTTTACTTCGCTAATATTATACATTCTATTTTAGCAGCAGGTGCGATCGATCTGCAACATCTGCGTTCATCTGCATTCATCTGCATTCATCTGCGGTTGAAAATGCAAAACCCAAACTTTTGCTAAAAATCTGGTTTTTTGAGCTCTTCTAGAATTCGATTGGGGATAACTTTTGGAATGTCAAAAGGTCGATCGCCCTGATTCAATCGATCACCGAACCCAATAGGTTATGGTAGAGCAAAAGTGCGATCGCCCCGCAAATATCAAATGTCGCAACGATCGCGATTTTACCAAAATTCAAACATTCGCCCGATCGTCCTCAACTCGTCTGCAACAGCGGCAAACCGCGCAACTGGCGCAGGGAATTCATGCAAACCGGGCAATCGCAGCCAAACAACGCCACGGCGGCATCGCTTTCTTCTTCCGTAAAGTCCATCATCGCCACCGGCTGGCCATCCGGCGACTGCTTGCCAATTGTCGGTTTAGAATCTGAATTAGCGGTTTTCGCCGAGAGGCGCACGCAACTCAGGCGCTGAGTGTGGGGCGATCGCACGCAGCGAGGCGCATCAGCAGATTGGGCTGGTGTTTCGCCAACAGCGGGACTTGCCAGCACCCTTAAAGACATCAGAGATCCAAACAGCGTCGGACTTACAAGCAAAGTGAGGAGCAATCTATTCATTTGTCGTCAGGAGAGAACTTCAAGGTATACAGTAGCCGATTATCCCTTGCAATTCAACAAGCTTTTTGTCCGCCATCAGTACAGTTGGCAGTTATTCATGTTTAAAAGCCGAATATTTGTCGCCAAACCTTTAACAATTGTCCGTATATTAGCAACCAGTATTTTGCGATCGGTATCGCCTGCGCTGCCCAGTTTAAGATTTGTTGCAATTTGAGATTATTCCGATCGCCAATGATAACAAATTAATCCAATCTGGGTAAAATAATGTCAGCAAGGGCAACTCGAAGCAGCGAACAAGTTTACCTCAGAAACCAGGTGTGGAGTGATGAGTACAGTTTTAGTCGTGGAAGATTCCCGCAGCCAGCGGGAGTGCATTTCACATCAGTTGAGATGCAGCGGATTGAATGTAATTCAAGCATCTGACGGCGTGGAAGCACTGGATAAAGTTGGGAGAAATTACCCTGATTTAGTATTATTAGATATCGTGATGCCCCGCATGGACGGCTACGGCGTTTGCCGTTTAATTAAAGCTAATCCCGAAACTCGGAATATACCAGTAATATTTTTAACCGGGAAGGGACAGCAGCTAGCTTTGTTTTCTAGGGCGATCGATCGCGCCGAGGCGTATGTTAGCAAACCTTGGCAGCCGAGGGAACTTTTGGCAACTATCAAAAAAGTGTTGATTAATGCCAATATTAAGTTCGATCGAGCTTCGGCTGACGCCTGGACGGAATATGGTATTTTAAACTTAAACACCATCGAACTGTATCAAAGTAGCGCGGATGCTTGGACAAAATACAGCGCCCAAATTATTAAATTGTACGATACCAGCTTAGCAGCTTTCCAGCAAGCTTTGGCAATTGAACCGACTCACTCGAACGCCAACAAATATCAAAACCGAGTTCAGACAATTCGGGCAATTTTGATGAAAAAATTAGAGCAAAATCAACCTTGCAAAGTCTGCCATTATTATTACGGCAAAGACGGCATCAATTGTGCGGTGCATCCGGCCGGCCGGCCGGCCTCAAGAACTGTGTCGAGATTGGGAATTTAATTAATTAAACTCAAATGAAAACAAATAACCGCACAAACTTGGAAAAGCTGCTGCAAGAAAGAAACGAACATCCCGAAAACATGGCCGAAATTGATGCCAAAATTAATGCAACTTTCCGTCAAGAACACACGATCCTAGTAATGGATATGTCGGGATTCTCGCGAACGACTGTCCGCTACGGCATCATCCATTTTCTAGCAATGATTCACCGGATGCACGCCATTGTTAAACCGATAATTTCCGAATACGGTGGCACTGTAGTCAAGGAAGAAGCAGACAATATTTTTGCAGTGTTTCCCGATGTAAAATCGGCCGTGCAAGCTGCCCTCGACTCACTCAAGCAAACAGCGGCTGTCAATACAACTTTGCCGCCGGAGATGGATATTTACCTCTGCATTGGTATTGGCTGCGGCGATGTTTTGATGCTGGAAGGAGAGGATATGTACGGATCGGAATTTAATCTAGCCTCCAAGCTGGGAGAGGATTTGGCGGAACGGGGAGAGATTTTGCTCACCGCAGCAGCGTTTGAAAAGTTAACAGGTGATAAGCAAGATTGGGAAAAAATGGAACTTTCGATTTCTGGTTTGGATTTGGTGGCGTACAAGCGGCTGTAATCGGCTTAATTTATCTCATGGTTTTTCATGATTGCATAAAATATTATGTATAAGGTGCGTCGCTATCAGGTTATCGGTCTAATTTAGGGATTATTTATGGCGACACACCCTACAAAACTGTCAACTGTCAACTGTCAACTGTCAACTCTTCCTTCCTATAAATGATTGACGAACATAAGAATTGGCAAACTCTCAATTTAGCGAATATTCAACAGCGGCTGGCTTGGGTGCAACAACAGCCGGATGGAGTTATTTTTTGCAAAGATTCTGGATCTCAGTATGTTGCAGTTAGAAAAGACAAAGGTCAAATTAAGCTGTGTTTGGTAGAAAAGGTGAATTTGCATACAGATTTATTGCAATCTGTATTTTCCCTCAACAATCCCCTGCATTTAGTTTCAGAATATACCCAAGCGATGATGTTGGGTTTAGTGTGGCAAAATCAACCTAAAAAAGTTTACATAGCTGGGTTTGGCGGCGGCAGAATTCCGTTGGTTTTGCACCATTATTTGCCGGAAACTGTTGTAGAATGTGCGGATGTAGATGCGATCGCAATTTCAGCAGCCATACAGTGTTTTGGAGTGCAGTTCGACGACAGACTAACCGTCGCAATCCAGGATGGGAGAGAATACCTAGAACAGCAAAGCCCAGATATTCAGTACGATATAATTATGACAGACGTGTTTTTTGGCAACGGCTACTTTCCGCATCGGCTGGCAACCAAAGAATTTTATGAACTTTGCAAAAAACACTTGTCAACCGCAGGAGTTGTGCTAGTAAATCTGCTGCAAAGAGATGAGTTTTATGCCCAAAAAGTTAAGACTTTTCAAAGTGTGTTTTCTCAGGTATGCGTCTGCCCTTGGAAGAATATTAATAGTGTTTTAATTGGGACTAACGGCCCTATTTTAGAGAAAGACGAGATTCTTTTGAGAGCAAAATATTTGCAAGATGGGCATGAATTTTCGTTTTCTTTGACAGACAGAGCTCTTGAGGTGAAAACAGGTGCAGAATTAGCTGAAATTATACCTAATTTAGACCAAGCTCAAGTTTTTACAGACGATGCGCCACCCGCTGGTTATTTTGATTGCTGGTTGTTTTGATATCGAAAACAACAAAATTGGTTCGTAGTAAGGACTTTAGTCCTGATCTTCTGAGGACTAAAGTCCTCACTACGAACTTAATTAGCATTTTTTTAACTGGATTGGATACGATCTATCCTTTGATATATTCAGCCATTTGCTTTTCCAGGCGATCGATCAATGTATCGACATCCGCTGCTGCAATTTCAAAACAATCAGGAGGTGCGGGGTCAATTTCAAACAAAATTAGCTTGATTTCACCTTCGCCGATCGCCACAATCGCCACCTCTTTATCGGGTTTGTGAGCGTTCAGCACTCCGATAATTTCCTGAATATGACTTTTGACTTGACGGTTTAACTCTTCGACAGCCTCTTTTTTACAGTATACGAAACGCGGCGTGCCTGCAACATCTATCCCCAAAATATCGTCACTTTCTTCTCCCCTTTCCAGAAACAGCCCCCAAGCTAAAGCCGCCAATTCTTGTTTGTTGGCTTTCACAAATTTATCTAACTTGCGACGCCAGTTATTCTCATTTTTTTGTTCGGAATCAGGGCTGCCAAATAAAAACATTTTCTCTCTTTGCTTGTATAAACTAATATGTTGCAGTTCGTAGTGAGGACTTTAGTGCTCTCCTACAGTTCGTAGTGAGGACTTTAGTCCTCTCATGCTGGCTTTAAGGACTAAAGTCCTGACTACAAACCATGCTTATCTTATACCAGATTGCACGCGCCAGAGCGACGCATAAACTCCATCGTGTTCGATAAGTTGTTCGTGCTGCCCCGATTCTACCACTCGCCCCTCTTCCATGACAAAAATGCAATCGGCATTGCGGACAGTAGAAAGACGGTGGGCGATCGCAATTGTAGTCCGATTCTTGGTAATTCGTTCGAGCGATCGCTGAATTGCCGCCTCCGTCTCGTTATCCACCGCTGAAGTAGCTTCATCAAGAATCAAAATCGGCGGATTCTTCAAAACAGCCCTCGCAATGGCAATGCGCTGCCGCTGTCCCCCCGACAATTTTTGACCGCGTTCCCCTACAATAGTCTTGTAACCGTCCGGCAATTGCGCGATAAACTCGTGAGCCTCCGCAATTTGAGCAGCATTTACTATTTCTCGATCGCTAGCCTCAAAACTGCCGTAAGCAATATTTTCCGCCACCGTACCGTGAAACAAGAATACATCTTGACTCACCAATCCGATCGCTCTGCGCAAATCTTTTAAATTCAGATTAGTTAATTCTATGCCATCCAGATAAATCTTGCCGTACTGTACCTCGTACAGCCTCAAGATTAGTTTCACCAGCGTACTTTTCCCCGAACCAGTCGCGCCAACAATCGCAGTAGTTTTTCCCGCCGCCAGAGTCAGGGAAAAATACTGCAAAATCGGTTTTCTTTGATTGTAATAAAATGTAACATTTTTAAATTGTAGCTCACCTTTAATCGAACTAACCGGCAGCCGAATATCGCCCGTGCGAATTGCGATCGGCGTATCCAACAAATTCATCACCCGATTAGTAGAAGCCATGGCGCGCTGGTATCGATCCATAGTATCACCCAGCCGAGTCAGCGGCCACAGCAACCTCTGGGTCAAAAACACCAAAACGCTGTAAGTTCCCACAGACAACCGGCCCGCCACCACCTCCAAACCGCCCAGAAATAGCGTTGCAATAAACCCCAAGAAAATCACAATCCGAATCAGCGGAATAAAAGCAGCCGAAAGTGCGATCGCCCTGCGGTTACTTTGCCGATAAGCGTGACTTTGTGTTTCGATGCGCCCAGTTTCATAATCCTCAGAAGTAAAACTTTTAATAGTAGTAATTCCCGTCAAATTATTCGACAATTGGCCGTTGAGAAAACTCACCTTTTCCCGCACATCAGCATAGAGAGGAGCGAGGCGATTTTGAAAGGCGATCGAACCCCAAATAATAAAAGGAATCGGCAGCATTGACAGAGCCGCAACTCCAGGAGATGCAGCAAAAAAAGCCGCACCAATCACGATAACCGTTGTAATTACCTGAATCACCTCATTAGCGCCACCGTCCAAAAAACGTTCGAGTTGATTGATATCATCGTTAAGAATAGAAATCAAACCACCCGTGCTGCGTTCTTCAAAATAAGCTAATTCTAATTCTTGCAAATGGCTGTAAGCTTCCAAACGCAAATCGTGTTCGATATCCTGAGCCAAATTGCGCCACAAATAATCATAGGCATATTCAAAAATAGATTCCAGCGTCCAAACAATCGCGCTCACAAGAGTGATAATTGCCAGTTGCCAAAAGACATCTTTTATGCCCCATTGAGCGAGAATAGAATCTTGCTGTTTCACTACCACATCAACGGCAATCCCGATTAATGCTGGCGGCGCTAAATCGAAGAATTTATTCAGCAGCGAGCAAATACTTGCTAGCCAAGTTTTCAGGCGGTAGCGCCGCCCGTATTTCAGCAGTCGCTTGAGGGGATGGACAGGTTTTGATTGATTTGGTGACAATTTAGGATGGGGATAATTGGACGAGTTTTAGATTTTATATCAGCTTAGATCGATTACTCGTAATAAAAACGGTTCGTAGTGCGGACTTCAGTCCGCTCGGATGCAAGCGGACTAAAGTCCGCACTACGAACCTAATATGATTGCGGTGAATCGACCGGACATGATATTATACTTATTTTCACAGGTTGTGAAGTTGTCTTTGGGAACTGTCATCTTAGCTGTTCGTGAAATCAGTTTTTGAGCAGGAACAAAGAAAGCCAGCCTAGGCTTTAAATGTTAACACTGGCTTCATTTTAGCGACTATCCCCACCATTTGTGCCTCCACCTGAACGTCAATTACTGGTTGAATTGGTTTGTAAGCTGCCGGGGCTTCTTCGATTCTACGTTCTTCGCGCAAGGTAATGCAATCTACGCCGGTTAATCCCAAAGCTGCATCAGTTTGGTCAGCACCTTGGCGACTGAGATCAAATCGCGATCGCGCTCTTCCTGCACCGTGAGAAGCCGATCGCAAAAATCGATCGTTTCCCAAACCAACTAGCAAATAAGACGGTGCCCCCATCGAACCAGGTACAATTACAGGCTGGCCAGAATCTGCCGGACAAGCACCTTTGCGAGTCACCCAACCCGCACCTTCAGCTAAAGTAATATTGTGAGGCAAATCGTAAACTAAAGGAGCTTCCACATCCCCGAAAACTTGCCGCAAACGCAGTCGCAGAAGTTCTGCTAGCAACAAACGGTTGATAAAACCGTAATTGGCGGCCGTTGCTTCCGCTTGTAGGTAGCTGCTCACAAGTTCGGGATTGGCTTCGACAGACAGTGGAAACAGCCCGGATTCAGGGTATTTTAGGGTTTTCGGCCAGGCTTCGCCAGCTTGATCGCGCCACATACCGCCGATGTATTTGCCGACATTCCGCGAACCGGAGTGAATCATAAAAGCGATTTGTCCCGATCGAACTCCCCAAGTATAAGCCGTAGCTCGATCGACAACTTCCTCAACCACTTGAATTTCTACAAAATGATTGCCGCCGCCGATGGTAGCTAACCCGCCATCCCTTACTAAGCCGTCATTTGGGACTAATTCTTCGGGAGCCCATTTGACATCGCCATTCATGGAACCGCCGAGAAAAGTGCGATCGCACTCTTGCGCCAACTGCTCGAAATCAGAATTTGCCACGCTACCAATTGCCAACTCCTGCATAGCATCCAGCCATCCGGGTATCCCGTGTTGGAACATCGCGCGAGCGGTTTTTGCAGTCATGCTGACATCGCGAGTACCGAAGAAATAATCGCCTTTCATCAATTCTACAAATCGATCGCGCTGACTGAGGAATTGTTCGATCGACAAATCAGCAACGTGTAAGCGCATCCCGCAGTTAATATCGGAACCGACAGCCGCTGGAATCACCATTTTGTCAGTTTGGGCGATCGAGCCAATTGCCACTCCCGCATCCCCCGGATGGAAGTCAGGAGTAGCGCAGGCACGACAAACGCAGCCACCTTGAGGGTGTCGAACATTCGCCAAATTTACCAACTGTTTGAGCGCCTTTGCTTCCACCGGAAAACCCTCTGGGAGCAAAACTTCTGCTGTTATGGAACTGGCATCTACACTGTTTTCTCTTGTAGCAAAAACATTTTCACTGTTTTCTGTTGTAGAACTGGCATCTTGCCAGTTTTCTCTAGCACCAACATTTTCACTGTTTTCTGTTGTTGTGGAACTGGCATCTTGCCAGTTTTCTTTCAGAGAACTATTGAGACAAATCGAGTAGACTTTGTTGTTGTAACTCACATCTAGACCTTGCCGAGACAAAGCTCGCAAAAGCCTGTTCAAGTTTTTTGGCTGCTGCATAAGTAGTCTGTTGCGGGTTGCAGAGCAACCCCCACAAATTGAAGAGATGTTGTAGTTGTTAAAAGACTTTGGTTCAGCAGCCGCAATCTTTTTAGAGACAAGTTGAAGGCCACTTATCTAATTATGGCGATCGTGGCACATCATTTTTGATATGTCAACCGCCAGCGAGTATCAGAAACCGGGTTTCTGCCTAAATACTTCGCAGCAAGCAAAAAATTTGGTCAGAAACCCGGTTTCTTTTCCCAGCGTCTCCTAAATAATTCCAATTTTCATAACTTAAAGATAATATCTAACCGTTGTGACAACCCGACTTCTTTTAGCCCGCAATGCCGCCTTCAAAAAGAAAGCAGTTTGATTGTGCAGCAGTCCCTCCCACCAATTTTTCGTCACAAACGCCGGAATAATCAGCGTTAAAAAGACTCCCGGCCGCTGTTCTTCAAACAAAGTCAAAAAGTGAGTTAAAGCGTCACCAACAGAACGATAAGGCGATTCCAGAATTTCCAAAGGAATGTCAGATTGCAAATCTTGCCAAGCCGCTTGCAGTTTTGCGCGATCGGTCAAACCAATATCTACGTGAACCGCCACAACCTCATCAGAAATTAAACGAGCATAATCGAGGGCATCCAAAGTTCCCCGGTGCAACTGTCCGACTAACACCACAGCCGGATGTGTCACCGCCTTCACTTTAGGTATGGGAAGATAAGATCTAGGTGCTATTCCCTGAATGCTCAAGCGAGCCGCCACATAGCGATAGTGCCGACGAATAGCTAAAAATAAACTGACGACGATCGGAATAGTTACTACCACAACCCAAGCTCCCAAAAGGAATTTGGTAGCGACAATTACACTCAAAACAAGCGTAGTTGCTACTGCACCTATACCGTTCATCACAGCACTAGCTTGCCAACCTTTACCTCGCTCCTTAAACCAGTGAATCACCATTCCCGATTGCGACAGAGTAAAAGAAGTGAAAACTCCAACCGCATACAGCGGAATTACGGCGGTGGTATCGCCTCGGAAGATGATAATTAAAAGAGCAGCGCAGAGGCTGAGCAGATTAATCCCATTAGAATAAACCAGTCGATCGCCCAAAAGCGACAACTGCCTCGGCAAAAACCCGTCCCGCGACAAAAAATAACAAAGTCGCGGAAAATCCGCATAACTCGTATTCGCAGCCAACAGCAAAATCAACAGAGTTGCCGCCTGTAAATAGTAATAAAATATTCCGACTCCAAAAATATCTTTTCCTAACACAGAAAGCAGCGTTTCATCTTCTCTAGGAATCACTTGATAAATATGAGCCAAGTAACTAATTCCCAAAAACATAAATCCCAGAATTACTCCCAAATAGGTCAAAGTCAGCCGCGCATTTTTCCATTCAGGAGGCTTGAAAGCCAACACTCCATCCGATATTGCTTCCACTCCCGTCAAGGCTGTACAACCCGCCGCAAATGCGCGCGCGATCAGAAACAATCCCAAAGATTCCTTCGCTGGAATATTTTCTAAAGTTGGCAAAACGTGACCTGTTGCTTGTTGGTACAAACCCGTACCAATCAAGATAAAAATGCCAACGATAAACGCATAGGTGGGAACCATAAATATCTTGCCAGATTCCCGCAATCCCCTGAGATTGGCAAACATGATCAGGACAATACAAACTAAGCACAGTTCAACGGTATAGGGGCGCAACGAGGGAACTGCGGAAGTCAAGGCGGCAATACCAGCGGAAATACTGACTGTTACGGTGAGGATGTAGTCAATCATCAGCGAAGCTGCTGCGATCAAACCCGGATAAGTACCCAAGTTTTCTCGCGCCACAATGTAAGCGCCGCCGCCGTTGGGGTACGCTTTAATTGTCTGTCGGTAAGACAGCGCCACGATCGCCAACAGTAAAACAATAATTCCCGAAATAGGCAGCGATAAACTCAAACTGCTACTCCCGGCTAGTAACAGCACCAGCAGAGTTTCTTGAGTCGCGTAGGCAACAGACGACAGTGCATCGGAAGCCAGAACAGCTAGTCCTGTAGCGTTGCTCAGCCGTTCGTGAATAGATGCACTGGTGGGGAGAGATTCACCCAGTAAAGCCCGCTTAAGCCGAGAATAAGTGTACATTGAAATTCAATATATAGGCGTCCACAATCATAATCGAGACGGGGGACAGTTTTAAGCAATTTTTGACTTACAAGTTGTAATTCTCTCTCGCTTGTTGAGTCAGCTTCAGTTTTTGTTCGAGAGCTTGCCAATTTTCGGCTTCGATATCGCTGATGAACTCGTCGAGACTGTCGCGGTAAATAGAGAGCGATCGCAACAACTCCTCCCGATTGTACTTGGCCACCATCACTCCCAGCTCCGGGTTGCCGCCCCCTACGCGGCTGGTGTCCCGAAAACCCGAACTCGCCAAATGTTGAGCTAAATCAACCAGATCCCGATCGCCCTCAGCAGCGCACGCAGCGAGCAGCGTAGCGCTAGCCACGATCGGCAAATGAGAAATCCAAGCCACAGCTCGATCGTGTTCTTGGGGCCCGCACCGATAAACCAACGCACCCAACAACCGCGCAATTTCCTCCACCCGATCCACCGCCGCCTCCGGCGTCTGGGCTGTCGGAGTCAGCACGTAAGGCCGGCCCACAAACAAATCCCTTACCGCCGCCTCGATGCCGCTTTGTGCAGTCCCCGCCATCGGGTGTCCCCCCACAAAATTCGGCCACAGATCGGACACAGCCTGCACTATGGGTGTTTTTACCGAACCCACATCCGTTACGATAGTATCACCGGAAAGATGGGGGATTAATTTTTGGACGATCGGCTCGATCGCTCCTAACGGGGTGCAGATAAAAACCAAATCGGCTGTTGCCATCACAGACAGGTGTGTGCTGGCTTGATTGACAACACCGGTTTCTTGCGCCCGATCGCAAGTCTGCTGGCGACTCGAAACCCCCAAAACATTAAACCCGCGCGATCGTAAATCCAGAGCGATCGAGCCGCCAATTAAACCAAGTCCTACAATACCGATATTCATAGCAATAAAATGGGGATATTTGATACGACGGTAACGCCCCCATGACAGTAGAGGAACTCCTGAAAAAATATGCCGCCGGAGAAAGAAACTTTGCCGGAATCAACCTGACTGAGGCCAACCTCAGCGGCGTCAACTTGAGCGGAGCCAACCTCAAGGGTGCGAATCTGAGTGTAGCAAACCTCAGCGGAGCAAACCTCAGCAAAACCAACCTCACCGGTGCCAAACTCAACATCGCCAGACTCAGCGGCGCCCATCTCGGCGGCGCCAACCTCACCGACGCCGACCTCAACGTCGCCTACCTAGTACGAGTTGACCTCAAAAAAGCCATACTCACAGGAGCCAAACTGATCAGAGCCGAGCTAATTCGAGCCGAACTCAGCGGCGCCAACCTACAGGGAGCAAACCTCAGCGGCGCCACTCTCACCGAAGCCACCCTCAGAGGAGCCAACCTCGCTCAAGCCAACCTCCGAGGCGCTCACCTCAGCGGCGCGTGCTTGACAGAAGCCAACCTCGAACAAGCCAACCTGCAAGGCGCCGACCTCAGCCGAGCCGACCTCAGCGGTGCCGACTTGCGAGGCACAGAACTGCGACAAGCCAACCTCACTCAAGCCATACTCAGCGGCGCCGACCTCAGCGGCGTCAATTTGCGCTGGGCCATCCTCAGCGGTTGCAATCTGCGCTGGGCTGACCTCAGCGAAGCTAAATTGAGCGGCGCCGACCTCAGCCGAGCCGACCTCTGCCACGCTAACTTGCTGAATGCCAGTTTAGTTCACGCCGACCTGTCAAATGCCTATCTCATCCGCGCCGACTGGATTGGAGCCGACTTAACCGGAGCCACCTTAACCGGAGCCAAACTCCACGCAGTTTCGCGCCTCGGCATCAAAACCGAAGGCATGACCTGCAAATGGGTCGATCTCAGCCCCAACGGCGACCACAGTCAAATTTACTGGTTGAACTCGGGAGGAACCCACGAATTTTTTCACGAAACCTTGCCCACAGTTCGGATTGTGATTGACTCGCCCTTAGACCAAGGCGCTCATTTTGCCCTAGCTGCAACTTATTACCAAATTTCCCAACAATACCCGAGTTTAAGTCAGCCACCCACGATCGAAGTCAGCTCCCGGCGCACCGTACTCGCCTTTAAAATGGACAGCGACGATAAATTATTTGCCACCGCTTACGTTGCCATCATTCCTTTTAACGATGCCGCCACAACTCAAAAAAACCTGATAGCTTTGATGAAAATGATTCAATCCCAGGATGCAGGAAAACTTAACGTCAAAGAATCTAAACACGTGCAGTTATGCAGCAAAGCTCTCAATCAAGCTATCAGCAAAGTAGACCAAATTAAAATTTCCAGTTCATTTCCAAAAATCGGCGAAAGCATCAATTTTTTTCAAATTCCTACACAGATGATCTTAATTAATTCCCGCGACCAAAGACTCAGCGTATATCACCACCCATCCTTCGGCAAGCGCCTGATTAAAAAATACGACCCGAACAACTCAGGTGCAGGCAAGTTAGCCGAAAGTACAAAATTGGGCCAAGCTAATATCACTACCATTTTAGATTTTATAAAAGGCTTCCATAATATAGATGTCTAAGCATATTGCATCAAGTTACAAAAAATGCTTATTCTATTTTAAGGGTTGGCATAACAAAGCTTTGTTCTAGCTAACACATCAGGGAAAGTCAAAAGCATGGACGCCGAAGAACTCATCACCAAATATGCAGCAGGAGAAAGAGATTTTACTGCCATCCTCCTGTGCGAGGCAAATCTCAGCCGGATAGATCTCAGTGGGGCTAATTTCAGCGAGGCAATCTTGAGCCTCACCAATATGAGCGGCACCAATCTGTCCAACGCCAACATGAGAAAAGCCAAACTCAATGTTGCCAGACTCAGCGGTGCAAATCTCAACAAAGCCAACCTCAACGGCGCTATCCTCAATGTAGCTAATTTGATTCGGGCCGACCTCAGCGAAGCCCAACTCGTCGAAGCTACACTGATCAGAGCCGAACTGATCAGAGCCGACCTCAGCGGTGCAAACTTGAGCGGTGCAAATCTCAGCGAAGCAGATTTGAGAGAAGCCACCCTCAGAGAAGCCAATCTAGAGCAAGCCGACCTCAACGGGGCTCACCTCAGAGGCGCTTGCCTGACAGCGGCCAACTTGGAACGGGTCAACTTGCACAGAGCCGACCTCAGCAGAGCAGACTTGCGAGGAGTTAACCTCTGCAATGCCGAACTCAGACAAGCTAATCTTTCTCAAGCCAACCTCAGCGGTGCTGACTTGCGAGGTGCCAATCTCCGGTGGGCCGACCTCAGCGGGGCGAACCTGACGGGCGCTGACCTCGATGAAGCGAGATTGAGCGGGGCTAACTTGTACGGGGCAAATTTGAGCAATGTCAACCTGTTGAACGCTACTCTGGTACACGCGGATTTGACTCAAGCGAATTTGATTCACGCTGATTGGGTAGGCGCAGATTTGACGGGGGCGGCGCTGACTGGGGCCAAAATTTACGCGGTGTCCAGGTTTGACCTGAAAGCAGATGATATAACCTGCGATTGGGTTGACCTGAGTCCTAACGGCGATCGCAGCCAAATTCAGCGCTTTACCCCAGAAGAATCTCAACGGTTTTTTAATGCTACACCGCCGACAGTGCAAATTATTGTCGATCGACCCCTAGACCCCGACGCCAACTTTATCCTCGCTGCTACCTACCGCCAAATTGCCCGTCAATACTCGGGTTTGAGCAATCCTCCCAGCATAGAAGTTAATTCGAGGCGCACAATCATCTCATTTAGAATAGACCAGGACGAGCAACTATTTCCCACAGCTTTCGTTGCGATTATTCCCTTTAGCGACGCGGCATTTACTCAAAAAAATCTCATTACTCTGATCAAGATGATTCAACCGCAAAGCGGCAATAATCTGGGCGTCAGAGTTTCAAATTTGGTAGCGCAATTGAACGTGACCCTGACTAAAACAATTAGGAAAATAGGGGAAATTAAAATTCAGCCGGTGCGCCTCGATCGCGAACCAGTCTCGACTTTTTTCCAATCGCCTACCCAAACTGTACTGGCCAACTCCAGCGCCGAAAGTTTGATGGTTCACTATCACCCTGACTTTGGCAGAAACTTGACAAATTTGCCGGGAGTAAACAAAACCTCGATCGGGCCGGCAATTAAAGCCCAAAGATTCACAACCCCGCCGCTAAATACGGTGATTGAGTTTGTCAAAAGCTTTTATCAGCTCGGCGAGTAAATACTATAAATTAATTTGAGATCGTTTGTATTTATGCCAGAAAAAAGTTAGCCGATCGCCCTTTCAGTTAGGTAAAAATAATGGAAGCTGAAGAACTTCTCAAACGTTTTGAACTCGTCAAAAGATACACAGAAGGCGACAGAGATTTCACGGGAATTAACCTGAATGAAGCTAATCTCAGCCGCATCAACCTCAGCCAATCAATTTTAAGGCGGGCTAGCTTATTTGTCACCAACATCAGCGGCGCTAACTTGAGCGAAACAGACCTCAGCGAAGCTAACCTGAATGTGGCTAGACTCAGCAGCGTCAATCTCTCGCGCGCAATCTTAAACGGGGCTACTCTCAACGTAGCCAACTTAGTGAAAGCCGATTTAAGTGGAGCTCAATTAATCGGAGCATCCCTGATTAGAGCTGAATTAGTCCGCTGCGAACTCAGCCAAACTAACTTCAGCGGCGCTAACCTGACTGAAGCAGATTTAAGGGAGGTAAAACTGACACAAGCTAACCTGTGCGGTGCTAATCTTTCCGGTGCAAATCTCAGAGGTGCTTCGGCTTCATCAGCTAACTTTCAACAAGCTAACTTGCACGGCGCAGATTTGACGAAAGCAGAACTTAACGGCGTCAATTTGATCAATGCCGATATGAGACAAGCTTCTTTGCAGCAGGTGAATCTCAGCGGTGCCAGTTTGAGCGGAGCTAACCTCAAATGGGCTGATTTGAGCGGAGCTAACCTCAACGGCGCGGATCTGAGCGATGCTAAATTCAGCGGAGCTAACCTCAACGGAGCAGATTTAAGCAATACTAATTTAGCCAATGCTAGTTTGGTACACGCTGATTTGACAGAAACCAATTTGATTAACGCAGATTGGCTGGGCGCTGATTTGACGGGAGCAACTTTAACAGGGGCAAAACTATATTTTGTTCCCCGGTTTGGGATCGTCGCAGATGATATTACTTGCGAGTGGGTGGACATGAGCCCCGCAGGCGATCGCACTCAGATTCAACAATTTAATTGGCCGTCAGAATCGAAAAAGTTTTTAAATCACACGCCTGGGTTAGTGCAAATTGTGGTTGACGCACTTTTAGATCACTCAGCCAACAGCACTTTAGCAACAGCTTACAGCGAAATAGCTCGGCATTACCGGGCAATGAGCTGTCCTCCCAATATTGAAGTCGGCTACCGCCGGACAACTCTCACTTTTAAATTTGATAGCGACGAGCATTTATTGCCAGCAGCTTTTTTAGCGATTCTTCCTTTTAATGACGCCGTAGAAACTCAAAAAAATATTGTGGCTCTCAGCAAAATTATCGCAAGTCAAAATTTGGACAAGAAACGGATAGTGCAGTTGTGTAAGGCATTGAATGCAGCGAGGAATAATTTAAATGAGGTGATAAAAATGCTGCTAACAGCACTAAATCCCGGTCAGCAAACAAAGTTTTTTCAGTCGCCCACCCAAACTATTTTAATTAGTTCGGGGCAGGAGAGTTTGATTGTGCAGTCTCACCAGAATTTTGGTCGGCGAGGTGGAAACAATCAGGAGAGTAAATTCAGTTTGCCTGTGGGTGAAAAAGTAGTTGATTTTCTGGCAAGTTTTGATTATCTTGATTGAGCAAGATCAAGTGTGAAATCGATTGATTGAAGTAGAAGTCCACAACTCGCTGCTGCGCTTTTTGCGATCGAACTCCGAGCCGCACTGGCCCCACCATTTAACGATGGCGCGTCTCGTGGCCCGGGCTTTGCGCTTGGGGCGCAGCGCTCTGATTCAAACTGGGCTTCCCGCAGGAGCTTACCGACAGCGGTATCGAGTCAGTTATTTGATGCCAATTTTGATGTGGCCCGAACCAGTGATTTTAGTGGCGCCAACACCGCTGCTGGAACATTTGCAGGCGGTGGAAATTCCCCGCTTGCAAGAGGGGCTGCAAACTAAAAAGCCGATCGAGACTTACTCGCAGCATGAGGTTGGACGAGGATTGATGCTAGCAGATCCCGAGTCTTGGCTGGCTGCTCGCTTGGGGGCGGATGCGCCACAGCACAGTCATATTCCGACAATTATCGACGGTGTGGATGACTTGGAAGTTTGGACGCGCCAGCAATTGACGGCGGCTTTGCAACCGGCTGATTGGAATGATTTAATGCAATCTGGGCCAATGCTCGCGGATGCAATCCGAGAAGCGCGGGTACTGCTAACGCGGGCTGTGTTTCAGCATCCAGCTAAGCCTGATGAGTGCTATTTGCTGGAAACGGCAGAGCAAAATATTTTGAAAGGGTTGTTTGAAACGATCGAGCAAAACCCGCTGATTCCGGCTGCTTGGAGCAATTTTTGGCAGCGGTGGAACACAAACGGCAGACTGCGATGGGCACAAATTCATCGATCGGCAGGGTCTTTTTCGCTGTTTAGCGCGCCGGTGCAGGTGGCGGAGGTTTTGGCTAAAATTTGGTCTGATGTGCCTGTGGTGTTGATTGGCTGTGCGGTGGATGTGGAACAGAAGGCTCCGATCTTCCGGCAAATGATGGGATTGCCAGAGTTGACGAGTGTGAAGTTTTCGCCTGATCGACAAAGCGAATTAATTCAACTGTACATTCCCAACTCGCTGCCGCTGCCGAATACGCCGGAATTTCAGGGTGTTTTGATGGAAGAAATTCGGACTTTGCTGTTTATGAGTGAGTCGGTGGCGGGTTTAACTGTGCTGATTGTTGGTGATGTACCGCTGAGGGCTCGGATGGCGGCGATTTTGGCTTCTGAGTTCGGTTCTCGGGTGCAGGTGGAAAAAACTGATGTAGGGGAGAATGGGATTTTGGTGACTGGGTGGGAGTTTTGGCGGGAACATCAGGGGGAGTTGAGCGCGCCTCACTTGCTGGCGATCGCAACTTTGCCATTACCTTCTTTGGAAAATCCTTTGGTGACGGCGCGTGTGGCTTATTATAAGGAGCAGCGCAGGGATTGGTTTCGGTTGTATTTGCTACCGGCGGCGCTGAATGAGTTGCAGCGGGCGATCGCGCCGGTGCGAGAACGTCAGGGGGTGGTGGCGATTTTTGACAGCAGGGTGATTCACCGCAGTTACGGACAGCAGGTTTTAGCGGCGCTCAGTCCGTTTGCGAGGATTGATTATTTGGATACGACTTGGCTGACGCAGGCTTGAGATGACGTGTTGGCGTATAATTTGGTTAGTTATTCAATTGAAATCTGATTTAGCAGACAAAGATTATGGGTGAAGCTAAGCGTCGCAAAGAGTCGATCGGCGAGGAATTCGGTAAAGAAGAGCGTATCTATCCGTGGCTGCCAATCACGAAAACCCAAAGTGCAGATTTTGTGAAGTGGACAAGTCGCGGAAGCTGGGCGGGGATTAGTCTGTTGGTGGGTTGGTGGATTGTGGTGCGGTTTGTTGGCCCTTCGGCGGGTTGGTGGGTGGTTGATTGATGGCTGGGAGTGCGATCGGGCATTTGTTTGTGCGATCGTACAGGTATTGCGTCGAGTTAAACTCCGAAACCAGCAACTGATTTTTTTGGGAAATTTTAGTTGCTAATGGGGAGTAAGTATGTTACGATAATCATCTTCGGGCAATTAGCACAGTGGTAGCGCACTTCCTTCACACGGAAGGGGTCACAGGTTCAAATCCTGTATTGCCCATAGATTTCTCAACCTTATAGCATAGCCATTTAGGAATCTAACTCAATCTCTGGTTAACGTTTTCCACTCATTTTTCGCTCACTAGACTCATGATGTTGAGTCTGCTTATTGTGTACAGCTTACAGCAGAGAACTCGTTTTTCGCTCAGGTACGAAGACAAGTCTTGTGAGATGAGTGATTTATGGGCTGAAACTACGCAAATTCGTTAATTCTAGCAACCGCCACATCGGTGAGGACATAAATCAATACGGTTCACTTAAGGTTTGTTTGTCATTGCGCCGCGGGAGAGCAATCGCAGCGTCTGTTTGTCACATCGTTTTTCCCCGTGGACTGTCTTACAGCACTTCCAGATGTTATGAGGTACAGTAGCAGCAATTAGTAAACCAGTTTTTGAGATGTTTCGGATTCATTAAATCCAAAGCCACAGCAATTATGGTGTCAACCATTTTAGTGGTGGTTGGTGAAAACTGTCGCAAT